>CAJMRN010000036.1 GCA_905215815.1 uncultured bacterium | reverse complement strand
TCAGGCGCCTTTCGTATGCGCAAACGGGCGGCGTTGCCTCCGAGGGCTCGTTCGATACCGGTGAGCTGCATATCGATTTTGATGCCGGCATCGCCACGATGGATGGCGAGGAGCTGCATCTGACGCCGATCGAGTACAAGCTCCTGTGCCTGCTGGCGCATAACGCCGACAAGGTGCTGACGCACCAGTTTATCCTGCACGAGATTTGGGGTACGGCAACCAAGAGCGACCTGGCGAGCCTGCGTGTCTTTATGGGCACGTTGCGTAAGAAGATCGAGTCCGACCCCGCACATCCGCGCTATATCCAAACGCACGTGGGTATCGGCTATCGCTTGGTCACCCAGGGATAGGCCGGCATCCGCCATCCCACTATGAGTTGCGGTGAAATAGTTCCTGTTTGGGCTTTTACCAGGCATTTTTAGGAACTATTCCACCGCAACTTTGTTTACTTGCCCTTGGGCTTGCTGGCGTAGAACTTCTTCTTTTTGGGCTTGCCAGCGGGGGAGGGTTTGCCGGCAAAGTTGAACTTGCCGTTGCCGGTCTGCGCGTGCGCGGGCGTCGTTGCTCGAGGCTTGCGGGCCTCGGGGTTGCGTAGCTCCTCGGTTCGCTCGGCAATCTCCTCAGCGCTAAAGCCGACTTCGGCCATGGCGTCCTCGATGGGCAGGCGGCGCACGATATAGCAATGATGCACCTTCTGGTTGCGTGCGAAATCCTCGGGGATGGTCTGCGCCGTAATGTCCTCCAGCACGACACCCGCGCGCGCGAGCTTGCGCGTTTCGGGGCGGAAACCGCGCAGGTTGCAGCTAAAGATGGCATGCCCGCCCTGTGCGAGCAGGCGAGATACGCCGGCCAAAAGCTCAACATGGTCGCGCTGGACATCCCAGGTGCGGCGGCCCATCTTGGACGAGTTCGAAAACGTGGGCGGGTCGACAAAGATCAGGTCCCAGCGGTTGCGCGTCTGGCGCTGGTCGCGAATCCAGGCGAGCACGTCGTCGCGCACAAAGTGATGCTGTGGCCCCACAAAGCCGTTCTGGCGCATGTTGCGCTCGGCCCAGTCCAGGTAGGTGTTGGAAAGGTCGACCGTCACAGTTTCCTCGACGCCGCCGTCTGCCGCATAGCAGGTAGCGGTGCCGGTGTAGGCGAACAGATTGAGGAAGCGGCGCGCCTGTTTGGCGTGCTCGCGTACCAGGTTGCGGGTGACGCGGTGGTCCAGGAAGATGCCCACATCCAGGTAGTCGTCAAAGTTGACGGCAAAGGTGAGCCCGCCCTCTTCGATGAGCGGCAGGCGACGGCGCGCGATGTTGGAGCGCTCGCCCGATGCGCCCTTGCCGGCGCCCTGTTTGCCGTACTGCGAGCCGCCGCGCGAACGCATGCGGGCCTTGGCGTGCACGTGTTCTGCCGGGACATCCAGGATACGCGGCGCGATGGCCAAGATGTCGAGCATGCGGGCCTGGGCCAGCGCGGGGTCGATGGTCTTGGGCGCGGCGTATTCGGCGATGACGAGCCAGCGGCCCGGCGTCTGCGGACAGCCCTCGTACAGGTCGATGGCGGCGGAGTAGTCGGGCAGGTCGGCGTCGTAGACGCGGTAGCAGCTCACGCCCTCGCGCTTGGCCCACTTGCGGCGCAGACGGGCATTCTTGCGCAGGCGGTTGGCGAACTGCTCGGACTCCGGGATGAGCACGGGCAGCGGCTTGCCGTCGCCCAGGTCGAGCATGGCGGCAGGCTCGGGCATGGCGGGGGCGGGGGCTTCGTCGCTGATGACGTCGTCGGCGCCCGCAGTCTCGCCCTCAGCATCCGCGCTGGTCGCAGCCTCAAACGCTGCGGCGGCGTGGTCGAGCGAAGGCCAGACTTCGACGGTCGCCTCCTCGTTGTTGGGCATGACGGCAATCGAGCGCTCGGGCTCGGCGTGGAGCGCGCGGGCCAGCAATCCGTCGCGGGTGAGTGCGGCGACCGGCGCCGCGGCAAGCTCGGGCGCGCGGCGCAGCTCGCCGACCAGCGTCATGGCGTCGTGCATGAGCGAAAGCGGTGTCTCGGTCGTATCCGCGACCACGGCGGCACCGGCGACGGCGCCCGCGTGGTCCAGCACGGTGGCGGACTTGGCGGCGCAAAAATCGACAAAGCGCTTGTAGCCGGCGCACTTGACCATGCGCTCAGCGGTCTTGCGGGCGGCGGGGTCAACATCCACGGCCACGATGCGTGCCTGGCGCTCGCGTGCTGCCGCCTCGCGCTCGCGTGCCTCGGTAAGCAGCTGCTCCCACAGGGCGGCGTCGTGCAGCTGCCAGCCCTCAAAGCCCCAGCGCTCGCGGGCGGCGCCCGGTGCACGGTCAGTCAGGATATTCACGGCCTCCAGCAGCAGGCCGCCGCCGGCGCACGAGGCGTCGATCAGCGTGGGCAGAGCCTCGTTCTCGTAATCGTCGGCCGTCAGCTCGCGCTCGCACAGCATGGTCCAGCCGACCTGCGAAAGCACCAGGGCGGCGTAGTCGGGGCGCAGCACGTGCGTACCCTCGCCGGCGCGGGTCGCCGCGGGCGGCAGGCGCTTGAACAGCGGGTCGCCCGAAAGATCCAGGCTGATGCTCGCGCGGCGCTGGCGCAGCGAAAGCAACAGGTGAACGTCGGGATCGGCAACGTCGACATCGGCGCGACGGCCCGTGGTCTCGGCCAGACGGTCGCACAGCGCGTCCTTGGCGCGCAGGGACGAGAAGCGCGTGTTGCGCAGCTGCTCGGTCACGCCGCGGGCGGTGATGGCGATGGTGGCGCCGGGGCGGATGATGGTCTCCCAGGTGATGTCGTAAACGCTATCGTACAGCTCGTCGGCATCCTGCGCCTCAAAGCGCCCGAGCACCGCAAACACGCGGCTCGCTAGGCGCGACCACAGACAGGCGCGGTAGCCTTCTTCGAGCTCGCCCTCAAATGTAGCGCGGCCCTTCAGCCGGCGAACATGCGAAAGCCCGAGGCGTTTAAGCTCATCGGCGAGTGCGGACTCAAAGCCCTCGGGGCAGCTTGCGTAAAATTCCATGGGTGACCTCTCTGGTTGCGTCGCTCCATTATATGATGGATACTTCGTTTACTCTCGCCCCCGAAAGGAACCCATATGATTGATGCGTGCCCCGATTCCGCCGTGCTCTTTTTTGACGTGGACGGCACGCTGACGTCGTTCGATCCCGACAACATGACCGACAAGGACTTTTCGGCGGTTCACCCCTCGCAGACGGTCGTCGAGGCGTTTCATCGTCTGCGCGACGCGGGACACCAGGCATTTATCTGCACGGGTCGTCCCCTGTGGCTCATCGCGGACAGCTTGCGTGCGCTCGACCCCGCGGGCATCGTTGCCATGGCAGGCGCCACGCTCGAGGTCGAGGGCCGCGTGGTGCATGAGGACTGCTTTGACGAAGACATTGTTGCGGAGCTCGCTTGCCGTATGGTCGCGGCAGGGATTGAAGCCTTTTTCGAGACCAACGTGGCTACTTTTGCCCTGGAACCCGCGGGCGTTGAGCAGTCGTCTCTGATCGGCACTTCTGTGGTGCACAGCACCGAGGAAATGCGCGTCGACGGCCGTCTGCGCGTGGGCAAGGTAGGCATCGTCGCGAGCGACCTGGCTCGCGTAGCCAACGATGATGGCTTTATCGATCGCGAGTTTGAGCTGTGCAACACCGGTGGTCAGAATCGCGAGCTGAGCCCCAAGGGCATCGACAAGGGCGTGGGCGTGGCGCGAGCGCTGGAATACCTGGGTCGCACCGGCAACGCGCGCACCTTTGGCTTCGGCGATTCGGGTAACGACCTGGGCATGCTCGCTGCGGTCGAGACGGCTGTCGCCATGGGCAACGCCATGCCCGAGGTCAAGGCGGTCGCCGACTACGTGACCGACGATGTCGCACACGACGGCACCGTCACAGCGATGCAGCATTTCGGCCTCATCTAATGAATCCCGCGTTCTGACGTTTGCTCAAACTGCGACTCTTTGCTTTTGCATGCTCAATCGATTTATCAATCCAAACACTGAGGTGTTTATACCGTTCGCCGAGAAGATAAAAACCCGCAGCTCACGCCTTGATAAACATAGGTAAAGTGTTTAGCAGTTTATCGGCCGCATGCAAACGAAAGGAATCAGGCAGATGGCAATCAAGGTGTTCGCTGACGGTGCAAACCTCGAGGGCATGCTCGACATGTACGAGAACGGCAACGTTCAGGGTTTCACGACCAACCCGTCCCTTATGAAGAAGGGCGGCGTGACGGACTACCGCGCGTTTGCCAAGGAGGTCCTGACCCACATCACCGATGTGTCCGTCTCGTTTGAGGTCTTTGCCGATGACGTCGAGACCATGGAGGTCGAGGCTCGCGAGATCGCTACCTTGGCCGACAACGTCTACGTCAAGATTCCGTGCGTGACCACCAAGGGCGAGTCCACCGCCGAGCTGGTCCGCAAGCTTTCGGCCGATGGCATCAAGGTCAACGTCACCACCATCTTTACGCCCGAGCAGGTCGACGAGATGGTCGAGGCCGTTGACGCCGAGACGCCGTCCATCATCTCGCTCTTTGCCGGCCGTATCGCCGACACCGGCGTCGACCCCATTCCGTTTGTGACGGAGTCGGTCAAGAAGGCCGCCGCCAAGCCCAACTGCGAGGTCCTGTGGGCGTCCACGCGTGAGCTTATCAACATTTACCAGGCCGAGGCCTGCGGTTGCCAGATCATCACGGTGCCCAACAGCATCCTGGCCAAGCGCAAGAACATCGGCCGTGATCCGTACGAGGTCTCGCTCGACACCGTCCGTGGCTTTGCCAAGGATATCGCCGCTTTGGGCTTCCATATTCTGCCGTAACGCGAACACTGGCTGCGCCGCGGGTTGTTCGCCCCGGCCTTTCCTTTCCCTATCGCTCACGCGCTTCGCGAGGGTCGCGCTAGGCAAAGGAAAGGCCGGGGCTGCCGACACGAACTTGCCAGTAGGTTGGTGATTGGCTTCCATATTCTGCCGTGGACAAAGGTACCCCCGCCTGCGCCGTGCAAAATTGAGAGTATTCAGCAAGGTAAAGGCTTTTACCAGCTAGCTGAAGCACGGAATAGTCCCCGTTTTGGCTCTGATGATGCTAAAACGGGGGCTGTTTTTGACTATATTGCCTCTGAGGGGCGTTCGGAGCGGCAGAAATTGCAGAATACTCGCGATTTTGCACATCGCTACAGGGGGTACCCTTGCTTTGGCGGTTTACTTCCCCTGCACCATGGTGAGCGAGATCTTCTTGCGGTCGCGATCGACCTTTTCCACCCACACCTTTACCGTGTCGCCGACGCGCACCACGTCGCTCGGGTGCTTGACGAAGCGGTTGGCGAGCTTGGAGATATGCACGAGGCCGTCCTGGTGCACGCCCACGTCGACGAAGGCGCCAAAGTCCACAACGTTGCGCACCGTGCCCTTGAGTTCCATGCCGGGCTCTAGGTCGTCGATGGAAAGCGCCGAGCGGCTAAAGACTACCTCGGGCGCGTCGTCGCGCGGGTCGCGGCCGGGCTTTTTGAGTTCGTTAACGATGTCGATGAGCGTGAGGGTGCCGCAGTCCAGGTCGCTTGCCAGCGCCGAGATGCTGCCCAGGCGGCGCTCGATATCGGGTACGCCGCCACGGCTGAGTTCGCTGGCGGCAACGCCGGCGCGCTCCAGGACGGCCGTGGCCACCTCGTAGCTTTCGGGGTGGACGCTCGTCGCGTCGAGCGGGTTCTTACCGCCGCTGATGCGCAGGAAGCCCGCGGCGTTGAGGTATGCCTTGGGCCCCAGTTTGGGGACCTTCTTGAGCTGGCGGCGATCGGTGAAGGCGCCGTTTTCCTCGCGGTAGGCCACGATGTTCTTGGCCACGCTTGGCGTGATGCCCGATACGTATCCCAGCAGGCTCGCGCTCGCGGTGTTCACGTCGACGCCCACACGGTTGACGACGTCCTCCACCACGTGGCCCAGGGTGCGCGAGAGCTCGGCCTGGTCAAGGTCGTGCTGGTACTGGCCCACGCCGATGGACTGGGGCGGAATCTTGACGAGCTCTGCCAGCGGGTCCTGCAGGCGGCGGCCCAGGCTCATGGTGCCGCGCACGGTGACGTCCAGGTCGGGATACTCCTGGCTGGCGAGCTCGGAGGCGGAGTACACCGACGCGCCGGCTTCGTTAACGATGGTGTAGCGTAGGCTGGGTGCCTGCTCGGCAATGAACTCCGAGACGACTTCCTCGGTCTCGCGGCTGGCGGTGCCGTTGCCGATGACGATGGTGTTGACGCCGTCCTTCTTGACGAGGCGGGCGAGCTCGCGCTTGGTGCCGGCGACGTCGTGGCGCGGCTTGGTGGGGTAGACCACGCCGTGGTCGAGTAGCTTGCCGGTCTCGTCCATGACGGCGATCTTGCAGCCGGTGCGGTAGCCCGGATCGAGCGCGAGCACGCGGGCGCCGCGCACGGGGCGTGCCGAGAGCAGGCCCTCGAGATTCTTGGCAAAGACGTTGATGGCCTCGGTCTGAGCGCGAACGGTGAGTTTGGCGCGGGCCTCGCGCTCCAGCGAGGGGGCCATGAGGCGCTTGTAACCGTCAGCGATGGCGGCGTCAAAGACGGGAGCGAAGACGCCTTGGCGACGGGGCCAGCGGCTGCCCAGGCGCGCTGCAGCGGCAGCACCGTCGACATTCACGCGCACACGGAGCTTGCCCTCGCGCTCACCGCGGTCGATAGCCAGCACGCGGTGGTTGGGTATACGGCGCAGCGGCTCGTCATAGTTGTAGTACGGCTCATAGGGGGTCTTCTCGGCGGGGTCGGTGGCCTCGACGACGATATCGGCGGTGTTTTGCGTAAAGGCGCGCAGGTCGGCGACGTTCTCGGGGTCCTCGGCCACCGTCTCGGCCACGATGTCGGCGGCGCCGGCAAGCGCCTTCTCGGGTGTGTCGAAGCCGGCCTCCTCGTTGACGTATGCCGCGGCGGTGTCGAGTGCGCTGCCCTTGGCCGAGGCCTGCATGATGATCATATTGGCAAGCGGCTCCAGGCCTGCCTCGCGGGCCTTCTGCGCGCGGGTCATGCGCTTTTTGCGGTAGGGCTTGTAGAGGTCCTCGACGCGCTGGAGCTGCGTGGCCTCGCGAATCTGCTGCTCGAGTTCGGGCGTGAGCTTGCCCTGGGCGTCGATGAGCAGAATGACGTCCTCTTTACGCTGCTCAAGATTGCGCAGGTAGGACAGGCGCTCGTCGAGCGCGCGCAGGGCGACGTCGTCCATGCCGCCCGTGGCTTCCTTGCGGTAGCGCGAGATAAAGGGAATGGTGTTGCCCTCGTCGATGAGCTTGACGGCCGCTTCGATGTTGGCGGCCTTAAGGTTGAGCTCGCGAGCGAGCTGGGCGATAAGATCCATGGGACTCCTTGCGTTTAAGGTGCGTTTGCAGCACAGGGCTACCAAGGATACCACCCGCGATGTGACAAAGGGACTGTCCCTTTGTCACATGCCACTGCACAAAAGCCCCGCGGGCGGGAGGCTGCTCGCGGGGCAAAGAAGAGGGGCTTGTTGGTAACGGGCCGAGGGGTCCGGCATGGGGTTTGCCGCGGCCCGCCCTTAAGGCATTACAGCTCGACGAGCTGGCCGGTCTCGGCGGCCTCCTTGATGGCGTTGAGAAGCGTGAGCGTCTTGACGTTATCGGCGGGGGTCACGACGGGCTCGACCTCGCGGCGGACGACCTTCACAAAGTGCTTGAGCTGCATCTTGTGCGGCAGTGCCGGGTCCACGGCCGGAATCTCCATCTGCAGCGGCTTGTGCCAGTTAGAGGCGCCGTCGTAGGAGAACTGGTGCAGGCGGGGCAGCGACAGGGCGCCTAGGGTTCCGCCGATAAAGTAGGCGTCGGCGTCGAAGGGGCGGTACTGCGGATCCTCGCGAGCGGTTGCCTCCCAGTTCCAGGGGCTGGCGGTGGCGTCGGAGATGGTCATGCTCGCGAGCGCGCCATCGGCAAAACGGACGTTGACCACGGCGGAGTCCTCGGTCTCAAAACCGCGGGCGGCGCTGGACTGCATGCCCTGGACGGCAACGGGCTCGCCCAGCAGGTAACGGAGCAGGTCGACGTCGTGCACCAGGTTGACCAGGATCGGGCCGGCACCCTTCTTGCGGCGCCACTCGACATCGAAGTATTCGTCGTTCTTATAGATCATGTAGTGGAAGCTCGATACGGTGAGCTTGCCCAGTTCGCCGGACTCGATGATCTCCTTGGCCTTGTTGACGAAGGGGTTGTGGCGACGGTGCTGGCCCACGAGCACGGGCACGCCGGCGGTCTCGGCCTCGGCGGCGAAGGCCTGAGCATCCTCGAGGTCGTTGGAGATCGGCTTTTCGACCAGCGGCACGATGTTGCGCTTGATGGCCTCGCGGGCAACGCCCAGATGCAGGTCGTTGGGGGTGGCGATAATGACGGCCTCGGGCTTGACCTCGTCCATCATCTGGGCGGGATCGGTATAAAACGGCACGCCGGCGGCCTCGGCCGTGGCGCGGGCGCCCTCAAAGGCGTCAGCGATGGCGACGAGCTCGGCCTCGGGCTCCTCGGTGACAAAGCGGATGTGGTTGCGGCCCATGGCGCCGGCGCCGATAACGGCAATGCGGACGGGGTTGAGCTCAGACATTTCGACTCCTTAATACTGGTGACCGGTGGAATGCGACAAAGGGGCTGTCCCTTTGTCGCATCGGTAAAACTAGGCGGACTTCTTCTTGCTGTCGGAGACCATCATGTAGACGGTGAGCACGACGGCGATGGCGGCGATCACAATGGCGCCGTAGAAGGACTGCTGGTAGGCGGCGCTGCCGGCCTCGGCGTGATACAGCACAGCGGTGATGGGCTGGCTGATCCAGGTGGAAGCGGCGTAGCCCAAAAACATGATGCCGTAGTTGACGCCGATGTTGCTGGTGCCAAAGGCGCCGCCGGTGAGCGGCGGGTAGATGACGAGCAGAGCGCCAAAGCTAAAGCCGAGCAGGGCGAGCGCCACGAAGAACATGCTCTGCGTAAAGCTCATCGACATGATAACGAGGGCGACGATGGTGACGACAAGGCTGATGAGCAGCGACTTATAGGCGCCGAGCTTGTCGATGATCTGGCCAAAGGAGAGGCGACCGACCAGGTTGGCGCAGGTGTTGACGGAGACCACCACGCCGCCGAGGGCGACGGCAGCGGCGCTCGTGGGGTCGGCGAAGAGCTGGACGGCGGCGATGGAGGCAACCTTGCCCACGAGCAGGGTGCCCGCGGTGGCGGCAAAGGCGAAGGTGACGATGAGGACCCAGAAGCGCGGGGTCTTGACCATCTCGCCCGGGGTGAGGTCGCCGAAGGTGCCGGCATGTGCACCGCCCTTGGGGGCCTCGAAGCCCTCGGGCAGCCAACCGGCCTCGGGGGCCTTCAGGAACAGGGCGGAGGCGGCGATCGTCACAAAGAAGATGACGCCGAGCGCCTTAAGGGCGCCGAAGATGCCCAGGCTCGGGATGAGCAGCGAGGCGAGCACCGGGGACAGCACGGCGGGGCCGGCGGTCGAAGCGGCGAGCGTAATGCCGGAGGCGAGACCCTTCTTGTCGATGAACCACTTCTGACCCGTGGTGAGCGCCGGGTTGTAGCCCAGGCCGTTGCCAACGGCGGCGACGAGCGAGAACCACAGGTAGAACTGCCACGGCTCGGTGACGGTGCCGGACATGAACCAGCCCACGCCGTAGCACACGGCGGCGGCGATCACGACGTTGCGCGGGCCGATCTTGTCGGAGATGCGGCCGGCGAAGATGCCCGTCACGGCCATGATGGTCTGAAAGACCGGGAAGGCCCAGGTAAGAGCGCTGGACCACTCGGGGTAGACGGCGAGCAGGTTCTTGCTCACGACGGAATACAGCGCAATGGAGCTGATGAAGAACATGGTGACGCACGCGGCGGAAAGCACGACGGCGCGACCCTTGTTGGAGTTGGTGGAAGCCATTGGACTCTTTCTAATCGATACGGGGGAGGAACGGGCGTGTCCGCGGGTCCTCCCTGTCAGGTTGGTTTACTGGTCAGTCGGCTTGGCAACGCCGGACTCATCGGACCAGAGTTCGACACCCTTGTTCTTAAGGTAGTTGTCGGCATAGACGCGACGGCCGCCGGGCTTGGCGGTGAGGTCGCCCATCATGTTGGAGAAGCCGCCGTCGACCTTGATGGCGTCGCCGGTGGTAAAGTCCGAGCGCTTGGATGCCAGGAACATGACAGCGTTGGCGATATCGCTGACCTCGCCGATGCGGCGCGTGGCGATCAGGCGGCTGCGGCTCTTTTCGACCTCGGGGTCGGCGTAGAAGTTTGCCGACATCGGGGTCTTAACGAAGCAGGGCTCGACGCAGTTGGAGCGCACGCCGTAGGGGCCCCACTCGGCAGCCAGCATCTTGGACATCATGTTGACGCCCGCCTTGGTGGAGCTGTACACGCCCGAGAACGTCTCGGGGGAGTGGCTGGCAACGGTCGAGATGTGCACCAGGCGACCCTGGCCGGCCTTGATCATCTCGCGACCAAAGCGCTGCGAGGTGATGAAGTAGCCGGTGAGGTTGACGTTGATGACCTCGTTCCAGTCGGAGAGCGGCAGGTCCTCCATGGCGGCGAAGCGCAGGATACCGGCGGTGTTGACGAGGACGTCGACACGGCCGAAGTTGGCGATGGTGGCATCGACGGCGGCCTGAACCTCGGCCTCGTCGGTGGCGTTCATCTTGTAGCCCTCGGCGTGGATGCCAAACTCAGCGGCGAGGTCAGCGGCTGCGGCCTTGACCTTTTCCTCGTTCAGATCGAGCAGGACGACGTTGGCGCCGTTGCGGGCGAACTCGCGGCAAATCTCGACGCCCATACCGCCGAGTGCGCCGGTCACGGCGCAGACATCGCCCTCGAGCTTAAGCCAGTTGCTCATAGGAACTTCCCTTCTTGTGCCTCCCGGTGGGTCGTTCCCATTAATCGACCCACGTGGTTTTCGCAGGTTATCGTATGCTTTGCATTTACGCAGGTGAATTGCATATTTGTTAGAATGGCGTTAACCGTAGGTTTACACTGTGCAATGCAGTTTATGCTTAACCGAGCGCGTGACCTGCGAAAACAACCCCCTGTGGCGCCATGTGGCCACGGGCGCGAAAACGGGAGATTGACGTGTACGATCGACGACTTGAGGCCATATCGGCCGCCGCGGAGCTGAGAAGCTTCTCGCGTGCGGCGGCAAAATTGCGCGTATCGACTCCGGCGCTCGTCAAGCAGGTGTCGGGTTTCGAGGCCGAGTTTGGCATCACGCTGTTCGAACGCTCGCACTCGGGCGTCAAGGTGACACCGGCGGGTGCTCTGCTGATGGACGACGCGCGCTCGATCATGCGGCAGTCCGAGGACGCGCTGCGCCGTGCCCGACGCGCCGCGGGCGATGGCGGTGCCGTGCGCCTGGGCGTGTCGATGATGTGCCCGGGGCGCCAAACGCTGTCGATGTGGACGGGTGTGCACGAGCTGGAGCCATCGCTGCGATTTGAGATCGTGCCGGTAAGCGATCTCTATGACGAGCGCGAATCCGTCATGCGCAGCCTTGGTCGCGAGGTAGATGTGGTGCAGTCGAGTTTTTCGACCCCGCGCTGGGGCGACACCTGCCAAAAGCTCCACATCGTCAACGTGCCGTTTTATATCGACGTGCCGCGCGCGAGCCCGCTGGCGCGCAAGAATCGCATTACGGTCGCCGACTTGGAGGGGATGCGTCTGCGCGTACTGCGCCACGGCAACGACGCCATGGACAGCCTGCGCATCGACCTTTTGGCCGACGGCGGCGTGGACGTGATCGATGTGGATAGCTTCGACTTTGCGCTCTTTAACGAAGCCGAGGAAAAGGGCGACGCGGTGCTTACCTGCGGCGCATGGTCGGGCGTGCACCCGGCCTTTGTGGGCGTACCGTTCCTGTGCGGGCGAGAGGTGCCGGTCTTTTTGCACTATCCGCTCGAGCCAACCCTCCAAGTACAAAAATTCGTCAACGCCATGGCCCAACTCCTCAAGTAGCTCATCTGAGACGGGACTTTTTGACTCCTTACAAAATGAGGCCCTGGCCAAACGGCCAGGGCCTCACCACTTCTTTTTAGGCTGCGAGAAAAGACTGCGCGTAGGAGTTCCCCGAGGGAGACGGGGTGTTTGCTCCGCGCGCAGTTTCGCAGCGAAGCGAGAATGTTTGAGCACCGAGTAAACACCCCGTCTCCCTCGGGGAACTCCGTTGGGAGCGTTGGGGCTGTTTTGAGCTATTCCAGCTCAAACGCTCCGGTATAGAGCTGGTAGTAATACCCGCGCTTGGCGATCAGCTCGTCGTGGTTGCCGCGCTCGATGATGCGGCCGTGATCAAGACAGATGATCGCGTCGGAGTTGCGCACGGTGGACAGGCGGTGTGCGATGACAAACGTCGTGCGGCCTTCCATGAGCTTGTCCATGCCCGCCTGCACGATGGCTTCGGTGCGGGTGTCGATGGAGCTCGTAGCCTCGTCCAGGATCATCGCCGGCGGATCGGCAACAGCGGCGCGTGCGATCGAAATCAGCTGGCGCTGCCCCTGCGACAGCTGGGCGCCGTTGCCGGTGAGCATGGTGTCGTAGCCGTCAGGCAGGCGGGTGATAAAGTCGTCCGCGCCCGCGAGCTTGGCCGCCGCGATGCACTCCTCGTCGGTAGCGTCCAGGTTGCCGTAGCGGATGTTATCCATCACGGTGCCGGTGAACAGGTTCACGTCCTGTAGCACGACGCCCAGCGAGCGGCGCAGATCGGCCTTGCGAATCTTGTTGACGTTGATGCCGTCGTAGCGGATCTTGCCATCGGCGATGTCATAGAAGCGGTTGATGAGGTTGGTGATGGTCGTCTTGCCGGCACCGGTGGCGCCGACAAACGCGACCTTCTGGCCCGGCTTGGCAAACACGGACACGCCGTGCAGCACCTCGTGGTCGGGCGTGTAGCCAAAGTCGACGTTGTCCATGACCAGGTCGCCGCGCAGCGGTACGTACTCGATCTCGCCGGTTGCGCGGTGCGGATGTTTCCACGCCCACATGCCGGTGTGGTGGTCGGCCTCCTCGAGCTGCCAGGTATCGGGGTTGACCTGCGCGTTGACGAGCGTCACATAGCCTTCGTCGGTCTCGGGCTTCTCGTCGATGAGCTCAAAGATGCGGTCGGCGCCGGCGAGGCCCATGACCACGGCGTTGATCTGCTGCGAGATCTGGCCGATCTGTCCGCAGAACTGCTTGGTCATGTTGAGGAACGGCACTACGACGGCGATGGACAGCGTCATGCCCGAGATGCTCAGGTTAGGCACGCCCAGCGCCAGGAAAATGCCGCCCGCCAGTGCGACCAGCACGTAGAGCAGGTTGCCCAGGTTCATAAGGATAGGCATGAGGATGTTGGCGTACATGTTGGCCTTCTGCGAGACCTCGAAGAGCTTTTCGTTGCGCTCGTCAAAATCGGCTTCGGCGGCAGACTCGTGGCAGAATGCCTTGACGACCTTCTGGCCGTTCATGACTTCCTCGATATGGCCCTCGACCACGCCGAGTTCAGCCTGCTGCGCAATGAAGAAGCGCGCGGAGTTGGAGCCGAGCAGCTTGGTCATAAAGGTCATAAAGACGACGCCGGCCACAATGACCAGGCACATCCACACGCTGTAGTACAGCATGATAAAGAATACCGTGACGATGACGATGGTCGTCATGAGCAGGTTGGGCAGCGACTGGCTGATCATCTGGCGCAGCGTGTCGATGTCGTTGGTGTAGTGGCTCATGATGTCGCCGCGCTGGTGCGTGTCGAAGTAGCGAATCGGCAGGTCCTGCATGCGGTTGAACATCTTCTCGCGCAGCTTCTCGAGCGAGCCCTGCGTGACGATGGCCATGGCGCGGTTCCAGAAGAGCGAGGACAGGATGCCGACGCCGTAGATGCAGGCGAGGGTGGTCACGAGCTGTGCGATCTTGGGCTGTGCAGCTTCCCAATCGCCCGACTGCCACGATTCGCTAATAATCTGCAGGGCGCTCTGAAGGAAGGTCGCGCCGATGGAGTTGATGATGGCGCAGAGCACCACGCCGACGACGACGAGGGGCAAAAGCACGGGGTAGAAGCCAAAGAGCGTCTTGATGAGGCGCGACATGGTGCCACCCTTGCGGTTGAGCGCGCGCTCGGCGGTCGTTGCCTTACTCATGTGCCTCGCCTCCTTCCTGGGTTTGAGCTTGCGGTACGGATACCTCGGTGTCGGCCTCGGCAGACATCTTGTTCTGCGAGGTAAAGGTCTCGCGGTAGATTTCGCTCGTCTTAAGCAGCTCATCATGGTTGCCGATCTGCGCGATACGGCCACCCTCCATGACGATGATGCGGTCTGCGTCCTGCACGGAGCTGATGCGCTGGGCGATGATGAGCTTGGTTGTGTTGGGCAGATAGCTTGCCAACCCTGCGCGGATCTTGGCGTCGGTCTTGGTGTCGACGGCGCTGGTGGAGTCGTCCAGGATCAAGATCTTGGGGCGACGCAGCAGAGCGCGCGCAATGCACAGGCGCTGCTTCTGACCGCCCGAGACATTGGAGCCGCCCTGCTCGATCCAGGTGTCGTAGCCCTTGGGGAAGCCGTCGACAAACTCATCGGCGCAGGCCAGATGTGCCGCCTCGCGGACTTCCTCGTCGGTGGCGTTCGGGTCGCCCCAGCGCAGATTCTCGGCGATGGTGCCGCTAAACAGCACGTTTTTCTGCAACACCATGGCCACTTGGTGGCGCAGCGCGTCTAGGTCGTAGTCGCGCACGTCCATGCCGCCCACGCGCACGGTGCCTTCGGTGGCGTCGTACAGGCGGGCGATGAGGTTGACGAGCGTGGACTTGGCCGAGCCGGTGCCGCCGATGATGCCGATGGTCTCGCCGCTCTTAATGTGCAGGTCGATATCGTCGAGTGCCTGGCGCTTCGCATGCGCGGAATACTTAAAGCTCACGTGGTCAAAGTCGATGGAGCCGTCGGCAACCTCGAGCACGGGTTCGGCGGGATTGGCGATCGTGGGCTCGGCGGCCAGCACCTCGGTAATGCGGTGCGCCGATTCGTCGGCCATGGTCACCATGACAAAGATCATCGACAGCTGCATCAGGCTCATGAGGATCTGGAAGCCATAGGTAAAGATCGAGGAGAGCTGGCCCACGTCGAACAGCGTGCCCTGGCTCGTGATAATGAGCTTGGAGCCCAGGTAGATGATGACGACAAACGCGCCGTTGACGCAGATGTTCATCATGGGGTTGTTAAAGGCCAGCAGCTTCTCGGCGCGGGTGAAGTCCATCTGGACGTCGCGCGCAGCGGTCGCGAACTTCTCCTTCTCAAAGTCTTCGCGCACATAGCTCTTGACCACGCGCATGCCGGTGACGTTTTCCTCGACGGACTCGTTAAGGGCGTCGTACTTGTGGAACACGCGCGAGAAGATGGGGCGCACCTTAAAGATGATAAAGAACAGTCCAAAGCCCAGCAGCGGAATGATGACCAGATAGACCATGGCGACGCTGCCGCCCATGATAAACGCCATGGTAAAGGCGAAGATCAATACCAGCGGCGCACGCACGGCGATACGGATGATCATCATAAAGGCCTGCTGCACGTTGTTGATGTCGGTGGTCAGACGCGTGACGAGCGAGGAGCTCGAGAACTCATCGATGTTGGCAAAGCTGAACGTCTGGATTTTGTAGAACAGGTCGTGACGCAGGTTCTTGGCGAAGCCGCAACTCGCGTGGCTGCAGGTGACGCCGGCAGCGGCGCCAAAAGCCAGCGATGTCAGCGCGATGAGCACCAAAAAGCCCGCGGTGGGAAGCATCTCGGCTACGGTGGTGCCGTCTTTGATGGCGTCGATCAGGTTGGCGGTGATAAATGGAATCAGCATCTCGCAGAGCACCTCGCCAAGCACGAGCAATGGCGTGGCAACGGTGGCTTTCATATAGTCACGGATGCTGCCCATGAGGGTTTTAATCATCCAGTTCCTCCCAGGTTACACGGATTTTCTCGAGCATTTCGGCGAGGTCCTCGCGCTCGTCGTGGGTGAGCGCGCTAAAGGCCTGCTCTCTAAAGCGAATGCGGGCGGCCTGCTCAACGCGGGCCTTTTCCCATCCCGCTTCGGTTAGGCGTATGGTGAGTTGCCGGCGGTCTTTGGGATTGCGACTGCGTTCGATGATGCCGCCCATTTCGAGCTTGGATAGGATCTCGGAAAGGGACCCCGGCTTGAGGTCGAAGTGCATGCCGAGTTCCTGTTGGGAAAGCTCGCCGGTGGGCTGCTTAGCGAGCAGGCAGACGATGGGCGCCTTGCCGGACACGCCTCCGCCATGAAAGTGCATGTAATGGCCGCAAAATCCCAAGCCGCTCAGGATGCGCTTGGCGAGTTTGTCCTCGGCGCTGACCGCTTCGGATATGTCTACCGGTTGCGACGGGTCACCGCCGGGCTCATGCGGAAGGACGAGTGGTTCAACACACATATCTAAGCTTCGCTCCTTTCTTTAGTTAGGTAGAGGGATTGTTTTGTGCCTAACTAATCTAGGAGCATGAGAAATCAATGTCAAGGTACCAAACTTATTAAGTTACGGCGTTTTACCAAACGCCGTAACCGCTCGACGCTGCAAGCGTTCCTAAGCGGCAATCTGTGATTCCGCCACGGTCCGTTTCGGTGCATGTGATCCCTTGGGGACGGAGGAAAAGAGATCATTTTCCGAAACCTTTCCGCAACAATTTGCACTTCGCACCGCTCGCCTCCGCTCGCAACGTCCCCTGCGCTACACTTAGTCGCACTGTGGCGCTGCCGCGCCGCGCCCGAAACAAGGGAGACCCTCATGAAGAATACCCAGCTGCTGCTGATCAACGATATGTGCGGTTACGGCAAGGTCGCGCTTTCTGCAATGCTGCCGGTGCTGTCGCACATGGGCTATCGCATTCACAACCTGCCGACGGCCCTCGTTTCCGATACGCTCAACTACCCCAAGTTCTACATCCACGACACCACGGAGTATGTCCGCCAGAGCCTCGCTATCTGGGAGGAGCTCGGCTTTGAGTTCGACGCCATCTCGACTGGCTTTATCGTGACCGAGGAAGAGACGCGCATTATTTCGGACTTCTGCCACCGTCGCGCGCAAAAGGGCACCAAGGTGTTCGTCGACCCCATCATGGGCGACAACGGCAAGCTCTATGCAGGCGTGCCCGAGTCCACGATCGGTCTCATGCGCAGCCTGCTCGAGTGCGCCGACTATGCGGTGCCCAACTACACCGAGGCGTGTCTGCTCACCGATACGCCCATTGCCGAGCAAATCACGCCCGATGAGGGCCGCGTTCTTGTGGACGCCGTGCGTGCCCTGGGTGCCAAGTCGGTGGTCATTACGAGCGCCGTGGTCAATGGCACGAACGCGGTTATCGGTTACGACCATGTAGCGGGGGAGTACTTCACGATTCCCTTTGAGCTCATTCCGGTGTATTTCCCGGGCACGGGCGACACGTTCTCGGCGGTGCTCGTCGGCCGCGTTATGGCAGGTTGGAGTCTGCAGCGCGCGACGTCCGATGCCATGCGTGTGGTGGCTGAGCTTATCGAGCGCAATGCCGACCAAGAGGACAAGTCGGCCGGCCTTCCCATCGAGGCCTGCTTGGACGTGATCGACCATGAGTAACGCTGGCGAGGGCGGCATCAAGCCTGCGGGCGAGAGCAAGCCGCTCGGCGCGCCGCGTGGCAAGCGTCCGCGTATCCGCGTGAGCTGCGTGGACCAGCTGGGAACGTGCCGTTGCCACCATGGTCACAAGCCGGGCGACGTTTTTGACTTCGACCGCGATCGCGGCAAGATGTGCGCCATGGCCTGCCATGTGGGCTTTCCCTATATCGATATCCTGCGCTATGGCGGAACCGTGCCTGGCAACGAGCCCGGCACGGCAAAGTTCTGCTGTCCCGAGGTCGATACGCTGAACGTCTGGCTTGCCGAGATCGTCGACGAGTAGTCGAGCGTGGATTTTCTCCCGTTTAGGGCGCCCTTGAACGCTCAAAGTGGGAGATTTTCCACGCTCAATCTGTATGCGGGAGAAAATCCACGTTCGATGTATGCCGATGGCGCGGTTTGCGCGGTTCGTTCGCCCGCAAACCTACAGTTGCTCGAGCATGGCGGTGCAACCGGCGAGTACGTCTCGGTAGGTGGCATCGAAATTGCCGGTGTACCAGGGGTCGGCCACGTCGCCGGGGCGATCGGTCCAATCGAGCAGGCGCGAGACCTTGCCATCGGGGTCGTCGCCAAAGATGCGACGCAGGCCACGCGCGTTCTCAGCATCCATATAGACAATGTGATCCCAGTTGCCATACTCTGCGCGACGCACCTGACGAGCACGGTGCGCAACGACGGGAAACCCGACTTCGCGTAGCTTGGCAACGGTACCGTGGTGTGGCGGGTTGCCGATCTCCTCGGTCGAGGTCGCAGCGGAATCGATGACAAACTCCGCCTCGCGCCCAGCGCGGCGCACGAGCTCGGTAAACACCGACTCGGCCATCGTCGAGCGACAGATGTTCCCATGACAGATAAACAGTAAGCGTTGCATGAGCGGTTTCCTTTCAATCGCCATCATCGAGCTCGAGTATCGCATCTACGCCTACGCTTTTGCCCGCTTGCGCTCCCAGCGTGCCAGCTTAATCGTCATCAGCGTGAGCGCCCAGGCCACAAGCGAGAACGCGGCGCCCACTGCACCCACGTACGCAATGCCAATGCTGCTTACCACGGCGCCGCCCACTGCGGTGCCAAACGAGATGCCGACGTTAAAC
>CAJMRN010000035.1 GCA_905215815.1 uncultured bacterium | reverse complement strand
AAGCTCCCCCGCAAAGCCGGCGGCAGGCAGGCTGACCGTACCGCCCTGCGCCAAGGTATCCAGCCCGGCTGTTACGGTTTGCAGGCTTTTGCTCCCGCGCCAGCTGAAGAACAGGCAGCACCCCAGCACCACCAGCAGGAGCTCCACCATGGTGGGCTGAATGCTTTTGGCCAGCATTATTATCATTTTTTGCTTCATGTCGATGTTATACTTCCAGCAGGTTCCAACCGGTTCCGCCACAACAAACAGCCCGTAATCCGCCGCCCAGCACTGCACGGGGTAATCGGCCAGGTACCAGTGGGAGAACACGGCAACTTCCGATGCCGTGTACCGGTGATTCAGCTTTTGCGGCAGGTCTTGCTGCCAGATGACATTGCCATTATCGTCCAGCACCATGGCCCAGGCATAGCCCTGCATCCATTCCGCCGGGGTATGTTCCCGACCCCATTGCAGGCCGGTTTCGGTTTGTTTTAGGGCATCAGCCAAGGCGCCGACCCGGTAGCCTGTTGCATCCACCGCGTTGGACTTGAACCCCACGTAAAAAATCTGCCCCACCAGCAAACCGCCCACCAGCAGCACAATAGCGGCTGTGGCCAGCACATAGCGGCGGATCAGGGCTGCAAAAGTTTTCATTGTGCGTTCTCCTCTGCCAATTTATAGCCGATGCCCCGCACCGTTAAAAGGTACTGCGGCTTGCTGGGGTTGGGTTCCAGCTTTTCCCGCAGGTGGCGGATGTGAACATTCAGGCTGTTCTCGTACCCGTAATAGTCTGCCCCCCACACGGCTTCACACACCGCGTCATAAGTAACGATATGGCCGCGGTTTTCGGCCAGCTTTTGCAGCAGAGCGCGCTCGGTGGCCGTCAGGGGCTGGGCGGTGCCATCCGGCAGGCGGACCAAAGCATCAGCCAGATACACCGTGCGCTGGCCCAGCTGGAGCGTTTTTGCGGCAGTCCGCCACAGTTCGCCCCGATAGCAGCGCTGCAAAATGCGCTGGATGCGCAGCAAAAGCTCCTGCGTTAAAAACGGCTTGGTCAGGTAGTCGTCGGCGCCAGCATCGAGCGCGCGAATCTTGTCCGCGTCCTCGCTGCGTGCCGAGACCACAATAATCGGCATACCCGACCATGCGCGCACCGATTCCACCACCTTGACGCCGTCCATATCGGGCAGGCCCAGATCGAGCAGCACGATGCTCGGCGCCTGCGATGAGGCGGCGGCGATGGCGGCATGAGCGGTCTCCACGGCCATATGGCGCAAGCCGTGCGCCTCGAGCGCGGCAACGATAAGGTTGCGGACGGCGGGGTCGTCCTCAACGACCAAGATGAGCGGTTTTACGGCAGAGTTCGGCACGGCACTACTCCTTATCAAACGAAACGTCGGCGGCAGGAAGTTCAATCGTAAAGACCGAACCGTGCGGGTCCGCCGCGGCAACCTCTATGCTACCGCCATGTGCCAACGCAATGGAACGGCAGAGTGAAAGACCCAGGCCCACGCTGCGGCGGCTGTCGGCCAGACCATGGTTGGCGGTATAGAACGACTCAAAGATCCGCTCGCGGTCCTCGGGTGCGATACCCGGACCATCATCGGCCACCGAGCACGCCACGCGTCCATCGTCGACGCTAATCGAGATCACGATATGCGAGCCTGCGGGCGTATAGGTAATGGCATTGTTCACCAGATTGACCACCAGCTGCACCATCAGGCGCGCATCGACGTTGACGAGCGCCGGTTCATCGCACGCCACCACCTTAAGATCGTGCTCGCGCACGGCCGGACTTACGTGGCGCAGCGCCTCCTCGACGATATCGTCCATGAGCTCGAGCGTGGCCGACAGATGCATGCCGCCGCCCTCGAGCTTGGTAATGGCAAGCAGGTTCTCGACGGTGGCGTTGAGCCATTGTGCATCCGAGCGAATGGACAGGAGCATGCCGCGGCGCGTCTGGCTATCGAGCACGGCCGTGCCGGTCGAACCCTGGTCGAGCAGCACGTCGGCATTGCCCGAAATGCTGGTAAGCGGCGTGCGCAGATCATGCGAGATGGAGCGCAGCAGGTTGGCGCGCAGCTGTTCATTTTTGGCGAGTACCGCTGCCTCCTCGCGGGCCTCCATGGCGCGGGCGCGGTCGAGCGCCAGCTCACCTTCGCTCACGATGGCATCGGCAAGTGTCCGCTCCTCATGTGTCAGCACGTCGGGCTCGGCAACGATAGCCAGCACGCCCACCACCGAGCCGGGGTCGCCCGAGCGCACGAAGCCGTCGCCCGTGCGAACCGTCAGGTAGATGCCATAAAACGCCGAGCCGCCAAACGTGGCGTCGAGCGGCGTTCCCACATAGGCGGACGTCGAGAGCCGCGGCGGCATCTGCGGCGCCAGCTCGTGTACCGGGGCGGCATCGCCCACGGCTGTGTACGTCGCACGCGGCAGCAGGTCATCGCCCTCGGCGTCGGCGCTGTACCACACGACCGGACAGCCCGAAAGACGCGCCAGCTGCGTGGCCATGGCGTGAACGATCTGATGCTGATCGGCGCACCGCTGCAGCATGCGGTTGGTCTCGAGCACCATATGCGTGCGGCGGTCGCTGGCGGCAGCCTGTGCCAAGGCGCGGCGCAGGGCCAACGCAATCGAGCTCGACACGAGCGAGACCACGAACATGATGAAGAACATGCCGGGATAGCCGCGGTCGATAAGCGACAGCGAGTAGCGCGGGTCGACAAACAAGAAGTTGTAGAGCGCCACGGCGGCAGCCGAGCTCAGCAAGCAATACAGGCGACTCCAGGTAAAGAATGCGCACAGCTGAACGGCGAACACATAGACGATCATGATGCTCGGCGCGAGACCCGGATGGTCGAGCAGCGCGCCCACAATCGTCGCCGCGACCAGCAGCCCCACCGATACGCAGGCGTCATACAGAGGAGTGCGGCGCGTCAGCGTTGTGCGCCGCCACCAAAAGCTATCGGCAATATCGCCGTCCGTACGGACGTCCATCAGCGTCCCGCCCCTCTCTCAAAAACAAAAACCACCACAAAGGGGACAGGCACCTTTGTGGTGGTTTCCCTTGTGGTGGTTCCAAGTGTATAGCCTTTGCAACCTGCAGTCGTTAGACAAACAGCACGTGCGCGAGCAGTGCGCACACGCACACCGCTCCAAATACCAGTGCCACGATCGAGATCACGCGGTCGGCCATGTCCATGTTGGCGCGATTCGTAAAGAACCGATCTTCGGCGGCGTCGACGCGCGCCTCACGCACCATTTCGACCACCGCCTCGCGGCCATCAAGCGCCTTTGTTTCCATGTTTGCCTCCCCAGCCTCAATCTTGTCCATCGAAAACCAGCTCCATGCAGCCTGTCGGCGCCTACGGCCGCTCGTTGGGAGCCAGGCGCTGCATCTTATTCACGGCCTTGAACTTGGTGAACAGCGGCACGTACTCAAAGCTCACGTTGGAGTTCTCCAGGCCATACCAACGTGCGGGCGTGCCGGCGGCGCGGCGGATGATGTACTTGAGCGTGATGGCCGTGCGCTCGCTGGGCTCCACGTCGCTCTCGGGCGCCAGAAGCTTACGGATCAGGACGAACTTGAACGTACCGATGTTACCCGGATCCTTGTAGACCGAGTAGTCATGCGTCTGCGGCGGCAGCTCGCCGGTGGCAGCCAGGTCCTGAACAACCTGACGCAGGTAGGCATTGACGCGCTGGTTGATCTTGTAGCCCAGGTACAGATGCACGCGGAACACGTAGTCGGTGCCGAACGTCTCGACCGAATAGGCAAAGGTGTGCGGTTCGTCCATGGTCTCGACATTCACAAACCACCAGGCGCGGGCACGCTTGGGATGCTTGTCCAAGATCGAATAGACGATATCGCGGTCGATGTAGTCGGTATGGGTGTCCTTGGTCAGGTACACGACGTTGTCGCTCATGCGCTCGTAACGGTCGTCGTCGCGCAGGCGCTTGAGCTGCGGCAGGTAGCTACGCAGCGGCAGCAGCGTAAACTGGCGCTGCTCGACCGCCGTGCCGTTGTACCAGCACACCATAATGCCCATGATGAGTGCAGCCATGAGGATGGTGAAGTAGCCGCCGTGAAAGAACTTGGTGAGCGAGCTCACGAAGAAGAAGCCTTCGAGCAAAAGGAAGAAGGCCGCGAAGATCCACGGAGCAACCTTGAGCTTGCGCTCCTCGTGCAGGTAGAAGAAGAGCAGCAGCGTGGTGCACATCATAGTCAGCGTAATGGCAAGGCCGTAGGCGGCTTCCATATGCGCCGAGTTCTGGAACAGCAGCACCACGATGACGCAGCCGACAAGCATAACGTTGTTGACCATGGGGATGTAGAGCTGGCCCTTGGTCTCGGCAGGGTAGAAGACCTGCATGTGCGGCATAAGGTCCAGGCGGCTGGCCTCGGACACCAGCGAGAATGCGCCGGTGATGAGCGCCTGCGAGGCGATGATGGCCGCGATGGTGGAAAGGCCGACGGCAAACGGGCGCAGGCCCGGGGCGAGCATCTGGTAGAACGGGTTGAGGTCGGCAATGCCCATGAGCTCGGGGTTGGCGGCGTTGTTCATAAGCCAAGCACCCTGGCCCATATAGGAAAGCAGCAGGCAGCACTTAACGAACGGCCAGGTGGCGTAGATGTTGCCGCGGCCGACGTGGCCCATGTCGGAGTAGAGCGCCTCGGCACCGGTGGTGGCGAGGAAGCAGCTGCCCAGAATCATGATGCCCGCGTGGTTGTTGGGGCTTAGCAAAAAGGCGATGCCGCGCACCGGGTTGAGGCACAGCAGCACGGCGGGGTGCTGGAAGACAAAGAACAGACCCGTGCCGCCCAGGAACAGAAACCACAGCGTCATGATGGGGCCAAAGGCGTGACCGATCTTGGCCGTACCGATACGTTGCACCAAGAAGAGCGCGATGATGATGGCAAGCGTGATGGCCACGACACGGCCCTGATCGTCACCCAACACAGCATGGACCGCCGGGATGGTGCGCAGGCCCTCGATGGCCGTGGTAACGGTAACGGCCGGCGTCAGGATGCCGTCGGCGAGCAGTGCGGCGCCACCCAGCATGGCGGGGATGATGAGCCACTTGCCGCAGCGCTTGACCAGGCTGTACAGGGCAAAGATACCGCCCTCACCATGGTTATCGGCGCGCAGCGAGATGAGCACATACTTGATGGTGGTCAGCAGCGTGACCGTCCACACGACAAGGGAGAGCGCGCCGAGCACGAACTCCTCCGTGACGCTTCCGATGCCGCCGTTGCCGGCAACGAGTGCCTTGGTTACATACATGGGGCTGGTGCCGATATCGCCATACACCACGCCCAGCGTGACGAGCATCGCCGAGATGCTCACAGGAATCGCAGCGTGCGAGGCTGCCTCCTTGGCCTTTTGTTCCATAAGCCGGTTTCCTCCCAACTTTAATGTTCGAAGGGATTATAGGCAATCGGCCCATGTTTTAATGCACTGTTTTCCCAGCTAGATAAAGATTTATACAGTCTTTAGGCTACCGCGGCGATATGGAATGTGACAAAGGGACTATCCCCTTGTCACATTCGTCATTTTCCGAGCCAGTTTTTGAACCACCACTCCATGGAGCGGCTCATCTCGGCCATAAAGGGGCTCGTGTGCTTGCGGGTATAGATGTCCACGACGCGCTCCCCCACCTCGCGGGCATGCGGACGGAACATCGCGTCCATCTCGGCCACCTGCGCGTCCATGGTCGCGGCATCCGCACGGCAGTAGCGCTCCTCGTGCACCAGGTTCACCACGGGATGCGCAATGGCCGGACGCTCCTTACGGGGCGTGCCGATGATGAGCATCGACAGCGGCATGGTATAGGGCGGCAGATCGAGCAGCTCGGCAACTTCCTCGGCATTCTCGACGATATCACCGATATAGCAGCTCCCCAGCCCCAGGGCCTCGGCGGCAACCACGGAGTTTTGCGCGGCGATCACGGCGTCCTGGGCCGCGATGGCAAAGTCGCCCAAACCCGGCGCACGGCGGGGCGCCTTGCCCGTGCGCTCGACAAACTCGGGCTCAAAGCAGCCCACGTGCTCAAACAGATCGATCCACTTGGCATAGTCGACCACAAATATTAGTGCCCAGGGCGCCTTGGCGATCATGGGCTGATGGTCGCACAGATCGGCCAGACGGTCGAGCGTGGCCTGCTCGCGAATGCTTACGATGGAATACATCATCATGGCGCCCGCCGACGGCGCGCGACTCGCCGCGTGCAGAATCGCTGCGCGCTGCTCGTCGGTCACCGCTACGGGACGGTCGTCGTCATCACGCGCGAAGGCACGCGTAGACGAGCGATGCTCCAAGATGTCCAGCACCGCGTTGCCCGTAGTCTCGACCGGATAGCCGCACATATCCACGCCCGCAGCTCCGTCGCCGCCCATGTCCGCCTTGCAAACCTGCTCGCTCATCGCCCTGCCCTCGCCATTTCTTTAAGAAGCCTTTACGTTTCCGTGTAATTCCCGTCCATTATCGCGCAGGTCGCCACTACATTGCGCCACACCGCCGCACGTGCGCGTTAATATGGCTGGTTGTTGTGCGCAGCCACCAATTGCAGCGCATATCTTGGTAACAATCGGGTAAACCCCCGCTTTCGTAGGTTTTAGTTTGTGAGGAGTCTCAGCATGTTCGCTGCCGCCATCTCGCTCGTCGGTCTTGCGGCGACCGTCTACCTTGTCTTGCGCGAGGCCAAGGCCATTCGCGCTCAGTCGGGCACCGTCACCAAGAGCGCCTTCGCCTGGAGCGTCACCTTTGGCCTGTTCCAGCTCTTTTTGACCGTCTGGGGCGCTATTGGTCTCGTCGCGCAAAACGAGCCGCTCGCCTTTGCGATGCTCATCCTGACCAATGCCATCCTCACCGGCTGCGCTTGGGCCAGCATCGCCCGCGACCGCATCGCCCCGCGCGTCTTTGCGTTCGCCAAGCCCGACGCCCCCGCCCCCACCGGCAAGCTCGCCCGCCTACGCGGCACCTTTGTGGGCAAACCGCTCGTCGCCGCCGTCCTGTGCCTGCTGCTCGCCGGCGTTTTTGCGCTGCTGGGCATGGAGGTCTCATCCAACCACGACTTTACCTGGGTCTACCCCCTATGCATCCTGCTCGAGTGGGCCATCATCACCACGCTCATGGTCGGCCTGTTCTTCCTGTTCCAGCGCCACGGCGCAGCTCCCGCGGTCCTGGCCTTTGCCCTATTTGTCCTGGGCATTGCCGAGTTCTTCGTCATCACGTTTAAATCCATGCCCATCCAGCCGGGCGACCTTTCGGCCATCTCCACCGCCGCTGCGGTCGCCGGCACCGGCTACACCTTCTCGATCTCGCTGTTCTGCGTGCTGTCCATGGGCTTTACCGCCATCGCCATGCTGCTATGCGAGTACGCCGGCCTGGTGGCACCGCACCGTCAGAAGGGCGCCGCCAACGCCAAGCGCATGCTGCTCACCAACCTGCTCGTCGCCGTGCTGTGCCTGGGCGGCGTGACCGCGCACGTCACGCTTATCGACTACTACAACACCCTCGGCATCACCGTCTACACCTGGCGCCCGCTCGAGAGCTACTGGCGCGAGGGATACCTGCCCGCTTTCATTAGCGCAGCGCAGTCCATCAAGCCGCCCAAACCCGCCGACTACTCCGTCGACGATGCCAAGGCCACGCTCAAAAAGTACACCAAGGCCTACGACAAGTCCGACGCGGCCAAGAGCGACGAGCGCGCCGCCGCCGAGGAGCAGTTCGATAGCGAGAAGCCCACGGTCATCGCCATCATGAACGAGACCTTCTCAGACCTTTCGATCTACCAGAACATGCGCGCCGGCTACGAAGGCCCGCAGTACTTTAAGAACCTGTCCAACTGCCTCAGCCGCGGCAAGCTCTACGTGAGCGCCTACGGCGGCGGCACCGCCAATACCGAGTTTGAGTTTATGACCGGCAACTCCATGGCCAACCTGGGCTCGGGCGTGTATCCGTACACCATCTACAACATGGAGACGACCGGGAACCTGGCAGAGCAGTTCAAGTCGCTCGGATATTCCACCACGGCCATGCACCCCAACCACGCCACCAACTGGAACCGCGAAAACGTCTATAAGGACTTTGGCTTTGACCAGTTCCTGTCCATCAACGATTTCCAGGGCGCCGACACCCTGCGCGGGATGGTGACCGACCAGGCTACCTACGACAAGATTCTTGAGCTGCTCGACCAGAACGCCGATCCTCAGTTTATCTTCGACGTGACCATGCAGAACCACTCGGGCTACGACACGGGCCTGCTGCCGGTCGATAAGCAGATGCATCTGAATATCGACACGACCGACCTGGACGCCAAGACCGTCGAGGACGGCACGCTGTCCGATGTCGACGAGTATGTCTCGTGCATCGAGCAGTCCGATCAGGCGCTGCGCTACTTCCTCAACGCCTTGAGCAAGCTCGACCGCAAGGTAGTCGTGGTGTTCTGGGGCGACCATCAGCCGTTCTTCCCGTCCAAGTTCAACGATAAGTGGTTTACCGGCGAGGACGATGCCACGCACCAGGAACGTCTGTGGCAGACCGACTACATCATCTGGGCCAACTACGACGTTGCCGGCTGCGACCAGACGAGCGAGGTCGACGACCTGTCCACCAACTATCTGTCCACCCAGCTGATGCAGCTAATCGGCGCACCGCTGACCGACTACCAGAAAGCGCACATGACGCTGCGCGAGTCGCTGCCTGCTATCAACTCGGTCGGCTACGAGGACGCCAGCCTGCGCTGGGCGCTCTCCTCCAACGTCACCGGTGACGACGCCGCCGCAGCAGCCGCCACCAAGGCGCGCGAGGATTACGCCAAGATGCAGTACTACGAGATGTTCCGCGACGGCAAGAACGTCTATACGGAGCACTTCCAGACCGAGGCCAACGAGACCGACCCCAACTTGGCACCGGGTACGACCAAGATCAAATAGCGACTAGCTGCGAGTTCATAACTGAAACGTCTGTCCGGGCGGAGGCATATAAGGTTCCCTGCTCGGACAGTCCTGCGCAAGACGAAGGCCACGTTATGTGGCCTTCTTTGTTTGCGGAAAGTGTGTCCCGGAATTCTTGTCTGGAATGGGATGCAGTTTCCGCTTGGGACCCGATTGGGAAAGTGTGTCCCACTATTCAGCTGGATTCCGGGATGTATTTTCCGGTTGAGGCTCGTTGGGAAAGTGCGTCCCACTTTGGGGGCTGATTCTGGGACGTGGTTTCCGGTTGGCTCTCATTGGGAAAGTTCATCCCATTTCTCGGCCTAATTATGGGACGCAGTTTCCCGTTGAGGACCCTTTGGGAAAGTGCGTCCCGGTCTGGGCGCTCAAACTGGGATGGATTTTCCGGATGAGGGCTTGACGGAAAATGTGTCCCGTTCCGGGCGCTAATTGTGGGATGCAGTTTCCGCTTGCGGAGTCTCCACTCAACAGAAAACCCGGGTGGCCTGTTTTTGGCTACCCGGGTTTTTGGGTTGTCGATATGTTCGGCTGGCTACTAGTGGGTCTTGCGGCGCTTGATCAGCATGATGAGGGCTATCACTACGAGCGTTGCTCCCGCTGCTGCTGCGGTGGCGACTAGGGCGAATGTTTGGTCGCCGGTGTTTGCGAGGTTCTTCGCTGTGGTCGTAGTCTTGACCTTGGTGTCGGTCTTAGCTCCGTTGTCGGACTTGGGCTTGTCCGGGTTCGTCGGGGTCTCAGGAGTCTCGGGGTCCTTTGAGCCTTCGGAATCGGTTGGGCCGGCGGTGTTTACCAGCGTATGGTCCAGGAACTTCTTGGCGCCCGCACTTGCCTGTGAGAACAGGCGGCGCGTGCGGATCGGGGTGGCGTTCACCGTTGTGAGCGCCGTCTCCTCGGCCTCGATATTCACGAGCGTGCCGGTGTCGAGGCCCACCTCGTTGTATCCCACGTGGCAGTAATACTGCGCACCGTCATCGTCTGCGGTCAGGTCAATCTCGAGCTTTGAGGCCGTTCCAGCCGCGAGGTTGCCATCGGCACCCACGAGCTTAAACTCTGTCTCGCCGCGGCCCTTGCGGTACCACATATAGGTCGGTGCCAGCCCTGTTTCGCTATCGTCGGCACCGAGTTGCTTCACATGACCAATCGCCGAGAGCGTCAGGTGGCTTCCCGCCGTGCGCTCAACCGAAGAGTCGTATCCAAGATCCGACCCCTCCGCAGCATACGCTGCAGGTCCGCTCACAGTCATCGTCATGCCATCGGGCATGGTCTTGACCGTGATGATTGCCGAGCGAATACCTGTTTCGGTCGTGGATCCATTCTTAACGGCGGCGATGGCGAATCGATACTCCGTATTGGGCTGCAGCCCATCCCACTTGAGCGAGGTCTGCGTGTTGTCGGCAATCTTCCAGCTATTGACGACCGCATCCGCCGCATTGCTCTGCAGCATGCCCACGCCGTAGCTAAAGCCACTCTTGTTTGCGAGCACATCGTCCCAGCTAAACGTAACGCTGGTCGAATCGACGGCGTTTGCCGTAAAGCCCGTCACGGCCGGCGCGTCGGGCATCTCGACGTCCTTAACGTCATAGCCCACGATCCAGAACTGGTCGGTGTCCTTGGTGCCGAGCTTGTCGCCCGAATCTGCCTCGAACTTGTCGACATCCACCGCGTTGACGCCCAGACGCCACACAAAACCGTACTTGCCCTGCGCGGCCTCGGGCAGGTTGTCGACGGTGCCGCCGTATTCGGTCGATTCACTCGAGGAGTTACCCGTAGTAAAGCCGGCGTTGGCACCAAAGCACAGGCCGCCAAACAACTCGTGCTTTGCGAGCTTCGCGCCCATGACAACGCTGCCGTTCAGCGTCAAGCCGAGCTCGAGCTCCTGCTCCTTGCCCTCCTCGACTTCGATGGTCTGCTCAATGCTCGCCCCCGACTGCGCGGCGGCGCCGTTAAACCCATCGTGCGTGTAGGCGCGCGTTACGCCAGGCTTGCCCAGGCCAAAGGAATCCCCAACGGGAGTCTCGCCGTTGAGCGTCGTTTGATAGGTTCCGGGTTCTCCCGACCGGTTGGTCAAAAAGTAGCTGAGCGGTGTCATATTGTGCTGTTTGGCAATGCGGTCATAGGCCTCGGCATTAACGACCGAGGTCTGCGCGCCGAGCGACACGGGCGCCGCCATCACGCCCTTGCCACCAGTTTCCTCATTTTCGATCTCATACTCGTAATAGACCATCGGAATCGTGTAGAGCACGGCCTTGTCACCCTCGCCGGCATGCGACTCATAGCTTACGCTTGCGCTGACCGTGCGCTCGCTCCGGTAGTCATAGCATCCCTCGGCGGCAAAATCGACTGAAGCATTCATCGCGACCAGGGGCGGACCGGTCTGCACCTCGACGGCAACGCCCAACTCGGCGCCAATGGTATAGCCCTGGGATGTCCCCGTGCCCTTTTCCTCTCCGTATGACGTGCCGCCCAACACCAGATAGCCGTATGCCTGCTCCAGATCCTCAACATAGGGCGCATCCTGCAGCACGGCAAGCACGCGCGGGTTGGTATAGACCTTGTAGCGGTCCTTGTACGTGATCTTGACGCTGTCGTTGTCGACATCGGGCAGCGCGAGCGAGATAAATGTGCCGTAGGTAGTGCCGCGACGGTTGCTCTCGCTAATCACCTGCTCCTCGCCGCGGCGCACCTTTCCGTTCTCGTCGAGCGAAAAATGCGAGGTGGTCATCCAATAGTAGTCATCGTTCTTGCGCAGGTCCTCGTCGCGGTGCTTGCCCACCACAGCGATAAAGCTCTCGTTATAGCGGTCCGAACCCGAGACGCTGCCCGCCTTGACGTCGCTGATCCACACCTGCTCTATACCCTTATGGTCATGCTTGTTGCTGCTGTTGTATTGCTGACCGCTCATGCTCATGGTTCCGACCATGGACCCCAAGCCCTGAGCCCCGCTCTGTGCCGTGTTGCAGGCAAAGTCGCGGAACACATCGCCGCCCACGAGCACCTCGTCGACCGCCAGCTGCTCGGACAGGCCGTCAAGGTTGGCAGTGGCAAGGGCAATAGGCGCCAAGGTGCACGGATAGCGCTTATCCTGAGCGCTATCCTTCCATGCGCTGTTGGGCACATGCATCAGCCCATAGGAGGCGAGGAGCCCGTCTCTGTATTCCTTGCAATCGGAAAGCTTGAACTCGCCAGACTCCGAGTCAAAATACGCGTAGCGGTACAGCGCGCCGTACAGCCCCTTGCTGCCGTCAGAAGCGCCGTAATCAAAAGCGCTGCGTTGCCAGTCATAGCCCGCAAGAATAAGGCCCGTGACGGTTTCACCCGTCTTCTTTCCTTCTTCATCGTAGGCGGCAAACGTGCCGAACGTCGCATTCGCAGCGACCATGGTCTTGCCGTTCGCGGAGAGGGAGATTGCGCCCGCGTCGCCCAGAGCATCGACATGGACGAGGGCACCCTTGGATGCATCCCACGAAAACAGCTCGCAATGCGTCGACTTATCAATATTCTTCTTGCCGTAGGGTGCCGAGACCACGATGGCGAGGTCATCGCAAAAAATCGCGATCGAGGTCGCCGGCCGCTAGCGAAACGACAGGAGCTGACTGAAGCTGCGTCCAGGAGTCGTTCCCGCCCTTGTTGTGCGTGGTGTAGTCCGCGGCGTTACCGGCATCGATCTTGACGACGCTTTGCTTCCAGTTGCCGCCCTCCAAGTCATACATGTCGACTACAGCCTTGCGCACGCCGTTCTCGTCGACATAGCAGCCCGCGTAGACAAAAAGCTCGTCGACGCCGTCGCCATCGACATCGCCCGCCTCGACATCAAAGACGGCGTCGTGCTCTTGCAGGTAACCGGCATCCAGGTACTTAAAACGGCCTTCGTACATCATATTAGTGTTGACCGTCACCGGCAGGTGTGTGTCGAGAGTGCGCGTACGCCCGTTGCTAAACGAGTAGAGGACCAGCTCAACCTTTCCGGCGTATGACTTGCCGTCAATCGTCGTGGAGGAACTGTCGCCGTAGGCACGGAGCTCGGCAACGCGGCTCTTTTTGCCCGTGCTGGCGTCGCTGCAGAACTCAACACTCGTGGCGTGAATGCCCGAGAAACCGTTGTTGTCGTTGGCGAGTACTGTTGAGGACTCATTGTTGCTTAGGTACGACCAGGTGCCGCCACCGTAGTCGCTATGCTTGTAGAGATCGCTGTTCGTATCGAAGTTGTTGACGTTTTGCCAGAACTTTGCGGCGCCCCACACACTTCCATAGCCATCGGTGAGTTTGCTGCTGCCGCCAATGTCACCGCGCTCGACGTTCTCGAGCTTGTCGCGCAGAGTGTAGCGATTGCCATGGCTACCGTTAGCTGCCATATAGACCTCGCTGCGCGTGGCAAACGTCGTGGGGGTATCAGTGGAATAGGGGCCAACGGTATCGGCCGGAATGTCCTCGCTCGTGCCCAGACCCAGGGCTTGATAATCCTGCTCGGTCACATCGGTGATTGCGGGCGCGTCTGCCGCCTGGGCAACCTGGGGCGTGGCCGTGAAGCAGGCGACGCTCGTGGCGATCAACGCAGCAAGCGCCGCCGTCCCAACAAGCGGGATTTTCGACAGCCTACGGATACGGCGGTGCGGAACGTACATGAGGGACCTCGCTTTATTCGAGTGGAGTGGACTCATTTTTGCAAATGATACATCCGATGCCCGATATCACGTGTCTCATTTTCGCCAACGGCGTGTCTCATTTTTGAGAATCCGAGATGCCGCGGAAATCTTATCCCAGCTCAAAGGCCATTTCTGGGATGTATTTTCCGTCGAGTGCCTCATCGGGAAACTGCATCCCATTTCAAGCGTCGATTCTGGGACGCACTTTCCCCTTAGACCCTCAACCGGAAACCGCATCCCACTTTGAGCGCAAATTCCGGGATGCATTTTCCGCTTGAGCCTCATTGGGAAACGGCGTCCCACTTTGAGGGCTGATTGTGGGATGCATTTTCCGGTTTTGCTCTCATTGGGAAAATGCATCCCGTTTCTTGACCGAATAATGGGACGCAATTTCCCGTTGGAGCGCCTTTGGGAAAGTGTGTCCCACTTCGACCGCCCAGAGTGGGATGCACTTTCCGCAAAGCACCTCAACGGGAAACTACGTCCCATTCCAAAGGCAAATTCCGGGACGCATTTTTCGAAAGCCTGCCCATCCGGAAAGCCCGTCCCACTTTGGACGCATCCGGGCACGGAACCATCGACCTATCAGGCCTCCCATCAATAAAGAGGCGTCCTCCCGGACGGCGGGGCACGAAGCTCATCGCGAGTTCCGCACGCAAAGAAGGCCACTTAATGTGGCCTTCGTCTTGCGCAGGACTGTAGAGCAGGGAACTTCGTGCCCCGACGCCCGGGAGGACGTTTCATTTAGAAAGATGGACCGACCGCCGTCAGCGATGGGAGCTACTCCCCCAGCACGGCCTTTTTGGCGGCTGCAGCCATGTTGTCCAGATCTTCCTTGGTGGGGTGATCCTTTGCGGCGACCCAGTTATCGAGCAGCATCTTAAATCGGACGTTGTCGGGATCTTGCTCGAGCATGGCCTCGTAGCGCTGCTTGACCGCGGGACCCATCTTGCCCTGGCACATCGCCCAGCCTACAAGCTCGGCATCATTGGCCAAATTGGAGGTCACGCGATCGATAATCTGCCTAAAGTACTCTTCGCTGGCCCCAAAGCCGCAGGTGCCAAACAGGAAGACGCGCTTGCCGTGCAAGGCTGAGAGCAACGTCGCGACCGAAGGCGTGCTCGCGCCCTTGTCGCACCAAAAACCGACGAGCACCGTGTCGGCCGCGCAGGCGCCCTGCGCCTCGAGCGCAACCTGATCTGCGTCCGCATCGTCGCTCAACGCCGCGGCATGGACAAACTCAACACCCGCAGCCTGCAGCGTGCGCTTGATCGCACCCGAAACCATCCTGGTATTACCGCTCTTGCTGTTAACCACCAAAGAGCACGTCATAGTCACGTTGCCTCGTATCCCCCAAAACTAAAGCCACTAATGCAATTTATTAGATGAATATCTTAGTACTAACGTGACAGATGTAAACCACCGTCTGTCGATTGATTAATTCGCCCCGCGGGCTTGCTCACTGGGCGAATTGGCTGCGGTAGAGTTCGGCGTAGAAGCCGCCTGCCGCCAACAGCTCGTCGTGCGTGCCGCGCTCGATAATCTGGCCGTCGCGCATTACCAGAATGCAGTCGGCGTTGCGGATCGTCGACAGGCGGTGCGCCACCACAAAGCTTGTGCGGCCGGCCATAAGCTCGTCGAATGCCGCCTGCACCTGCAGCTCGGTGCGCGTATCGATACTCGAAGTCGCCTCGTCCAGCAGCAAGATAGCCGGGTCGGTGAGCATGACGCGCGCAATGCACAGCAGCTGCTTTTGGCCCTGGCTAAACGTGCCGCCGTCCTCGCCAATCACCGTGTCGTAGCCTTTCGGCAGCTGCACGATAAACTTGTGCGCATGCGCGCGCTTGGCCGCCTCGATAACTTGTTCGCGCGTGGCTCCTGGGCAACCGTAAGCGATATTGTCCGCCACCGTGCCCTCGAACAGCCAGGTGTCTTGCAGCACCATGCCAAAGGCGCGGCGCAGGCTCGCACGCGTGTAGTCGCGCGAGGAGCGACCATCGACCGCGATGCGACCGGCATCGATATCGTAAAAGCGCAGCAGCAGGTTGATGAGCGTCGTCTTTCCGCAGCCCGTGGGGCCGACCAGGGCAAAGCGCATGCCGGGCTTGGCCTCGATGCAGATATCCTGCAACAGCTTTCGGTCGGGCACATAGCTAAAGTCCACGTGTTCAAAGGTCACCTCGCCCTGCGGTGCGGCAAGCTCTACAGCGTCCGACGCGTCGGGCTCCTGCTCGCGCGCATCGAGCAGCGCAAACATGCGGCGCGCCGAGGCGTACGCGGTCTGGATCTGCGTGATGACGTTGGTGACCTCGTTGAACGGCTTGGTGTACTGGTTGGCATAGGACAGGAAAATCTGCACGCCGCCCACCGTAAGCGCCGCGGGCACGCCCGTGATCACGCCCACGCAGCCGATCACGGCAACCACGGCGTAGATGATGTTGTTGATAAAACGTGTACCGGGGTTGGAAAGCGAGCCCATAAACTGCGCGCGCTCACCTGCCGTATAGAGCTCGGCGTTAAGGGCATCGAAGCGCGCTTGGGCGTTCGGGCCATAAGCAAACGCATCCACCAGCTTTTGCTCACCCACATACTCCTCGATATGACCGCCGAGTTGGCCCTGGATGCGCTGTTGAGCAGTGAAGCTCTTATTGGAGAGCTTGGCAATAGCACCGGCTGCAAAAATGGAAAGCGGCGTGACGAGTACCACCACGAGCGTCATGGTCAGGTTAATGGAGAGCATAAACGCGAGCGTGCCAACGATGGTGATAACGCCGGTGAATAGCTGGGTAAAGCCCTGCAGCAGGCCATCGCCCACCTGATCGACGTCGTTGACCACGCGGCTCATAAGGTCGCCGTGGGCATGGCTGTCGATAAAGCTGAGCGGCATGCGGCTGAGCTTGTTGCTCGCCTCCACGCGCATGTCGCGCACCGTCTCGTAGGACAGGCGGTTGACGCAATAGCCCTGCAGCCACTGGAAGGCCGCAGCACCTACGACGACAATCGCGAGCTTGGTAACGAGCGGCAGCAGCGCATCGAAGTCCACCTGCCCGGCGGCGACGATAAGGTCGATGCCCTCGCCAATGAGGATGGGCGTGTAGAGCTGCAGTATCACCGAGACGGCGGCACTCAAAAACGATGCCGCAAACGAGACGCGGTGCGGGCGAACATAGCCCAGCAGGCGGCGGGTCACCGCACCGGCGGGATAGCGCTCGGGGTCGCCGGGCTGGCGCGGACCGTCTCCCAGGTCGTTGAGACTATCGTTGCCGGACACGTTGGCCGTCATCGTGGCGACCGAACCGGAAGAAGTATACGGATTCATTTAGCAGCCCTCCTTTGCGCAGACGAATGCGGGGGCGCACGCGGCGCCTGGGGCGGGCACGGGACTTGGAGCGGGCGCGGGCACCGCGCTCCCCTGCTGACCCTCGAGCTCCTCGCGGCGAAGCTGCGACTGGCAAATCTCGCGATAGAGCTGGCAGGTCGCGTACAGCTCATCGTGCGTTCCCAGGCCCGCAACCGAGCCGTGGTCGAGTACGCAGATCATGTCGGCGTCGCGCACGGTCGAGACGCGCTGGCTCACAATCACCGTGGTCAGCGGCAACCCGCCCTCGGCGGCACCGCGCATGCTTCGTTTGCGAATGGCATGGCGAAGCGCCGCATCGGTCTTAAAGTCGAGCGCCGAGGCGGAATCGTCCATGATCAATATCTGAGGCGAACCTACCAAGGCGCGCGCGATAGTCAGACGCTGACGTTGGCCACCGCTAAAGTTCTTGCCGCCCGCCTCGACCGGAGCATCTAAGCCCTGGGGCTTGTCGCGCACGAACTCGCTGGCCTGCGCTATATCGAGCGCCGCCCACAGCTCCTCATCGGTTGCCGACTCGTCGCGCCAGGTTAGGTTGCTGCGGATCGTGCCGCTCACCAGCGAAGCGCGCTGCGGAACGGTCGCGACCACACTGCGCAGCTGGTCGAGCGGCCAGGTGTGCACGTCGGCGCCCATCACGCTCACGCGGCCGATGCTCACATCGTACAGGCGCGGGATAAGCGAGACGAGTGTGGACTTGCCGCTGCCCGTGCCGCCGATGATGCCGAGCGTTTTGCCCAGCGGCAGCTCCAGGGTCACATCGCTCACGGCATTTGCCGCGCCCACGCCAAACGAAAAGCTCGCATGGTCAAAGCTCAGCGCAGGGACCGGAACAGCGCCACTCGCCAGGTCGCTCGGCTCAGGCAGCGCGACCGGCTGGTTGCCCTCGTCGGTGATGCTCGGCTCGCAATTGAGCACCTCGTTGATGCGCGACGCGCTGGCGCTCGCCTTGGTAAAGACAACGACCAGGTTGGCCACGTAGACGATGGAGGTGAGGGTCTGCGTCATGTAGTTCACAAACGCCATGACCTGGCCCTGCGTAAGCTCACCCACGTTGACCTGGATGCCGCCCACCCACAGGATGGCGCACACGCCCAGGTTCATCACCAAAAACGTGACGGGGTTAAGGACCGACGAGAGCTTACCCACCGCGATGGCGACATGCGCCTGGTCGTCGGCCGCACGAGCAAAACGCTCGCGCTCATGGTCTTCGCGCACAAACGCACGGACCACGCGGGCGCCCGAAAGACCCTCGCGGCAAATGAGCGCGATGCGGTCGAGCTTTGCCTGTAACTGCTTGTAATACGGAATGCAGCGCGCCATGACAAACCAAAACACCAAGCCGATGGCGGGTGTGCAAATCAAAAAGATGATGCCGAGCTTAAGGTCGATGGCAAGGGCCGCGCACATAGAACCCACCGCCAAGAAGGGCCAGCGGATAAGCATGCGCACGCCCAGCGCCACAGCGAGCTGCACCTGGTTGACATCGTTGGTAATGCGCGTGATGAGCGACGGCGTGCCAAAGCGATCGAGTTCGACATAGCTCAGTTCGTTGATGTGCTGGTAGAGTGCACCGCGAATGTCGGTACCCATGCCCTGCGAAGTCAGCGCCGCCATCTTTTGGCAGACGAGCGTAAACGAGATGCCGATCACAGCCATGGCGCCAAGTACCATGCCGTAGTGGATAACGGCGTTCACGTCGTGCGAGCCAATGCCCTTATCGATCATCTGGGCAATCACCAGCGGCGTCAGCAGGTCAAAGATCACTTCGATCAACTTACACGCAGGGCCAACCACCATATACCGGCGAAACTTACCACCAAAACGCCTGAGCAGCTCAATCATAAATAGGCGCTCCCTATCATCATCTCTCTTCAATCTGATTCATGATAGTACGGCGAGCCTTGGAGATGCGTAAGCAACTCGTTACAGAAGAGTCTTGAGCGGTAGTAAAAACGTCACTGTTTTGGCGCAGTCAGCGAGCGACATCCAGAGCGAACAAGTTGGCATGAAAAAGGCAAGGCATAGACCTCCTGGTCATGCCTTGCCTTTTGAATGACAAATTGTCGCTCTGGGTGGCGCGCAGCGTCGAGCATTGCGCGGTTTGGTAAAACCGCGCAAAAAAGAAAGCCCGTGCGCTCGATGGATTCGGATGCCCGACAGAGGCTCCTTATGGCTGCTTCCTTCCGGACCTGACCAGATTCGGAACATGTCGTCATCCGAACCCATCGAACGCGCTAGGCGCTCGGTATATCTTACCCGCTCCCGCCCGATGGGGCAAGGTAGCTAATTTGGGACAGGGCCAAAAGACCACTTTTGAGTTGCGGTGGAATAGTTCCTGTTTTTGCCGCCTGAGCCGCCAAACAGGAACT
>CAJMRN010000034.1 GCA_905215815.1 uncultured bacterium | reverse complement strand
CTGGGCGGCGACACCTGGGCGCTCTTCCCCTGGTTGGGAAGCTACGCCTTTCTGGCGCTCGAGCGTATGCTTAAAATCAAATGCGCAGCTGAGCTGGGCCTTCGCGGACTCGACCCATCACGCCCGTACTTTATGCAGTTTAAGATGAAGGCCGACGAGGAGACGTTCTTTGAGGTGCTCGCCGCCGAGGCCGAAAAGGACTTCGATCCCATCGAGCTCGTCTATCCCGGCGAGGTGCCTTATTTTGATCGCTACGACGAGTACGTTCCCGAGGAGCTCGTGCGCAAGGGCTTTGCCGAAGGCGTGCTCGACATAGAGGGCATGAAGCAGCGCGTCCTCAGTTGGCGCGACCACGCATAAAACTAGTCTTTTCGGCACGGGACTTGTTAACCAGTCTATTCCGCCAGCATCGATAAAACGCTGATATTCCTCGGCATTAAGGCCCACCGATTCAAAGCTAACGCGTACACCCGTAGCCATCAAGAAGGCTCGAAACTTCTGGCAGCTCGTCAATCGATACATCAATTCTTGAAGGCATGTATTCCACCAATTTTTAAAGAAACAACGGCGGTAATTGCTATCGCGATTGCGCCAATAACACCGAGCGCTATCTGAATGGGATATAACCCCAGCACATATCCAAATATGGAGAAAAACATTGCAGAAAAGAGAGCCCTTACCAGAGACGCGACGGAAAGGATCGTCGCGCGGAGATCGTCCGCTATCGCGTCTTGGATTAAGTTTTCCGAAGTGATGTACACCACTTCTGGGAGAAAACAAAGCACCATGCTAAGGCCAAACAAACACAGCGGATTTGAAGCGAACCACGGAAGAATCATGAAAAGACCGGCCTCGATTAGCATCGAGCCGAGCATGGTATTTCTTTTCCCGAAACGCGATGAGAAGAAATCTGCTGCAATGTAGGCCGTCGCATTTACTGCATAGGATGCACCGAAAAAGATTCCTATTATGGAGACGGGAGCATCAAATGCGTCGAATACCAACTGATTCAAGTTGTAATAACTCCCATAGAATCCATCGAGCATGCTTGTGCCGATTAGAAGAAGCAACACCGCAAAAGCGGATTCTCCAATGCACCAGGTTTCGCGTCTGAAGACCTTGGCTACGTCAAACCTTTCCTCCCCAGAGTTTTTTGAATGGGTCGTTTCCATCCTCTCAATGGGATACAGAAGGAAAAGCTGCAGGAGATAGAAAACGGAAACGCATACGTAGAGGGCACTCCAAGATACTTGGGCAATGAATGATCCAAGTACGATTGCCACTCCCGTCGCGATTGATTGCGCGGCAAGCAGCCGAGCGTTGATGGTGAGGAAGCGCTCTCCTTGACCGGCATTCCGGGCAATTTCATATAAAAGCGCTTGTTCGGATCCCGATTGAAGGGAGTAGGCGAGTGCCTCAACAAGGGAAAGCACGACAAGAAAGGGGCCTGAGAGCAACAGCATGCCAGCCGTATGGAAGAAAAGCAGCAGCACGCCCACTTGAATCGAGAACTTCTTTCCAAAGAAATCGCCTATCAGTCCTGTTGGCAGCTCGAGGACGACCGTTGCAATGTTAAACAGGGCTTGATAAAGCGCGATTTCCGTGACAGACATTCCTTTCTCCGCAAGGAAAAGTAGAAACACTCCCCGATTTAAAACAAATCCCGAGAGAACGAAAAAGGCGGAATAGACGTGCAGTTGCGTAGTGGCTTGCTTGTTCATTTGATACTTCCGATGACAATTTTGGCCTAGCGGGCGGCGGAATCAACCGAAGATGAGGCGCGTTGGCGCCGGGCGTCCAGATGCGTCATGCTGAAAATAGATGAAGCGTATGATTGACAAAACCATAGAGCCCGTCACAAATTGACTACTCCCAATGCTGGTCGTGGAGGGCGGCACCGAGAAAGTCGGCATCGAAAGGCACAGCTTCGGCAAAAGCGTAGTCGCCGTCGCTGGCGATGAGCAGGTAGTTCTCCTCGCCGCCAAACTCCGCATCGCCACATGGGACCACCCAAGCATGGTCGAACACCTCGAGTGCCGTGGCGGCGCAATCGCGCAGGAACGTCACATCGCTCCCCTCGTTTGCGCTCACGATATTGGCCACGTAGATACCCCCGGGGTTCAGGCTGCCCCGCACCAGGCGCAGCGCCTCAACGGTCGCCAGCCCGCGCACGGGCTCTGCACCGCCAAAGCAATCGCTCACGACCACGTCGTAGCGACGATGGCCCACGCTCGTCACGCCCAAATACGAGCGAGCCTCAGCGGTTATCACCCGCAGGCGATCGCCCGCCGCGCGCTCCAGCTCGTCTAGGTAGAACCAGCGGCGCGCCAGGCGCGTAATCTCGGCATCGTACTCAATGACGTCCATGCGCAAGCTCTCGTGCGACATCAGCGCAAACTTGGGATAGGCAAACCCACCGCCGCCCAGCATAAGCATACGGTCGATACCATGCCCGTAAGCATCACGCATTGCGTCCTCAGCCTCAAACACGTCGTCAAACGCGCGATAGTACGCAAAGACGGGCTCCGCCCAGCGTTCGCCAACGTAACTCGCGCTTTGGTAGACGCAGCCTTGCACCAATACACGGACTTCGTCGCCGCCCTCATCGTGCACGCGTTTCACACGCGCCAACCCATTGCGGGTTCGCGCAACCTGCAGACAGGCAGCACGAACAGCGACAGCGGCCGCACCAAGCGCCGCGGCCCCCAGAGCAACGCCGGCAACGACGCCGGCAGAAACACTCGGCTTGTTCATCTAGAGCTCCTTTTGCAGATAAAGGCCATGGTCACAAAATCCAAGATGGCGATAGTACTCGCGTGTGCCAATCGCGCTAATCACGTTGATGCGCGCATAGCCGGCATCCCGGGCAATCTCACACGCACGCTCCACGAGCAGACGCCCCAGACCGTGATGCTGAGCCGCCTGACCTTGATCCCCCACGCGTGCCGCCATGCCATACACGTGCACCTCACGAATCATCGCCTCGTCCGGCGTCGTCGGCAACTCGTCCGCATGCGCGGCAACAAACGAATGGTCGGGCAGCGACAACCGCAAAAAGCCCGCGATCTTGCCCCGCGGCGTCACCCACTGCAAAAAGCGCTCGTAAGTCACCGGCGTCTCGTACGCCACTTCCTCATCAAGAGATAGCTCATCCAAGTCGGCACCCGCCGTGCTGATCTCGCGGTAACGGATCTCGCGCACCGTCGCACCGTCACCCCGAGCAGCCAGACGGTTCTCAACGAGCTGACGCAGGTTAGGCTTCTTGTTGCCCACCATAATGTCGTCGGAGCTAAAGTCGCGAATCATGCGACTGATACGGCAGAACGCCGGCGTCACCACGATGTCGTTGGCCAACACATCGAGCAGCTCGTCCTCGGTATAGGGGCACCACTCGCCACGCTCATAGCGGCCCACCAGACGCGAGCCCTCGATGAGCGCGCACGGGTAGACCTTGACCTCGTCGGGCATAAAGGCGCCCTCGGTCATAAAGCGCTCGTAGTCGCGTTTGTCCCCCTCGGGCGTAGCGCCCAGCAAGTTGAGCATAAAATGCGCGTGGATCTTAAAGCCAAACAGACGCGCAAGCGAAAATGCCCGCTCGATCTGAGCCACCGAAATGCGACGCTCGTTGATATCGAGCAGGTGCTGGTCAAGGCTTTGGATGCCCATCTGAATCTTGGTGCAGCCCAGGCGACGAATGAGCGTGAGCGCCTGTGGCGTCACGGCATCGGGCCGGGTCTCGATAACGAGCCCCACTACGCGATGCTTCGCCGTCTCGTTGATGCGCTGCTGACGCTCGAGCTCCTCCATCGTGGCCGTCTGCCACTCGGCGACCTCGTCCCACGGCGTGCCGGGGCCGTACAGACGACGCACCGCACGGTTATAGCCGCCCACGGCAGCATCTACGCGCTCCTGTTCGCCGGCAACACCGCTCGCAAGCTCGGCCTCGTCGGTCGCAATACCGGCAGCCCGATAGCGCTCGCGACGCTCCGCCACCACCGGCGGCAGCGCATCGGCGGGCGCGTCATCGAGCAGGCGCCCTGCCTCGGCACGGCTGATGCCCGGACGCGCCAACATGGGGTTGGCAGCCACGCCGGCGACGGCATCGTCATTGAGCGCACGGAAAAGCTCCGACATAAACCATGCCTGATACCCTTGCGGATAGTCGCTCCAGGTACCGCCAAGAACGATAAGCTCGATCTTGTCGGTTGCATGCCCCATTTGCGAAAGCGCGGTCAAACGAGCACTCACCTGCAGATACGGGTCGAAGCAGTTTTGCTCTGCACGGGCACACGCCGGCTCAGCGTGCAGATAACTCTTGGGCATGCGCAGGTCGTTGGGACAAAACAGGCAATCGCCCGAGCACGGCCAGGGCTTGGTGATGACGGTAATGGTCGCCACGCCCGAAGCCGTGCGGCGCGGCTTCATGCGCAACACCTGCAGCAGTTGACGTTCCAGCTCGGAATTGACATTCCACGCAGCCCACCGAGCCGGCTCCTCACGTTTAACCCGCTGGTAGAACGGCAGCAGACGGCGCTTGGCCAAATCGCGCTTGTCGGCACCCTCGCGGCGCGCCTCGGCATGTATCAGTTTGACGAGTGCCTTGTCGTCCACGGTCTCGCCGCGACGCAGAGCCTCGAGTATGTTCAAGATAATCTGTTCCATGACCCCATTGTAAAGGCAAAGGCGCCGGAGCCAATCTCAGCTTCGGCGCCTTCATCAAACAGCGCGTCTATGGTTTATAAGTCTTCGATAACCACCCGTCACTCTGAATCAAACGACATGTCACCCGAATCGACTTCAAAACGATACGTGGCAGACTTGTCACCGTTATCGAATTCAAGATTCAAAATGGTCTCGCCGTCGTAGCCAAGCGGAAGGAAATCGCTCTCGAAGTCGCCGCTGCCCAAGGTGAGGCTCGCCTTAAAGCCCGTCGAGTTCGGAACCGTCATCTCCACATCGCCCGAGCCCACACTCACGTCCATCGACTTCGTGGGGGCCTGGTAAAACTCGAACGTCACATCGCCCGAACCGACCTCAGCGCTGAGCGCATCAGTCACGCTGCCCGTAAACTCTACATCTCCCGCACCCAGGAAAAGGTCGAAACCATCACAGATGACACCGGCAATCTGCAGATCACCCGAGCCCACGTGCGCGTTGACTCCCTTCAGATGTTCGGCAACACGGCGCGGCAGCTCGACCGTAACTGAGCGATCGATTGCCTTACCGTCGTCACTTCCAAACTGGGAAACCTTGAGCGTCGAGTCCTCGACGGATGCGATGTTTTGCGTCGCGGCCTTGGAGGCATCCATACCCTCGGCAACGCGCCCCCGCTCGATAACGCGAGCCTTGTTGCCATCAACAACCTTGACGTCCACCGAAGCCGCATTGATATCGAAATCGAGGTAGCGGAACTCATCGGCATCAAAAGTCGTGCTCGAAAGCTGCTGAGGCCGAGCGGAATAGTTACCGCTATCCAAGAGATCATCGTCGTCAAACATATCGTCAAAATCAGACAAATTGCCAGATAGAATACCGGTCGTACGCACCATATCGGAGTGAGCCAATAGCCGCGAAACGCCAAAGACAAGCCCAACAATGAGCACAAACGCTCCGATGCCGACGCCCAGGCGTAGCTTGGATTCATGCGAAAGCTTCATCATTCGTCACCCTCTTTGGCACATGGCTCAGCGGTGGCCGCGGTAGCCACGTCAGCATCAGGTTCCGCAGAAGCATCCTTCCCCTGGGCCTTGACCGCCACCGACGCCGAACCAACCTGAATATCACCGCGTGCCCAATCGCCATCAAGCGCACGTGCCACCCAGTGATAGATAGGAATCGTAAAGAAGATCAGTGCGGGAAAGGGGCTGGCACCAACCAGGAACATCAGTAAAAAGAACAGTAGCCAACACACGGCCCAATACGGGAACGACTGGAACGGGCCCTTCACCGGAGTCGAGCCAACCGCAGTGCCACTCGTCGCCTGCGCCGTAGCGGCATTGGCGGCCTGCGCACTCCAGCTTGCCGCTTGCGCCGCCTTGGCCGCAGCATCACTCGCCTGCGTTGCCGCCTCGGTAGCGCGTGCCGCCGCCTCATGGGTGCGAGCACGCTCTGCCGCCTCGGCCTCGCGCTGACGGGCGCGGTCCTCGTTCTCAAACTCGATATCGTCCTCGATCTCGTCGCTCGGATTGAGCAGCTCGTCCAGACTCACGCCATAAAGCTTGGCGAGCGAGATCAGGTTCTCGGTATCGGGCGAGCTCTCCGCGCGCTCCCATTTGCTGACCGCCTGGCGCGACAGCCCCAGCTTTCGCGCCAGCCCTTCTTGGCTAAAGCCTTTGCTGCGGCGAAGGTCGGCGAGCCGCTGCGCAGTTTCTACATTCATGGTTCCTCCTATGCTTTTGCCAGCCGTGCCGCCGGACCGCTTTTGTTCTTAAGGCGCCTTGCACAGTTAAAATCTATCCGCCACCGCCAAAAACATGCCACCTATTCTAGTGAGATTTTTGACAACCGGCGGTTGCGGGCGCGCATGAGCTGCGAAAATGTGTCCAAACCAAGCAATGACCCGCAGCCCGGTTGTCCCCGTTGCGGCGTTAACGGTAGTATGGTCGTACCGTTTATTCCGCACCGCCAACGGAGGGAGTCCCGCGCCGTGAACCGCGATTTCGCCTCATCGCTCATCCAGCTCAACAACACGTTCTATCGCGAGCACTCCGCCTCCTTCTCCGATACGCGCCAGGCCCCGTGGCCGGGCTGGGTCCGCACCATGGACATCGCACTCGAACAGCTCGACGTCGCCACCATCGAGCATCCCGTCCGCGTCTTCGATCTTGCCTGCGGCAATATGCGATTCGAGAACTTTGCCGCCGGCGGCGCACTTGCCGCCAAGGGCGTCGATGGCGCAAACCCCTCGGCAGACGCCAGCTGCCCGTTTGAGTTCTATGGCGTCGACTCGTGCCAAGACCTGGCCATCGATGCGCGTGGTCACGCCCTGCGCATTCCCAACCTGCACTTCCAGGAACTCGACGTGCTCGATGCCCTCATGAAGCTCAACCCCGCCGAGACGCCCGACGTACTTTTCGACGCACCGCTCGCCGACATCTCGGTCTGCTTTGGCTTTATGCACCACGTGCCGTCGTGTGAATACCGCGTGCGCGTGCTCGACGCCCTGGTGCGCCAGACGCGCCCGGGCGGCATCATCGCCATTAGCTTTTGGGAGTTTATGAACGACGAGCGCATGGCGCGCAAGGCCGTTCGTGCCGAGGCCCGTGCCGAGCTCACCCCGCCGTTTGAAGGTTACGATTCCGCGCAGTTTGAAGCCGGCGACCACCTCATTGGCTGGCAAAACGACCGCCACGCCTACCGCTATTGCCATCACTTTGACGATCAGCAGATCACCGACCTGGTGCGCGGCGTCCGTACGTTCTACAAGAGCGGCGAGGTCCCCGTGCGCGAGCTTGAGCGCTTCCATGCCGACGGTCGCAGCGGCGAGCTCAACCGTTATGTGATTCTCAAGCGCCTGTAGGCACCGACGACTCGCCGTCGAGCTGCACCGCATCTTTCGGGCAAACTATGCCCGCCCTTTTTTCAACCCATTGACGGAACGCGCAGCCATGCGTTCCATACTTATGACCAAGGAGCCTCATGGGAGCCGTCCACGTTCGCACGCCTAAGAACTTTGTGCTCGAGGAGCGCCTGGAGCGCTACGCCGATGCGATTGAGACGAACCCCGAGGCCTATGCCGGAGATTGGCGCAAGGCCTGTGCGCCAGTTGGCAGCAAGCCCTTTGAACACCTTCACCTGGACCTTGGCTGCGGCAAGGGAACGTACCTTGTAGAGCGCGCAGCCCACGAGCCAAACACCCTCTTTATCGGTATGGACCAGGAGCCCATCTGCATTGCCTATGCCGCGCAGAAAATCTGCGAGCAGGAGTTGCCCAACGCACTTGTCCTGCCCCGAGGCGCCGCATCGCTGCCGCAGCTATTCGCCGCAGGCGAGCTGGATGCCATCACCATCAACTTTCCCACGCCGCAGCCCAAGGCCAAGTACGCCAAAAAACGACTCGTCCATGTCGACCATTTGATGCTCTACCGTCCGCTCCTTGCAGCCGGCGCCACCGTCACGCTGCGAACCGACAGCAAGCCATTGCGCGACTACGCCCTGGGGCAGTTTGCCGCGGCAGGCTACGACACGCTTTGGGTAAGTGACGACGTACGCCGCGACCATCCCGAGCATCCCGAGACCGAATATGAGCGCCGCACGCGCGAGATGGGCGCCGCCGTCTATGGCATTTGCGCCACACCCGGCGCAAAGCCAACCGACGAACAGCTCACAGCGGGCCGCGTGCAGGAGCAGAGCCTTGCCTGCTACCTGCCCGATAACCTCGATGAGCTCACCTATGTACCTCTGGGCATGGAAGAGGCCGTCGAGAACTTTAGAAACCGTGCCCGCAAAGGCAAGAAGCGCCTGCCTCAGGAACGCTAGCACCGCGCGCCCATTTCCTGCATTTTCTCGCGCGCTGGCGCCCCACGCCGACGCTACGCCATAATAGTTGGCGGACAATCGCGAGAGAAAGCAACCACATGGCACAGACCACGACAGATACTTCCGCCAGCACCGTTTCCGGTGCCGGCGCCGCCAGCTCGTTCTCGGGCGGCACGGGAACCGAAGCCGAATTCGGCTCACTCGGTGCACTCTCCCCCACCTGGTGGGAGCCCGAGGACGGCAGCGAGCCCGAACCATGGCTCACGCCCGATCAGGCCTTCGAACGCTTCTTTGAATGGACGAGCAGCCGCGGCATTGAGCTGTGGGATCACCAAGAAGAAGCCCTCATGGACCTGGCTGCCGGCGATCACGTCATCTTAGGCACACCGACCGGATCGGGCAAGTCGCTTGTCGCGCTGGGCATGCTCTTTATGGGCATGGCACAGGGCAAGCGCTGCTACTACACGGCTCCTATCAAGGCTCTGGTCAGCGAGAAGTTTTTCGACCTGGTGCAGGTGCTCGGCCGCGATAACGTCGGTATGATCACCGGCGACACGCATATCAACACCAAGGCGCCCGTCATCTGCTGCACGGCAGAGATCCTTGCCAACGACGCACTGCGCGAGGGCGAAGATGCCGACGTGGGCTGCGTGGCCATGGACGAGTTCCACTACTTTGCCGACCCCGACCGCGGTTGGGCCTGGCAGGTGCCGCTGCTCACCCTGCCCCACACGCAATTCATGCTCATGAGCGCTACGCTCGGCGATGTCACTGCCATCGCCGCCTCACTCGAGGAGCACACCGGCGCTGCTTGCGACTTGGTTGTCGACGCCCCGCGTCCTGTTCCGCTGAGCTACGACTATGTGACGACCTCCCTCGAGGGCACGGTCGAGCTCGCCATGCGCCGCGGCGAGGCCCCGCTCTATATCGTGCACTTTAGCCAGGATGTCGCCCTTGCGACGGCGCAGTCGCTCGCCAATTTTGGCATCGCCAGCAAGGAGCAGCGTGAGGCCATCAAGGAGGCGGCAAAGGGAACGAGCTTCTCGACGGCCTTTGGCAAGATTCTCAAGCGCCTGCTTGGATGCGGCGTCGGCGTGCACCATGCTGGCATGTTGCCGCGCTATCGTCTGCTGGTCGAGCGCTTGGCGCAGCAGGGCCTGCTGCCCGTCATCTGCGGCACCGATACGCTCGGCGTCGGCATCAACGTACCCATCCACACCGTGGTGCTCACCGCGCTCACCAAGTTCGATGGCTACAAGATGCGTCGTCTGCGCGCCCGCGAGTTCCACCAGATTGCCGGTCGCGCCGGCCGCTCGGGCTTTGATACCGAGGGCATGGTGATTGCCGAGGCACCCGAGCACGAGATCGAGAATGCCAAGCTTATGGCCAAAGCGGGCGACGACCCCAAAAAGCTCCGTAAGATTAAAAAGAAAAAGGCCCCCGAGGGCTTTGTCACCTGGAACAAGCAAACCTTTGAGCGCCTGATCGAGACGCAGCCCGAGACGCTCAAGCCGCGCCTGCGCATCACGCACTCCATGGTGATTAGCGTGGTCGAGCAGGGCGGCGATGCCCGCGCCCGCGTACACGACCTCATCGAGACGAGCCTGCAGACCCCCGAAGAAAAGGCCAAGCTCGAGGTTCGCGCCGACGAAATCTTCGCCACGCTCATCGATTCCGGCGTCGTCGTTCGCACCGAGGTGCCGCCCGCACCCGACGCCCCGGCTGACGCCGCACCGGACATCGACTATGCGCTGACGGTCGATCTGCCCGAGGACTTCGCGCTCGATCAGCCGCTCTCGCCGTTCTTGCTTGCCGCGTTGGAGCTGCTCGATCCCGAGAGCGAGACCTATACCATGGATCTGATCTCGATGGTCGAGGCAACGCTCGAGGACCCCAAGCAGGTGCTGCGCGCACAGGAGCGCGCCGCGCGCGACCGCGCGATGGCCGAAATGAAGGCTGACGGCGTCGAATATGAGGAGCGCTTGGAGCGCATTCAAGACGTCACGTACGAAAAGCCGCTCGAGGATTTGCTCGACGCCGCTTTTGACAAGTACTGCCAGGAAGTGCCCTGGGCCAACGACTATCAGCTCTCTCCCAAGAGCGTTCTGCGCGATATGCTGGAAAGCACGAGCGATTTTAAGGGCTACATTCAAAAGCTCGGCATCGCCCGCTCCGAGGGCATTCTGCTGCGCTACCTAGCCGAGGCCTACCGTTCACTCGACCGCACCGTGCCCATCGAGAAGCGCGACGAGCGCCTGCGCGACATTATCTCGTGGCTGGGCTTTGTGGTGCGCTCGGTGGACTCGAGCCTGGTGGATGAGTGGGAGAACGCCGGCAACCCGGCAGCCCTCGATGCTGCGCCGCCGCAGGGCATCGACGAGGTCGTGGTGGACCGCCGCGGCTGCACGCTGTTGGTGCGCAACGCGGTCTTCCGCCGCGTGACCCTTGCCGCCCGCGAGCACGTTCGCGACCTGGGCGAACTCGACGACGACTGGGGCATGAGCGAGATCCGCTGGCAAAAGGCGCTCGATGCCTACCATGAGCAACACGAGGAAATCCTCACCGACGGAGATGCCCGCAGCGCCGCGATGTTTTCCATCGATGAGTCCGACGAGAAGACCGACCATGTGTGGCACGTGCACCAGATTTTTGCCGACGAGGATGGCGACCACGACTTTGGCATCATGGGCGATGTCGACCTGGATGCCACGCAGGATGGCGGCGAGGTCATCTTCAAAAACTACCGCGTCGGATTTATCGAGGACCTGCTCGAGGACTAGCCGAACATACTGGAACGAAACAAGCGGGGCCGCTGGCAATATCGCCAGCGGTCCCGCTTTTGCACTATCCGCTATGCCTTACTCGGCATCCTCGACCTCATACGAATCCGCCTCGGCTGGTTCATCGCCTGTCTCCGGCGCAGCCTCACGTGCCTCGTCAAAGGCGGCCTTCATGGTCTTGTTGCCCCACGTGAGCTTTCGAATGGTAAGCTCATCGGCCTTGTTGTGGGCCAGACGCAGATTCTCGGTACTGCGACGCAGGTCGTCCTTGGTCTTCTCGAGCTGCTTAATGGCGGCATCGATCTCCTTGATCGCCGACTCGAACTGCTTGCTCGCCAGGTTGTAGTTGCGCGAGAAGCCGTCCTTGAACTTCTCCATCTTGGCTTCGAAGTTCGTGACGTCGATATTCTGCTGTTTGTACTCCGCTAGCTCCTGCTTATAGCGCAGCGAACCCATGGCGGCGTTGCGAAGAAGCGTAATCATGGGAATGAAAAACTGCGGGCGAATCACGTACATCTTCTCGTAGCGATAGCTCACGTCCACGATTCCCGCGTTATAGAGCTCGCTCTCGGGCTCCAGCAGGGTGCAGAGCACTGCATACTCACAGCCCTTCTGGCGGCGATCGTGGTCGAGCTTCTTAAAGAAGTCCTCGTTCTTGTGCTTGGTCGCGGTCTCGTCGTTCTCGTTTTTCATCTCGAACATGATCGAGATGATCTCGTTGCCGCTCGCGTCGCACTCGCGGAAGATAAAGTCGCCCTTGGTACCCTCGGACGCATCGTTATCTTTCTCGAAGTACGCGTTAGGAAACGCCGTCATGCGCAGACGGTTAAACTCGGTCTCGCAGTGCTGCTCGAGCGACTCGCCCACCATCTTGGTGGACAGGCGGACCTTCATGTCCTTAAGGCGCTCAATCTCTTCATCCTTGTAGCGGATCAACTCATCGCTCGCGCGCTTGGCTTGAGCAAGCTCGAGCTCGTGTGCCGCCTTTGCCTGTTCCTCGCGCGAATCGCGCACTGCCAGCTCACTCGTCAGTTTCGCACGTGCCTCGTCGCGCTCTCGCTCCGCCGCGGCGACTGCCTCCGACAGGTTCATTTTTGCCATCAGCTCCTGCTCGCGCAGCTGGGCACGCAGACCCTCGGCCTCTTGCTCAGATTGTGCCTTTGCGGCGGAAAACTTCTCCTGTACCGTCGCGCGGTAGTCAGCAAGTGCACGTTCGGCCTCGCTGCGAGCGGCATCGAGATCACGCTGCGACTCTGCCGCGGCAGCGGCAAGCGCCATCTCCTGAGCCTTGTCCGCTGCGGCAAGCCTGGCCTGCAGCTCGGCAATCTGGGCATCACGTGCAGCTAAATCGTTTTGAGCAGCGTTGCGCGCCGCCGACTCGGCAAGCTTGGCTTCGTCATCTTTGCGCCCCAGCTGCGCACGCAAATTGTCGATCTCGCGCTGAAGCTCAGCATTCTCCTTCTGAGCATCGGCACGGGCCTCAATCGCCGCACGCTGGCTTGCGCTCTCGCGCTCTGCGGCAGCGCCCTCGAGCTTGGCGCGCAGCTCGACAAGCTCGGCATCGCGCTTGGCGACCTCTTGTGCCAACTCCCGAGCCGCGGCATTCTTCTGCTCAACGAGTTGTGCATTGCGCTGAGACTCCGCCTCCTGCAGGGCAGCCGTCGAACGCGAGCGCTCAAGCTCCAGCGCCTGCTCGCCCTCGCGTTGGACTGCCCTCACACGCTCATCCAGATCGCGCGAAAACTCGGCATCGCGTACTTGCTTGACGATATCCGCATAGCCAGACGCATCGACCTTAAAGACTTCGCCACAATGCGGGCACTTGATCTCGTTCATAACAGCTCCTCGATGGACGCAAATTTCAACCGACTACACTCTACCGCGCCGCACGGACAAAAAAGGCGCCGCCACCATAATGGCAACGGCGCCAGAACCACCGCAAAGGTGCCTGTTCCCCTTGTGTTGGCTTGAGCTCTTACAGGTCACGATAGTCGATCAGGCGAAGATCGGGTTGAGACTCGAGCCAAGCGCGCAGCTCAGGATCGATCAGCGCATCGACTTCCTTGGTGCGATCGGTCGTAAGCGAACTGTTCTCGAGGATATAGCGATCAAGATAGCCCGGGTGACACACAAAGACGACCGTCTCGCCGTCGGACATCTCGCGAACCGTCTGCATGATTGCTTCTTTAGGTTCGTAGCCCGGCTTCATCGAGCGCATTACCATGTGCAGGTCGGTATCTCCGCAACGCACCACCGCCGTGGGGTCGAAGCTCGCCTTTTGCTCCTTAAGGCCCAGCTCCTGGGCAACCGCCGAGATCGCTCGGTTAAGGTTTTTACTCATGACAGCATGGGCTTCGAAGTAGTCGGGCTCACGGCCCACAATCTCGACAAAACGGTCATGCTGCGCACGGATCTCGATGCAGGCCTCGTCGAAGTCTATCAGCTCCTCACCGCGCTTAAAATGCTCGCGGAAGGTACGGCTGCTATGGAACTCGCCATTCTCATTGAGCATGCTCGGAATGAGCGCTGGATCGGCACACGGCTTACCCAGGCACACGTTGGTATGCTGGCCCACCGCAGCATCGGCATCCGCCACGAGCGACCACCCACGCTCGGCCTCGGGCATATTGGGCATCAGGCCCGCCGAGCGCACCAGGCCCTCGTTGACGCTTCGGGCAATCCCCAGGTCAACGGCATACGAATAACCGATATCATCGGCACGAATAAGCAATTGCTTCATAGCGACTCCAATCTATGTGAAAACCACCACAAAGGTGCCTGTCCCCTTTGTGGTAGTTCTGGCGCCCTATAGCCCAAAGAAGCTAAGAATCTGATCGCGGCTTACGGGCTTGTACTCGTTGGCGTCGAGGCCGACATCGTAGCGAAGGATAGGACGTTCGCGGTCGCGGTTGCGCGCGTTGGCGCGGTCTCCCCTGCTGTGGATATGCCCGTGCAGCATGATGGCGCCGCGCGCCTTGCCGTTCCAGCTGAGCATGGGGTAGTGGCTCATAACCAGACGGTGGCCCTTGGCATAGCCGGGAGCAACCTCCAGATAATCGCGCACCTCATCCCAAATGCGCGGCGCGTCCGGATCTTCCCAGTCGCCGTCATGGTTGCCACGGATGAGTGTCACATTCTTGCATTCGATACGCTCGCGAAGGCGCACAGCATCCGCTAGGGGCAAGCGATAGGTAAAGTCACCCAGGATATAAAGACGGTCGTCCGCCGCCACGCACTCATTGATGGCAGCGATGACCTTGCGGTTCATCTCCTCGACCGAATCAAACGGCCGATCCATATCGTGCAAGATATTCGTATCGCCCAGGTGCAGGTCGGCGGTAAACCACATCATCGTCTCTGTCCTCATTTCGCAATGTGTCAAACTCGTGCTAAGTATACAGATGCAGCGATGCGGCGGTTATCCAAAGAGCCCGCCGAACAGTCCGCGGCGGTGCTTCTCTTGCTTTTTCGAAGCGTCACCCTGGGCATTCTTGTCCTGCCGCTTCTTACGGTCCTGCTCCAGCTCATCGTCGTCGAGTAGCAGATCCCACACAAACGGATCATCCGTCAAATCGAACAGGTCATCGTCATCAAACATGACAGTCTCCATTGCCGGCTAGCGAGCATCCACCACATAAAGGCCAACGCGCACCTGATGCCAGGGGCTGCGCTCGGGCGCAACCTGCTGTACGCGGGCCTCAAAAACGTCCTCGTGGCCGTAATACATCATCAAGGACAGTGGGCCGACCTCGTTTCCCGGAACATACCCAAGCTTGGTATCGTCGTAGTAGATCGCAACCGCCTCAGGGTCATGGGGATTATCGCGCTCGGCACACAGCGTCAGCTTATCGCCAACCTTAAGATCGCCCAGGACCAAGGCACCGTCGGCATACTGAAATCCTGCGATATGAAACGACAAAAGAACACGCGAAGGCTCGTACATGGCAGCTCCTCTAACGGCCGGATAAACCGGCGCTTAACCTTAGTGAGAAGTCTACGAACTCGTGCGGACACGAATTCGCCCGCTCGCACCTTTCACCCATTTGCTGCAACGTCTGCGAGACAGAGCGCTTGCAGATAAGATAGGAGCACGAATGGCACCCGCGGCAGCGGGTCTTGCCAACTCCGATACACGTTTTCATCGTGAGAAGTGGCCGTCTTCGCTTACGCGGGGGCGGCTATTTTGTTTGCCCCTATGTCATCTGATTCTAATGCACAAACATGCGCACGAACTTGTGCTTCCAGCTTGCGTAAGGGGCATAGCGGAATGGCACGTCCAGCCACGTAGCCTTGTTCACGATGCTCTTCTTGTGGCTAAACGTATCGAAGCTCTCGCGGCCATGGTACTGGCCCATACCGCTCGCACCCATGCCGCCAAAGCCCATATGGCTCGTAGCCAAGTGCATGATCGTGTCGTTGACGCAGCCGCCGCCAAAGGGCACGTAGCGCACAAAGCGCTGCTGAGCCGCACGGTCCTGGCTAAAGATATACAGGGCCAGCGGCGTCGGACGATCCGTAATAAACGTCTCGGCCTCGTCTAGGCTCTCAAACGTCAGCACCGGCAAGATGGGACCGAAGATTTCCTCCTGCATCACGGCGTCATCGGGGGACACGCCGTCCAAAATCGTCGGCTCAATCTTGAGCGAAGTCTCGCGCGCGGTACCTCCAAGCACGACCTTATCGGGATCGATCAGCCCGCGCACGCGCGCAAAATGCTTGGCGTTGACGATATGCCCGTAGTCCTCGTTATCGAGCGGATGCTCGCCAAACATACGGCGGGTCTCTTCCTTGATGAGGCCCAGCAGCTCGTCGTGCACGCGCGTATCGACCAGCAGGTAGTCGGGCGCCACGCAGGTCTGCCCCACGTTGAGCCATTTGCCAAAGGCGATACGCCGCGCCGCGACCTTCAAGTTTGCCGTCGCATCCACGATGCAGGGACTCTTTCCACCCAGTTCAAGCGTCACGGGCGTAAGGTTTTTACTTGCGCGCTCCATAACGAGCTTGCCGACCGGAACGCTACCGGTAAAGAAGATCTTGTCCCAGCACTCGTCGAGCAGCGCTTCGTTTTCGGCGCGCCCGCCCTCGACAACCATCACCAGACGCGGATCAAATGCCTCTTCACAGATTTGCTTGAGCACCGCGCTCGAAGCCGGAGCATAGGCGCTCGGCTTGATGACCACAGTATTGCCCGCGGCAAGGGCGCCAGCGAGCGGCTCAAGCGTCAGCAAAAACGGATAGTTCCAGGGCGCCATGATGAGCGTGACGCCATAGGGCACGGCTTGCGTTTTGCACACGCTCACGGCATTGGCAAGGTCACACGGACGCAGGCGCGGACGACTCCATCGAGCCACATGCGCAATCTGATGACGAATCTCGGAAAGCGACGTGCCGATCTCGCACATATAGGCCTCGTCATGCGACTTTCCCAAATCGGTCTTGAGCGCATGGGCAATATCGGCCTCGTGGGCCCGCACCGCATCGCGTAAACTCACGAGTGCACGACGTCGAGCATCAACATCAAACGTGGCGTGCGCCTTAAAGTAGGCGCGCTGATCGCCGACGATGCGCGCAATTTCCTCGGTGTTCATGGGCCCTCCTAGTTCTCGTCCTCAAACATACCACCCGCGACGACCTCGTACATATGCTCGAGCTCCGGGCGGTCCATCAAAAGCGGAACGGGGTACAGGGGATTGGCCTCGGCATCGGCATGGACCGCCATTTGCGGAATATCGGAGCGGCGAATACCCGAGACATATTTGGGGATTCCCAGGGCCTCGTTCATGCGGTCGACCCAATCGATAAAGGCCTCGGCCGCAAGACTGTCCTGCGCGGTAGCCGGCGCAATGCCCGCCATGCGAGCAAGATCGGCAAGCTTGGGAGCGGCGGCGTCACCATAAGCGCGAAGCATGTGCGGCAGGATGATCGCGTTGGCCAAGCCGTGCGGAATCCCGTAACGCCCGCCCAAGCTGTGTGCGATGGCATGAACGTATCCAACATAGGAGCGCGTAAAGGCAACGCCCGCCTTATACGCCGCCGAAAGCATATTGCGACGCGCACGCATGTTGTCTCCATGCTCATGGGCCTCAAGCAAATTATCGCGGATGAGCTGAACCGCCTGTCGCGCCATCTTGCGCGTATAGGGCGTGGTGCTTCGCCCGATAAAGGCCTCGACAGCATGCGTCAGGGCATCCATACCCGTCTGCCCCGTAATGGACGCCGGCAACCCGCGCGTAAACTCGGGGTCGTGGACCGCAAAACGCGGGATAAGCACAAAGTCGTTAATGGGGTATTTATAGTGCGTCTCGTCATCGGTGATAACCGCCGCGAGCGTGACTTCGCTTCCCGTACCGGCGGTAGTGGGAACCGCAATAAGCAGCGGCAGGAGACGGTGGACGCGCAACAGGCCGCGCATCTTGTTGATGGGCTTGTTTGGCTGCGCGATACGTGCTCCCACGCCCTTGGCACAGTCCATAGCCGAGCCGCCGCCAAAGCCGATAATGGCCTGGCAGTCGTTCTCGCGATACAGCGCCGCCGCTTCCTCCACATTCGAGACTGTGGGGTTCATACGCGTTTCGGCATAGACCGTAACGCCAATCCCCTGAGCCGTAAGCGCACGCTCGAGTGATGCCGTGAGCCCCAGACGGGCAATGCCGGGATCCGTCACGATAAGGGCCTTCTGGATCGAGCGCTTTTGAAGCACCGCGGGCACATCCTCGGCATGCTCCAAAATGCGCGGCTCGGTATAGGGCAGGATCGGCAATGCAATGCGAAAAACCGTCTGATATGTTCGGCACCAGGCACGACGGGCTAAATGCATAAAGGAAACTCCTTCATTTGTTGATTGGTCAACATTTGCTCGCCCGATTGTACTCATCGGCGGTCAAAGACGGCCTGCCAATCGTTAATCAATCAACATCTTCATATCTCAAAATTGTTTTATTAAAAATCATTCCTAATAGGCTTCACATTTGGTCGCATTTATGGATAATAGAACTCGTCAAGACGCACGTCCGGAGAGGGCCCTTACGGGACCGGACGAGCGCGCAATCGCCATCGATCGAAAGGATCGAATCATGAAGTTTGTTTGCCCCGTTTGCGGTTATGTGGAAGAGTTCGACGGCGACCAGCTGCCCGAGGATTTTAAGTGCCCCCAGTGCGGCGTTCCCGGTTCTCGTTTCCTGAAGCAGGAGGAGGGCCAGCTCGAGTGGGCTGCCGAGCACGTCGTGGGTGTCGCCAAGATGGAGGGCGTCTCCGAGGACATCGTTGCCGACCTGCGCGCTAACTTTGAGGGCGAGTGCTCTGAGGTCGGTATGTACCTGGCCATGGCTCGTGTCGCTCATCGCGAGGGCTATCCCGAGATCGGCCTGTACTGGGAGAAGGCTGCCCACGAGGAGGCGGAGCATGCCGCCAAGTTCGCTGAGCTCCTGGGCGAGGTCGTGACCGACTCCACCAAGAAGAACCTCGAGATGCGCGTTGAGGCCGAGAACGGCGCCACCGCCGGCAAGACCGATCTTGCCAAGCGCGCCAAGGCCGCTGGCCTCGATGCCATCCACGACACCGTGCACGAGATGGCTCGCGACGAGGCCCGCCACGGCAAAGCCTTTGAAGGTTTGTTAAAGCGCTATTTCGGCGAATAAGTACCCGGTATAAAAATAGCCCTGCGGTGTGTGCCGCAGGGCTATTTTATATTGATTTACCTTTTGCCTCCCATGACAAGGGCGGTTCGTATGATTATTCCACCGTTACAGATTTGGCCAAATTCCGAGGTTTATCTACATCCAGACCGTTTTGCTTGGCGATATAGTAGCTAAGCAGCTGGTAGGGCAAAATGGACACGGCGGGTGCCAGCAGCGGGTGGGTTTCCGGTACGCGGATCAGGGTGTCAATATCTGACGCCCGCACATCGCGGTTGGTGACCACCAGTACCTTAGCGCCTCGGGTGATGACCTCTTTCAGGTTGCTGACGGATTTGTCCACCAGCGCCGGGTCCGTAATGGTGCCGATGACGGTGGTGCCCTTTTCAATCAGGGCAATGGGCCCGTGCTTCAGCTCGCCGCTGGGGTACGCCTCCGAGTGGATATAGGAGATCTCTTTCAGCTTCAAAGAGCCCTCCAGTCCCAGGGCATAGTCCACGTTCCGGCCAATGAAGAAGACGGAGTCGTGGTTGAAGTACTG
>CAJMRN010000033.1 GCA_905215815.1 uncultured bacterium | reverse complement strand
ACATGTCCGTTCTCGTCGGCGACGAAGCCTTCGGTGGCGGTGGAGTTCTCCACCTTCACCTTGGCCTTGTCCTCATCGGAGCCCTCGAAGTTGACCGAGTCGGTGTTGTACACGTATTCGGCGCGCTGCGTTTCGAAACCTTCCTCCATGGAGGAGGTTTCCTTGTACAGGCGGGCGAAGGTCGGCCATGGCTGGTTGGCCGGACGCTCCTTCGGTTCCTGCGGCATGATCTGCAGCACGGTGACGTCCTTAGCGCCTTGGCGCAGGGATGTGCCGAGGCAGTCGGAACCGGTGTCGCCGCCGCCGATGATCACCACATGCTTGCCTTCGGCGGTGATGTCGTTGACCGGCTTGACACCGTACACGCGACGTGTGGCGTCCGGCAGGAACTCCATGGCGAAATGGATACCCTTGAGCTCGCGGCCTGGAATCTTCATGTCACGCGGCACGGTGGAGCCGATGGCCACTACGACGGCGTCGTAACGGTCACGCAGGTCATCCCACGTGATGTCCTTGCCGATTTCCACGCCGGTACGGAACACGGTGCCTTCGGCTTCCATCTGCTCGACTCGGCGGTCGATGAGGCGCTTGTCGAGTTTGAAGTTCGGAATGCCGTAACGCATCAGACCACCGATGGCGTCATCACGCTCGTATACGACCACGGTGTGGCCGGCACGGGTGAGCTGCTGGGCGCAGGCGAGACCGGATGGGCCGGAACCGACCACGGCAACGGTCTGGTCGGTCAGACGCTGCGGCGGCAGAGGCTTGACGTAGTCAAGGCTCCATGCCTGATCGATGATGGTGCGTTCGTCGTTCTGAATCATCGTGGCCGGCTGATGGATGCCAAGCACGCAGGCGGCTTCGCACAATGCCGGGCAGATGCGACCGGTCACTTCGGGGAAGTTGTTGGTTTCGGACAGACGGTTGTACGCGTCCTCCCACTTCTCCTGACGGACCAGATCGTTGAACTCCGGAATGATGTTGCCGAGCGGGCATCCGCTCATGCAGAACGGGGTTCCGCAATCCATGCAGCGGGCCGCCTGCTCGGTGGTCCAGGACTGCAGGCCGGATTCGGTGTGAACGTCGAACCAGTCCTTGATTCGCTCTTCAACGGGGCGTTCGGCCAGTTCGCGACGGGTACGGACCTTCAGGAATCCACGAGGATCTCCCATGTCAGCGCGCTCCTTCCATAACCTGCTCGTACACCTGTTCCCAGACGCCGGGCGTATTGAAATCGATGTTCTTCTCCTCGGCTTCCTTCATCGCCTTCTGCATGGCGAGGAAGTGCTTCGGAACGATGTGGGTGAATCGCTTGGCGCTGTTTTCCCAGTCGTCAAGCAGGGCCTTCGCGAAGGCGGAGCCGGTCTCTTCGGCATGCTGCTTGACGAGACCGTGCACCAGCTTGTCGGCATCGGCGTCAAGCGGCTCGAACAGCAGCGCGCCGTTGGTGGCGGCCGCCGGGTTGACCTGCTTCATGTCGAGGTCGAGCACGTACACGTTGCCGCCGGAGAAGCCCGCGCCGAGGTTACGGCCGGTGGAGCCGAGAATCACGACCGTACCGCCGGTCATGTATTCGCAGCCGTGGTCGCCCACGCCTTCCACCACGAAGGTGGCGCCGCCGTTACGTACGGCGAAACGTTCGCCTGCGCGGCCGGCCACGAACATTTGGCCGGAAGTCGCGCCGAAGCCGGTGACATTGCCTGCGATCACGTTCTCGTGCGGATCGAAGGTGATGCCGTCCTCTGGACGGACCACCATGCGGCCGCCGGACAGGCCCTTGCCCGCGTAGTCGTTGACTTCGCCGTAGACGCGGATGGTTTCGCCACGCGGAATGAACGCGCCAATGGACTGGCCGCCGGCACCATGGAACGTCATGCCGATGGTGTCGTCCGGCAGACCTTCCTCGCCGTAACGCTTGGTGATCTCATAGCCGAGCATGGTGCCGAGCGTACGGTACACGTTGCGGATCGGCATTTCGATACGCACGGGCTCCTTCTTGTCAAGGGCTGGCTGGGCAAGCTCGATGAGCTTGTTGTCGAGCGCCTTGTCGAGCTCATGGTTCTGATCGATCGTCTTGTGCAGGATGGTTCCCGGAACCGGACCCGGCTGCATGAGCACGTTGCTCAGGTCGATGCCGTCGGACTTCCAACGCTTGATGGCTTCGTCCTGGTCGAGGCATTCGACATGGCCGACGGCCTCTTCCAGCGTGCGGAAGCCGAGCTGCGCGAGCAGTTCGCGGACTTCCTCGGCGATGAACATGAAGAAGTTGACGACATGTTCTGGCTTGCCCTTGAAGCGTGCGCGGAGCTCCGGATCCTGGGTGGCGATGCCCTGCGGGCAGGTGTTCTTCTGGCAGGCGCGCATCATGACGCAGCCCTCGACCATAAGCGCCGTGGTGGCGAAGCCGAATTCCTCGGCGCCAAGCAGCGCGGCGATCACCACGTCGCGACCGGTCTTGAGCTCGCCGTCGCACTGCACGGTGATGCGGGAACGCAGGCCGTTCAGAACCAGCGTCTGCTGGGTTTCGGACAGGCCGATCTCCCACGGGGTGCCGGCATGCTTGATGGCGTTGAGCGGAGCCGCGCCGGTGCCGCCGTCATAGCCGGAAATCAGCACCACATCGGCATGGCACTTGGCCACGCCGGCAGCGATGGTGCCGACGCCGAATTCGGAGACGAGCTTGACGTGGATGCGGGCCTTCGGATTGGCCATCTTCGCATCGTTGATCAGCTGCTTCAGATCCTCAATGGAGTAGATGTCGTGGTGCGGCGGAGGCGAGATCAGGCCGATGCCGGGCGTGGACTGACGGACCTCGGCGATCCAGGGGTAGACCTTCTTGCCGGGCAGGTGGCCGCCCTCGCCGGGCTTGGCGCCCTGGGCCATCTTGATCTGAATCTCAAAGGCGCTGCACAGGTAGCGGCTCGTCACGCCAAAGCGCGCGCTTGCCACCTGCTTGATGGCGGAATTCTTGGAGTCACCGTTAGCCAGCGGGGTCTCACGGCGCGGATCCTCGCCGCCCTCGCCCGAGTTGGAACGGCCGTGCAGGCGGTTCATGGCGATGGCCATGCACTCGTGTGCTTCCTTGCTGATGGAACCGTACGACATGGCGCCGGTGTTAAAGCGGCGAACGATGTTGAGCGCGGGCTCGACCTCGTCGAGTGCCACCGGGGTGCGGCCGCCGGCATCAAAGTCCAGCAGGTCGCGCAGGCGCACGGCACGGCCGGTGCGGTGCAGGCGGGCGCTGTACTCCTTAAAGGTGTCGTAGCTGTCCTCACGGCAGGCGGTCTGCAACAAGTAGACAGTCTGCGGATCGATGAGGTGATCCTCGCCGCCGAGCGGGCGCCACTTGGTCAGACCCAACGTGGGCAGCTGATCGGGAGCCGGGCTCTTAAGGATAGCGAGCGCGGCGTCGTAGCGCTCATTCTGCTCGCGCTCGACGTCCTCGACACCCATACCGCCCACACGGCTCACCGTGCCGGCGAAGTACGCGTTGACAAACTCCGGCGTAAAGCCCACGGCCTCGAAGATCTGCGCGGAGTGGTAGCTCTGCACCGTGGAGATGCCCATCTTGGACATGATGGAGACGATGCCGGCGGTCGCAGCCTTGTTGTAGTTGGCGATGCCCTGCTCGGCTGTCACGTCCAGATCGCCGTGCGCCGCCAAGTCGCGAATGCACGCATGCGCGTTGTACGGATAGATGCCGCTCGCGGAGTAGCCCACCAGCGCCGCAAAGTCGTGCGGGGACACGGCGTCTCCACACTCCACCACGATGTCGGCAAAGGTACGCACGCCGGCACGGATCAGGTGGTTGTGCACGCAGCCCACGGCGAGCAGCGACGGCACGGGCACCTCGCCCGCAGCGGCACGGTCGCTCAGCACCACGATGTTCACGCCATCGCGAACCGCAGCCTCGACGTCTTCGGCAAGCTGCTTGAGCGCAGCCTGCAGCGCGCCCTCGCCGGCATCGCGGCGGTAGACGGCACGGAAACGGCGGGTCTTAAAGCCCACGCGGTCGATGGCGCAAATGCGGTCGAACTCCTCCTCGCTCAGCAGTGGGCGCTCCAGGCGAACCAGCTGGCAGGCCGTACGAGAGTCCTCGAGCAGGTTGCCGTGGTTGCCCAGGTAGAGCGTGGTCGAGGTGACCATATGCTCGCGAAGGGCGTCGATGGGCGGGTTCGTGACCTGGGCGAACAGCTGATAGAAGTAGTCAAAGAACGAGCGCGTCTTCTTGGACAGGCAGGCCAGCGGCGCATCGATACCCATCGAGGCGAGCGGCGCCTTGCCCTGCTGGGCCATGGGACGCACGACTTCGTCAACATCATCCCAGTGATACCCGAGCTTGGCCATGCGCACGGCGGCGGGCCCCTCGGTATCCTCGGCGGGCGTGGGCGCGACGGGCTTGTCGAGCGCGTCGACGGTCAGCGTCTCCTCGGCGATCCAGTCGCGATAGGGCTTTTCCTTGGCGTAACGAGCGCGCAGCTCGTCGTTGTAGATCACGCGGCCGCGGGCAAAGTCGACCTCGAGCATCTGGCCCGGCCCCAGACAGCCGCTCGTCAGGATGTTCTCGGGGCTCACCTCGATGGTGCCCACCTCACTCGCCAACATAAAGCGGCCGTCGCGCGTCACGTAGTAGCGAGCCGGGCGCAGGCCGTTACGGTCGAGGGCGGCACCCAGCGTGCGACCGTCGGTAAAGGCGATGGCGGCCGGACCGTCCCACGGCTCCATGAGCATGGACTGGTAAGCGTCGTAGGCGCGGCGCTCCTCACTCAGGCTGTCGTTGTGGTCCCACGGCTCGGGCAGCAGCATGGATGCGGCACGCGTAAGCGGGCGACCGTTCATGACCAGGAACTCGAGCACGTTATCCAGAATCGCGGAGTCGGAACCCTCGCGGTTGATGATGGGCATCACGCGCTCAAGATCGTGCTGCAGCACGGGGCTGTACAGATTGGGCTCGCGGGCGCGAATCCAGTTGACGTTGCCCTTGAGGGTGTTGATCTCGCCGTTGTGGATGATAAAGCGGTTGGGGTGCGCGCGCTCCCAACTGGGCGTGGTGTTGGTGGAGTAGCGCGAGTGGACGAGCGCCACGGCCGTCTTGACGGCGGCGTCGTTGAGATCGATGAAGAAGCGGCGCATCTGCGTGGCGACCAGCATGCCCTTGTACACGATGGTGCGCGAGCTCATGGAGCACACGTAGAAGATCTTGTCGCGCAGGGCAAACTCGGCGTCGGCCTTTTTCTCGATGGTGCGGCGGCACACATACAGGCGGCGCTCGAAGGCATCGCCGGCGGGCGTGTCGTCAGGACGGCCCAGAAAGGCCTGCAGGATAGTGGGCATGCAGGCGCGGGCCGTCTCGCCCAGGTCGTGCGGATCGACCGGCACCTCGCGCCAAAAGAGCAGCGGCACGCCGGCTTCGGCGCAGCCCTCCTCAAACACGCGACGGGCATCCTCTACACCCTTGTCGTCCTGCGGGAAGAACAGCATGGCCACGCCATAGTCGCCCTCTGCCGGCAGAATCTGGCCGCACTTTTGAGCCTCTTTACGGAAAAAGTGATGCGGAACCTGGAACAAGATGCCAGCGCCGTCGCCGGTGTTCTTCTCGAGTCCCGTACCGCCGCGGTGCTCCAAGTTGACCAGAATGGACAGCGCATCGTCCAAAATCTGGTGATGGCGCTCACCGTTGATATCGGCAAGTGCGCCGATGCCACATGCATCGTGGTCGAATTCGGGGCGATAAAGGCCCTGCTGCTGAGCGGAATCTGCCTGCATCGCGATCCTCCCCTAGATATTTAGACAGTCAATTGAATAGGCATACTAGGAGCATCGCCGGCCCGTTGTGTTTCCCACCCGTTTCGAAACAATCGCGTAACGCACGCCCTACGAGTGAGTGCTGCCGACCTCAAGGGCAACAACAAGGGCCCCAGGTTCGGCCTGTAAGCTCACCGCTTCAAACATCTCAATCTGTAACAGGAAGACCCAATTTCGACGACTAACTGTTACAGATTGAGATTTTCTGCAGGACGGTTTTGGTTTGTCTCGATCTGTAACACGAAGGGTCGGTTTTGGCGGTCAGCTGTTACAGATCGAGATTTTCCATAGGACCATTTCTTCCTGTCTCGATCTGTAACACCTAGGCCCCATTTCCATCCCTAGTTGTTACAGATCAAGACATTTCGGCAATCCCCTTTCACCATCCTATTCAAATACAACAATTTTGTTAGTCTTGGTTAACTTTTGAGCCTAAAACGGGTATCCTTTGCGGCGTCAAACAAACGGCACGCGTGCCGTGCCACATTAAGGAGGCCCCTATGGCAAACCAGACAGACCGGCAGACGATGCAACTCGTCCTTATCCGTCACGGAGAGTCCGAGTGGAACAAGCTCAACCTGTTCACCGGCTGGACCGATGTCGAGCTCACCGACACGGGTCGCGAAGAGGCGGCAGCAGGCGGCCGTGCCCTCAAAGAAGCGGGTTTCGACTTTGACATCTGCTACACCTCGCGCCTCAAGCGCGCAATCCACACCCTCAACATCGTGCTCGGCCAGATGGACCGCGAATGGCTGCCCGTCATCAAATCCTGGAAGCTCAACGAGCGCCACTATGGCGCACTGCAAGGTCTCAACAAGGCCGATGCCGCGACGGAGCACGGCGACGAGCAGGTGCTCATCTGGCGCCGCTCCTTCGACATCTGCCCACCGGCACTCGAGCCGGGCGGCGAGCGCGATCCCCACACCCAGGAGCAATACCGCGATGTCGCGCCCGACCAGCTGCCCTATACCGAGTGCCTTAAGGATACGATCGCTCGCGCCTGGCCTTATTTCGAAGACGAGATTCGCCCCCAGATGCTCGCCGGCAAGCGCGTACTCATCGCCGCGCACGGCAACTCCCTGCGCTCACTCGTCATGAAGCTCGAGCACCTCACGCCCGAGGAAATCCTCAAGGTCAACATCCCCACCGGCGTGCCGCTCGTCTACACCTTCGATACCGAGTTCAACGTCCTCGACAAGCGCTACATCGGCGACCCGGCAACCATCGCCGCCAAGATCGATGCCGTTGCCAATCAGGGCAAGGCGCGCAAGTAACCCCAACCTAAACCCAGGGCGCGGCGCCGCGCAACCCAAGTGCAGCGCCACGCCACCCCAACGTAGGAACCAGCCATGCTCAACCATCTCAAACAACACTTTGGCTCGCACCGCACCGGAGGCCATGGAGGTCTGGATATCGCACGGCATATCGGCCCCGGGCTGCTCGTGACCGTCGGCTTTATCGACCCGGGCAACTGGGCCTCCAATATGGCCGCCGGCTCGCAGTTTGGCTACGCGCTGCTGTGGATCGTCACGCTGTCCACGATCATGCTCATCGTGCTGCAGCACAACGCGGCACACCTGGGCATCGCCACGGGCGCCTGCCTTGCCGAGGCCACGACGCGCCACCTCCCCCGCCTCGTCGGGCATGCGATACTCGGCAGCGCGTATCTAGCCACGGTCGCCACCGCCATGGCCGAAGTCCTGGGCGGTGCAATCGCGCTTCAAATGCTCTTTGGCCTGCCCGTACGCGCCGGCTGCATCATCGTCGCGGCGGCATCGATTGCCATGCTCATGACAAGCTCCTACAAACGCGCCGAGCGATGGATCATCGCTTTCGTGGGCGTGGTGGGACTTTCGTTTTTAGCCGAGCTTGCACTAGTCAAGGTCGACTGGCCGCAAGCCGCCACAAGCTGGATCACACCCAGTATGCCCACCGGCTCGGCCGCGATTATCGTAAGTGTCCTGGGCGCGGTCGTTATGCCCCACAACCTCTTCCTGCACTCCGAGGTCATCCAATCCATGCACTTCGAAGGCCAAGGCGAGCAGGTTATCGAAGAACGTCTACGCTACGAGCTCTTCGACACGCTCTTTTCGATGGGCGTGGGCTGGGCAATCAACTCGGCCATGGTCATCCTGGCCGCAACGACCTTCTTTGCGCACGGCATTGTCGTAGACGACCTCGCCGTCGCAGCGGCCACACTCTCCCCCATTCTGGGCCCGGCAAGCTCGACCATCTTTGCCGTGGCGCTGCTGTTTGCGGGCCTCTCGAGTAGTGTGACGGCGGGCATGGCGGCGGGCACCATCACCGCGGGCATGTTCGACGAGGAATACGACATCCACGACCGACACTCCTCGATCGGTGTGGCGGCTTGTTTCGTCGGCGCAGTGGTGGCGTGCCTGGTCGTCCCGAATCCTTTCGAGGGTCTCATTTGGAGTCAGGCGCTGCTGTCGCTTCAGCTGCCGATTACGGTCTTTGTGCTCATACGACTCACCAGTTCGTCCCGCGTCATGGGCAAATACGCAAACTCGCGCCCGCTCAACACGCTGCTCGTAGGGATCGGCGTCATCGTGACGATTCTCGATGTCGTGTTGTTGACAGGGATGTAATGGGGCGGGGCACCTACCCAGGCAAACGTCTCGATCTGTAACATCTAGACCCGCTTTTGATGTCTAGATGTTACAGATCGAGATCATTCCGAGGGATAGCTCCGTTTGTCTCAATCTGTAACACGTAGACCCCGTTTTCACTGCTAGATGTTACAGATTGAGATCTTCTGCCGGATGGTTTTGGTTTGTCTCGATCTGTAACAGATAGACCCGTTTTGAGCCGCCACATGTTACAGATTGAGGCCAAAGGTCGGCCGGACTCACGACAGACTGGATCGGCTAACAGCAGCCGTGATCCCTTAGGGACGGAGGAAAAGGGTCCCGGCCGGAATATCCGACCGAGACCCTTGGACAGAGCTATATGTTGCTGCAAGTCACGTATCTACGAGTTACTCCTCGAAGAGCTCAAACTGATCGGGACCGACGCCGCACACCGGGCACACGTAGTCCTCGGGCAGCTCGGGCGTATCGACCTCAACCTCGTAACCGCAAACGATGCACACAAACTTATACGTCTTCTTCTCCTCAGCCATGATGTTCTCCTCTCGAACGCGACTGGTGGTGTACTTCATTTATTAGTATAGATTCTCAATAATATAATGCAAGTGTTTTTACAACAATTCTAGCCTTGATAGGACGAGGCCTTCGGAGGCGTCTTGCCCTTCAGAACCTTGTGATAGTAGTCGTACGTCAGCGGCATCTCGTCGCTCAGGCGCTCGGCATCCTCGACCTCGCCGATAAACAGCAGATGCGTGCCCACATCCACAGTGTCGATCAAACGGCAGCTAAACAGGGCCGCCGCGTGCTCGGGCACATAGGGCATGCCCAGAGCCGTCTCGCGGGTCTCGTATTTGGCAAACTTGTCATAATCGCTGCTGGTGCGGAACCCAAAGTTACCGATGTAGAGCATGTCGGCGGTCTGATCGATCACGGTCAGTGCGAACGCTTTGGCCGATGCGATGACACCCGAGGTGACGTTGTCCTTGTTCACGGCAATCGAGATGCGCGGCGGCATGGACGTCACCTGCACCGCAGTGTTGATGACGCAGCCGGCGCGCAGCCCGTCTGCCGCAGCGCTCACCACGTACAGACCGCTCAGCATGGTAAAGAACGCAGTTTTGTCCATAACGATCACTCCCCTAACCTGGGTTGGTACCTCATGGATGTATGTACCCACAAAAAAGGCGGCGCCCATAACGGACGCCGCCTTTGAGACATATGTGTCAGAACAGTAAGCAAGATGAGACGCCCGCAGTTGCGGTGAAATAGAGACTGAATAGCCCCTCAAACAGGCAAAACAGTCCGTATTCCACCGCAACTTATACAGAGCGCTTAGCGGTTACGCTCCTTGAGGGCGCGGTCGATCTCGCGCTGGACATCGCGCTTGGCCATATCCTCGCGCTTGTCGTAAAGCTTCTTGCCGCGGCCTAGGCCCAGCAGCAGCTTTACGCGGCCGTCGGTATTAAAGTAGAGCTCCAGCGGCACCAACGCATAACCGCGATTGCGCAGCTTGCCATCGAGAAAATCAATCTCCTTGCGATGCAGCAGCAGACGACGCCGGCGATCGGGATCACGATTCCACACACCACCGTGGCTGTAAGGGTGAATATGCAGGCCCACCAGCCAGCACTCGCCGCCACGAATCAGCGCAAAGGTGTCAGTGATCTGACAGGCGCGCTCGCGAATCGACTTGACCTCGGTGCCGCTCAGCTCAATGCCGCACTCAAACGTCTCGTCGATAAAGTACTCGTGATGTGCCGAACGATTCTTAGAGATGAGCTTGCGCTCGCGCTTACTGGGCATCGCCGGCCTCCTTAGCGCCATCGGAACCCTTGCCCGTAGCTGCGCGCTTTGCCTTGCGCTCGGCGTTGAGCTCGGCATCGCTCTCGCGCACCAGCTTAATGATCGCCGCGCATGCCTCCTCGCCCACCAGGTCGCGGGCACGGACCGTCAGGCGCGTAGCCTCCTGCTTGTCACCGTCGCTCGCAGCATCGGTCGCACACATGATGAGGCAAATGGCAATCTCGGCCGAAGGCGAGGTCGGTACGCCCTGCAACGCCAGCTCGCCCATCACGTGCTCGTCACTCTCCTCGGCGGCATCAGGATAGGCAGCATGGATTTTGTTGAGCAGGCGCGTCGTATGCGCATCGCCAGGGGCCAAGCGCAGCGCCAAGCGCGCGCAGCCCACGGCCGCCGACACGTTCTCGATCTCGGGCTCAAGGAAATACTGGCCCAAGTTGGCGTAAGCGCGGGCGGCGCACTTGCCGTCACTCGCACGCTCCAGCACCGAAAACGAAAGCGAAGCCCACTCCTGCTTGTCCTCGAGCGCACGGAACAGCTCGGCCAGATCCAGTCGGTAGTTGCAGTTCATGGGGTCCCAGCGCACGGCCTGCATCAAAGCATTACGAGCACTCACGTAATCCTGCTGGCGAATGTAGGCAAACGCCATGTCGGAATACAGGCGGTCAAAGGGCACCTCGACCTGCACCAGCTCGCGCGGATCCTTTTCCACGCGACGATAGGCCAAGCGCTCAAACTTGCTATCGAAGCTAAAGTACTGGCGATTCTCCTCCGTCTTGCACTCGGCATCGATATACTCCTCGGCGAGCTCAACCAGACGCTCCAACAGCGGCGTCGCCGTGGCCAGGTCGCCCTGCGCCAGATAGTTCTCGGCATACGTGATGTCTTGCAGGCTGATGGGCAGATCCATGGCTACTCCTCGATCTGAGCGAAACACGGCAGACGCCGTATATACGGTCGATACACAAAACCCGGGTCTCTTGCGAGGCCCGGGCGTTCATTTTGTGGTAGCCCGTACCAGATTCGAACTGGTGATCTCCGCCTTGAGAGGGCGGCGTCCTAAACCGCTAGACGAACGGGCCATATGTAGCAAATGCAATGGCTGGGATGGAGGGAGTCGAACCCCCATTGACGGAACCAGAATCCGCTGTCCTGCCATTAGACGACATCCCAATGACTGCATCGCTGCGCTCGGCTGTGCCTTTGCGCAAGAAAGAAATATACGGGAAGTTCTACGGTGACGCAAGCCCCATTTTTAACTTTTTTGAAAATCGGCCAATTTGCCCCGACCCATGAAGGACCTGTGAAGCCAAACCGCATGCCAGGAGCAAAATGCCGCAAGCGCGCCATAGCTACCGTTGGCAGATTGCTGCATCCTAGTCGCCGTCAATAGTGACACAATCAGGACACCAACTATCGCGCGGATATCGAGACAACATGGATGAAGAGCTTGATTACCTATGGGAGACCCTCGGCCTCGAGATAACTGCTATCCCTTGGCCAGATCGGCACAAAATTCATCCCACGCTACGACCCGCCATCACAGTCATGCAGGCAACGTATCGCGGCGCCTCATTTTTGATGATGCGAACGGCATGGCACGCGGCGCTACCCGACCTCAAGCGAGTTCAGGCAAGCCTCGTGGAGCTATCCGGTATTCCCGTCGTGATTTCGGAGACCCATTTGGAGCAACGCCAACGCGACCGTTTGCAAACGCAGCGAATCCCGTTCATCTGCCCCGACATTCAGGCATATCTGCCCTTTATGGACGAAGAGTACTGGAGCGGCAAGCCCAACAAACAGGTAAAGATCTACGACCCGCATAAGTGGGCACAGCTTGAGGACTGACCGGAGCGAACCTGCCGGCGGAAAGCGCATCCCAGAATCTGCACTCAGAACGGGACACGCTTTCCGCAGCTGCTACAGCAGTGCCTCGGCCCAGGCCGCTTCCTTAAAGCCAGGAATCGCAAAGTCATCGCCCACCAGCAGCGGACGTTTAACCAGCATGCCGTCGGTCGCCAACAGCTCGTAACATTCCTGATCCGTCATCCCCGCGTCCAGGCGCGCCTTCAGACCAAGCTCTCGATACTTCATGCCCGACGAATTAAAGAAGCGACGCACCGGCAGCCCCGAACGCGCAATCCAGGTCGCAAGTTCCTCAGCCGAGGGATTGTCTGTAACAATATCGCGATCGACATACTCAACCCCATGCTCGTTCAACCAAGCCTTGGCCTTTTTACACGTCGAGCACTTGGGATATTCAACAAACAGTACGGTCATGGGGATTCCCTTCTTAGAAAAGACAAGTGTCTGGCAAACAGCGCATCGATGGCCATCTGCGCCCGATGCCGATATTGTAGCCAGCGCCGACGTACAGGCGGTCGCGGTTTTCCATCTTGAGGTTAACGTCTCGTATGGGCGCCAATGGGACAGGTCGCGCGCCGAGCCAGCGCGGCCGCCAGCAGCACCAACAGCATAGAGACAACGTAACCCGCGGCGTCAAAGCCTAAGTCGATAACGTCGAAATGCCTTCCGGGAACAAAAATCTTATGCACCTGATCGCCGACGGAGCAAACGGCGCAAAAGGCCAGAACGTGCACACACCGCAATCGAGCGGGCGACATGCGCTTATCCAAGCACACCGCCGCCGACGAGGCAAACAGCCCAACAAAGAAGAACTCTACGGTATGGGCGACACGACGGATGTTGGTGCCCATCCACATGCGAACGGGGGCAAGCGGGTCGGGGCGGGCGACGGTAGCCGCAGAGCCCGCATCCCCGGCGACATCTCCCTCTTGGGTCTCCCCCGCAGTCTCGGGCTGCACACTGGCGCTTTGCCCCTCCACCACGTGCGCGGTAGACTCGCTGAGCGACGACGTCTGCTCCACGCTCTGCTCCGTCAGCATCCAAATACCCGCCAGCGTCACGACAAGCAGGACAACCGATATCCATCCGACAATATGCTTCGCGCGCGCCAAGGGCCAACCTCCGTCTGTTATTGAGCAGCAGCGAGTGTACCCCCAAATGCCACCGTCGCCATAGCGAAATCCCAAATGTTCAAAACAAGGCGCCAGATGGCTGCGGTTCCCCTACTCCGTCTCGCGCATCCAACGATCGAAGGTCCCCACGCACACACCTAAACGCTTTGCTGCCTGACTCCGGGTAATATTGCCCGCCTCATAGATATCGCGCACTCGTTCGAATTGCGGAGGGCACGGCTTGCGGGGCCGACCAAAACGCACGCCGCGCGCCCGCGCCGCCGCGATTCCTTCCGCCTGACGACGGTGGATGTTCTCTCGTTCCACCTGCGCCACATAACTCAACAGCTGCAAAACGATATCGGCGATCAGCGTGCTGGTCACATCCGATCCGCCGCAATCCCTCGCACGCGTATCGAGCAACGGCATGTCCAGCACAACGATGGCCGCACCAAGTTCCTTGGTTATGCGACGCCATTCCTCGAGTATCTCGCTGTAGTTTCGGCCCAGCCGATCGATGGAAAGCACCACCAACACATCGCCGGAAGCCAAGGCATGAAGCAATTCCCGATACCGTGGGCGATCAAAGTCCTTACCGCTCGCACGGTCGGCAAAGACATTCGCCGGCTCCACGCCATAGGCGCTCAGCGCATCCAACTGGCGATTCAAATTTTGATCACGCGTGCTCACCCGCGCATACCCATATACCGTTGCCACAACATCCCCGCTTTCTCGTAAACCTGCCAAAAAGGGACAGGTTTGTTTTGGTAGGCTTTATCTCCCAAAAGCATATGAAGAAGCGGTCGAGCTCATGGCAGGGCAATCAAGAGACATGCAAAGAGGGCGGCCCCGAAGGACCGCCCTCTCCGCTTTGCCGATACTCACTCCGTACCGGTTAATGAATGAGCTTAAAGTCCAAATGTCCGCGAGTAGTGTTGACGCGCGAGACCTCGATGATCACGCGCTGCCCCAGCTCAAAACGGCGCCCCGTGTCGGCACCCGTCAACGTGAGCGCGTCCTCGTCAAACTCAAACCACTCGTTACCCAAGCTCTTAATAGAAACCAGCCCCTCAACCTGCGTTAGGTCGAGACGCACGAATAGTCCCATGTTGCTGACCCACGAGACTGTTCCGGCATAGCGCTCGCCCAGGCGGTCCTCGTAGTACTGCGCAATCTTGATTTTTTGCGTCGCATGGCTGGCAGCGTCGGCCGCACGCTCGGCGTCGCTGCACGCGCGGCAAATTTGCGGCAGGATGCGCGGAAGCGACTCTCGGCCTTTTCCGATCAGCCTCGGCGCACGCACCAAGGCGTTCTTGCCGCCCAGCTGCTCGTATGCCAGCTGCAACTTGAGCACGCGATGCACCACCAGATCGGGGTAACGGCGAATGGGGCTCGTAAAGTGGCAGTAGCACGGCGCGGCGAGCGCAAAGTGGCCCTCGTTGCGAGGCTTATACAACGCACGCTGCATACTGCGCAAAAGGAGCGTGTTGACGAGCGGCGCGTTAGCCGTACCGGCAGCGGCGTCAACCGTCGCCTGTAACTCGTCGGGACTCCCCAGAGCAATGCCCGCCGCACGGCGATCATCGATGATTCCGAGTTGCGCCAGCGCCACGGCAGCACCGTGCAGACTGTCGGGGCTGGGGTCATCGTGCACGCGATAGCATGCCTCGATATCGCGGTCGGCCAGCCACTCGGCGACGCACTCGTTAGCCAGCAGCATTGCCTCCTCGATAAGCGAGGTTGCGCAGGAGCGTTCGCGTGCCACAATCTGCACGGGCACGCCGTCCTCATCCAGCAGCGCGCGAATCTCGGCCGTGTCAAAGTCGACCGAACCGCGTGCGCGACGTATGCGGCGCCGAAGCTCCGCGAGTTCGTTTGCAGCGACCAGGAAACCAGCCAGGTCAACGTTATAGCCGCGAGCAGTGTCCTCGCACGCAAGCCCGCGCTCAAGCGCTTTCTCGCGCGAGGCTTCGGCCGCAGCGACATCCTCCGCAGCGCCCTCCAACACGGAATACTCAACGGCGCCGGCACGCACCAGCAGCGCCTCGACGCCGTCGTAATCCATACGCACACGCGAACGAATCACACTGGGATAGGGATCGTAATGGCGCACACGACCTTGCGCGTCGAGCTCGATGTCGACGGTAAACGCCAGGCGATCCTCATCGGGGCGCAGGGAGCACAGGTCATTAGACAGGCGCTTAGGCAGCATGGGAAGCACGCGATCGGCAAGGTAGACCGACGTCGTGCGATGGCGGGCCTCCAGGTCGATATGTCCATCCCAGGCAACATAGTGCGAAACATCGGCAATATGTACGCCCAGCTTATAGCCGCCCTCGGGCGTGCGCTCGAGCGAGATGGCATCGTCAAAGTCGCGCGCATCAACCGGGTCGATGGTAATGACAAAGCGATCGCGCAGGTCACGACGAAGCGGGTCTTTAAGCGCTGCAGTCACGTCGAGCGAAAGCGCCTCTGCCTCTGCCAGCGCCGCCTCGGGATAGCTGTCGGTATAGCCATAGCGTGCCATAACATATTGGACGCCCAGATCGGGCGCATCGTCACCGCCGATACGGCGCTCAAGAGTCACCGTGCCCGACTCCAAGCGCGTCGGGTAGGTCAGAATGCGCGCGACGACGACATCGCCAGGATGCACACCCAGGCGCTCCGCCGAAGTGTTCTCAGGCAAAATAAAGAAGTCAGCCTTCAGGCGCGAATCGAGCGGCTCGATCACCCCGAGCGGGCCGGCGATCTGGTAGGTACCCACCACGCTTATAGCCGCACGTTCGACGACGCCTTCAATCACGGCGCGACGTTCACCATGCGGGCTGTTCTTAATGCTTACGGCCACGGTATCGCCGTCCATGATCTCGCGCTTGCCGCGGCCCATGACCTTGTAGTCGCCGTTTTCGGTTATGACATAGGCACTGTGCTCATGGAGCTGCACGCGGCCAGTCAGGTTCGGACGACGCTCGCTGCGCACCGGCCCGCGCTTATTGCGAGCTCCACGCTTATGCTTGTTATTGCGCCCCATAGCGCCTCCTTGCTATCGATTGCCGTTTACACCCCAAGAGTCTACCCAAATGATCCCTAGGGGACGGCAGGATTGCGGATCACTCGAATCGAACGACACCCCAAGTGATCCGTTTTCCTCCGTCCCCAGGGGATCAAAAAACGGGCCGCCCCAAAAGGAACGACCCGTTGGAAGGAACGAATTCCAAGCATGCCTACACGCGCAGGTAGCGGCGCATGGCGATGGCAGAACCAAAGAGACCGATGATCACGCCGACGAGAATCAGTGCGGCGTAGGTCACCAGATAGTACTGCATCGGCAGCGCAAACGACATCCAGCCGACACTCTCCTGCAGGCGCGGAACCATCAGGTTGCGCAGCAGCTCCAAAACACCGATGGAAAGCAGCGAGCCCAGAATGGCCTGCAGCACGCCCTCGGTAATGAACGGCCCGCGAATGAAGCCGTTGCTGGCGCCCACCAGGCGCATAATCGCAATCTCGCGACGACGCGCCGTAATGGACAGGCGAATCGTATTGTTGATAAAGATGAACGCGATAAAGGTCAGCAGACCGACGAGCACCACGGCGGCGATACGGATGTAGTTGGTCACCTGGAACAGGCGGCTCACTTCCTCCTGGCCATACAGCACGCTCGCGTTGACGTCGCCGTCGTCCGCGATCTTTTGGAAGTCGGCGTTCTTCTTAAGCTTCTTGGCCGTGCTCTCGACCTGAGACGGGTCGTCCATCTCAATCGCGAAGGAGGCCGGAAGCGGGTTCTGGCCGTCGAGCGCGCTCATGGTGGCGTCGGCGTTGCCCGACATCTTGCTCGTGTACTCGGCCAGCGCGTCGTCCTTGTCCTTATAGGTCACGGACTTGACGTTGCTCCACGTCTTGAGCTCGGCCTCAAAGGCCTGGACGTCTGCCTGATCGGCATCATCGCTAATAAAGGCGTTGATGACAACCTGATCCTCGACGGTGCCGATCACGGAGTTCAGCATCGCGGAACCCATAATGAACAGGCCGATGATAAACAGCGAAAGGAAAATCGTGATGACGGCGCCGAGCGAGGTGGTCCAGTTACGGAAGAAGTGGCTGATAGCCTCTTTGAGCGAATAACCCACGTTAGTTGGTGCCATAGTTGCCGTAACCTCCCCTCTCCTGGTCGCGGATTACGTGGCCGCCCTCGAGGGCGATCACGCGACGGTGCATACTATCGACCATCTCGCGGTCGTGCGTGGCGACGATCACGGTGGTACCGGTACGGTTAATGCGCTCGAGCAGCTTCATAATGCCCAGCGAAATCGCCGGGTCGAGATTACCCGTGGGCTCGTCGCAGATAAGCAGCGGCGGACGGTTGACCATAGCGCGGGCAACGGCGACGCGCTGCTGCTCGCCACCGGACAGCTGATCGGGCAGAGAGTCCATCTGATCGGCCAGACCGACCAGGCGAAGTACCTCGGGCACCTGGCTGCGAATGACGCCCTTGGGCTTGCCGATGCACTGTAGGGCAAACGCCACGTTTTCGTAGGCGGTCTTCTGCGGCAGGAGCTTAAAGTCCTGGAACACGGCACCGATCTGGCGACGCAAGAACGGAACCTTGCGGTTTTTGATCTTCATAAGGTCCTGGCCGGCGACCAAAATACGGCCGCTCGTCGGCTTGACGTCGCGGTTGAGCGTCGACAGCAGCGTGGTCTTACCCGAGCCGGAGTGACCGACCAAGAAGACAAACTCGCCCGGATAGATCTCGATGTTGATGTCGTCGAGCGCGGGCTTGTTGGGCTGCGCCGGGTAGATCTTGGTGACGTGCTCCATGAGGATGACGGGCTCGACACCGGCCTGCTTGGCCATCTTCTTGCGGCTGGCCTGCGGATCGATGGGCGCAAACACTGACGTAAAGTCGGGGTTGTTGAGCGCATTGTCGAGGCTTGCGACCTCGGCGGCCTGATCGCTCTCGACTACGGGAGCCGCGGGCTGCGTAGGATCGGGAATGCCGGCAAAAAGGCCGGACTGCGCAGGCTGTGGCGCCGGAGTCGCAGGGGCCATGGGATCGGGAATGCCGGCCATGACGGGTTGCGGCGCGACAACGTCCGCCTGAGGCTGATCCACGCGAGCGGTCACCTTCTGCACGGGCTCAAAACCCGCGCCCTCGGAAAGCTCGACATCATTGGTGGGATTGTAGGCAAAGGGATCTGATGCCGGCTGTGCCTGATCTGCCGGCTGTGCGGGGATCGAGCTAAACAGCTGATCCTCTGAATCCGGGGTGGCGAAACGAGTGCCCACGGCGCCTGGCTGCGTCTTGGGGGCGTCATCGCCCGCACCGGAGGTACGGAAGTGGTTACCCACTGGTGCTCCTTATCGTCGTGCGTTTAAACTACATGAGCGCTTTGTATTTTAGCAGCATTAGCTTTGCTGCACATAAGAAGCATGGCGGGGTTTGGTCTCACCGGCCGGGCGCAGGGTTACCTCCCAAATCGTCCTCGGACATGTCGGAGCTCCCGCTGCGCGCTTCGCGCGGCAGGGGCTCCTCCGTCCTGCGGAAAGATTTGGAGAGTAACCCTGTGCCCGGCCTGCGATAACTAAGGGGTCGCCGCGTTTATCTTGGGGTGCTGCATATACAACGCTGGAAGGGTCTGAATTGCGCTTTGTCGATATATGCCCTTTTCCCTGATGGGACCGTGCTTGAGGGGCGTCTTCATGAGTTGCGGTGAAATAGGGACTGTTGAGCCTTTAAGCTGGCAAAACAGTCCTTATTTCACCGCAACTGAAACAGGGGCGCTCTCCAAGAGAGCGCCCCTGCCGGGTTTCCATAGTACTGGCGAAACAGTTTTATAGTTCTGACGAAGCAGTCCATGAAATCCGTCTTGTCCTAGGCCAAGAACTCCTTGGTGGTCGCCACGATGTTGGCCGCGTCCAAGCCGTACTTGTGCAGGAGCTCGGCGCCCGGGCCAGACTCACCGAAGGTGTCGTTGACGCCGATCTTCTTGAGCGGCGTCGGGCACTGCTCGCACAGGACGTCGGCAACGGCGCTGCCCAGGCCACCGATCACGGAGTGCTCCTCGACGGTCACGACGTGGCCGGTCTTGGTGGCGCTCTTGACGATCAGGTCGGCGTCGATGGGCTTGATGGTGTGCATGTTGATGACCTCGGCATCGATGCCCTCGGCAGCAAGCTGCTCAGCAGCCTCGAGCGCCTCGCCGACCATCAGGCCGCAGGCGATGATGGTGACGTCGGTGCCCTCGCGCATGACGATGCCCTTGCCCACCTCGAACTTGTAGGTCTCGGGGTCGTTGATAACCGGCGAGGCCAGACGGGCGAAGCGCATGTACACGGGGCCGTCGCACTCGTAGGCGGCGCGGACCACGGCGCGGGCCTCCACATCGTCGGCGGGAACGACCACGGTCATGCCAGGGATAACGCGCATCAGGGCGATATCCTCGCAGCACTGGTGCGTGGCGCCGTCCCC
>CAJMRN010000032.1 GCA_905215815.1 uncultured bacterium | reverse complement strand
GCCGTCTCCGCCGTCGCCGCAGCTGTGCGCCGCAGCCGTGCGGGCCTCTCCGATCCGGACAAGCCCATCGGAAGCTTCTTCTTCCTGGGTCCCACCGGCGTGGGCAAGACCGAGCTCGCCAAGGCGCTGGCCGAGTGCCTGTTCGATGACGAGCGCGCGCTCGTGCGTATCGACATGTCCGAATACATGGAGAAGTTCAGCGTCCAGCGTCTGATCGGTGCGCCCCCGGGATACGTGGGCTACGACGAGGGCGGCCAGCTCACCGAGGCCGTGCGCCGTCGCCCGTACTCCGTAATCTTGCTCGACGAGATGGAGAAGGCTCATCCTGATGTCTTCAACGTGCTGTTGCAGGTGCTCGACGACGGCCGTCTGACCGATGGCCAGGGTCGTCAGGTGTCCTTCAAGAACACGATTATCATCATGACGTCTAACGTGGGCTCCAAGGCTATCGCTGAGCTTTCCGGCAAGGACGAGGAGGAGATGCGCCATCAGGTCGACGCGGCCATGGCTCAGACCTTCCGCCCCGAGTTTCTCAACCGTATCGACGATATCGTGGTGTTCCATCCGCTCGGCATGGCGCAGATCGAGAAGATCGTCGACATCCAGCTCGCCGACGTCCGCGCGCGTCTGGCCAAGGAGCGCATGACGCTTGCCATCACCCCGGCGGCCAAGCAGATGCTCGCCGTGGGCGGCTTGGACCCGGTCTTTGGCGCCCGTCCGCTCAAGCGTCTGGTTCAGCGCGAGGTCGTGGATGCCATCGCCGCCGCTATCATCGATGGCACGGTGCGTGAGGGCGATCAGGTGACGGTCGATGTCGACAAGGACGGCGGCTTTACCGTCGTGTGCGACAACACGCCGGCGGCCACCTACGAGGTCCCCGACGCCGAGTAGGTTTTGGGCCATGCCTTAAAATCTGCCTTTTGAGCCGAACGCCAAGGGCGGCGGATCCGATTGGGTCCGCCGCCCTTTTTCGTGCGACAATCGATGGTGTTGAACATGAGCACATGGCAAGGAGCTATGCAGATGAAAGACGAGAACAAGACGAACGCACCGGCGGCTGAGGCGGCGCCCGTCGCGCCGGTCGCACCGAAGGCTTCTCCCAAACCCGCGCCCAAGCCGCGCGACCCCTATATCCGCGCCGAGAACGAGGACGATGACGGTTACGATCCCTACAGCGATCGCCGCCCCGAGCGCGAGCCGCTGTTCGAAGCCGACCCCTGGCGCTAAGTACCACCCAAAAGGCCACGAATAAGTTGCGGTGAAATAGGGACTGTTTTGCGGTTTGACCAGCAAAAACAGTCCCTATTTCACCGCAACTGCGTTGGGGATGTGGGTGTTGGGCGGCTGTCTTCGGGCTGGCTAGTCCTGGGCTTTGATGCTCGGCAGGAGAATCTGGGCGAGGTAGTCGGTCTCGAGTTTGGCGGCGGCGTCGGCCTTGCCGTCTTTGCCGACCAGCACGTTCTTGATCTGGCTATAGGTATAGCGGTTGCCGGTCGTAAGCTCGACAAGCTCAATGGCCGTGTCCATGGGGTAGGTTGACACGGGGTTCTGCGTCTGTCCGTTGATGGTCTGGGGCACCACGTACGGATAGACGGGGCCGCTGGCGTAGACGGTATAACCGTTGCCTAGATTGGCCGCGCCCAAAACCGTATCGCCTTCATCGGGCGTAAAGCTCTCGCCCTCGCGCACCGCGACGAGCGTCACGAGCGGCGTATTGGCGTCGTCGCCCAGATAGATGCATAGCGTGCTTCCGTTTTGCCAAGTTGCGACCTTGCCGTACCACTCGACGGGAATATCGAGCTGGTAGAGGTCGGTTGCCTTGTGGCGAGCGTCAGCATCACGGGACGCCTGTGCCTTTTGCGCGCTCACGGCATTGACGGCGGCGTCGCGCCGCGCGGTTGCTGCCTGCTGGAGCACTTTGGCAGCCGCGGCGGAGCTCGCACCGCCCTCCTCGGCATACTTGGCGGCGGCATCGATCTGGTCGTCAGTCACCGTGTCGGCCGAAGGCACTTTGAGCTTAAAGGTGGCCTGGGCACTTAAATCCTGTCCATCGCTCTTAACGGTGACCTGCGTCTTGGTGGTTGGGACGGTATAGATGGTGCCGTCGGCCGCGATGGGGGAGGCAGCGATGGAGAGCGTGTAATCGCCGGGCAGCAGTTTGATGCCGCGGCCGTGCTCGTCAACATAGAGCGTTTCGCTCACGGAGGAGCCATCAGCGTCCTGACCGCTCACCTGTACGGGAATCTTGGAGCCGGTGGAACAGTCGAGGCCCGCGGCATGCACGCCAATCTGCACTGACATCATCGTGTGGGCATTGGCGGCGACAGCGGCAGCCTGCTCTTGCTGATATCCGTTCCAGGCAGCATAGCCTGCACCGCCGGCGACGAGCGCGACGGCCACGATGCCGGCGACCATCAGATTGCGGCGCTTGGGAGACATCTTGCGATGGCGGACCTCGGCTTCGTGTGCCGAGGGAACGGACGGCAGGGGAATATCGCCCATGGCGATGGTCTCATCCACGGCTGGTGCGGAACCCAGGCCAGGAAGCTCGCGAGTCAGCGAATCCTCGGCCGGTAAGCTGTCGAGCAAGACGGTTTCCTCGCCCATGTCGGATTCGGGTTGGTTGCCGGTCTCGCTTTCGGTGTCTTCGTGATTTGCCTCATCCTCGGCAGGCTCAACGTCGTCTGCGTCCTGATCATCGGACTGTGCCTCGGCTTCCGACTCATCCTGCACATCAACGCCCGAATCGTCAAACGCAATCTCATCGAGTGAAATCCGGTCTAAGCTCTCCAAGGCCTCAGCGCAAGCTTCTGCATCTTGGGCCGCATCCTCTTGGCCCATCGTCTCATCTTTCATATATCCCCCAAGCTCAATATCGGGACAACACTGTACCCAAAAATGGAGCCATATAAAGCGCGTGCGAAATATAAGATCCGATTTAACTCGAGCGCATCGTTCGGCCGCATCCTCGCGGCAGCAAAAGGCCCCCGGAACGCGAACGAATCACATTCCGGGGGCTCTGCAATGCGTTGAGTTGCGCGGAGCCGGCTATGCTGCTTCGCGCTCAAGCGATGTCTGCGTCAGGCGCGTTACTCGGCGTGTGCGTAATCAACCTTGGCGCGGCGAGCGGTAGCCTTCTCCCAATCGCTGGTGCCCTCAAAGACATCCTGCTTGTAGGGATTGCGGCCGAGCTTCTTGGCGCGGTAGGCGATGTAGATGATCGCGGCGACGTTGGCGACCAGTGCGGCGATCGAGATCGCGGTAGCGGCGCCGGGGTCGAGCGTGGAGTGGGTCACAAAGATGGACTCCTCCTGGAAGTACGGGAACACCTGGGCAAACATGCACCAAATAGCAAGCGTAAAGGCGCGGTTCTGGATCCAGCCGCCCTTGTTCCAGATAAAGGCGGCGACGGTGGGCGCCAGCAGCAGCGCAAAGCCGCAGAACCAGGAGTGGGTGGGCAGGCAGTTGTAGGTGTAGCAGAAGTTCCAGATATCGTAGGCGATGATGTAGACCCAGGTCATATCGGGCCACAGCATGTCGGTCTGATCCTCGGAGGCGTAGACGCTCCACCAACCGGTCATGCAGAAGATGTTGATGATACCGGCGATGCCGTTGAACACGTTGTTCCAGCCGGCCAGCTGCGTGGCGCCCTCGGAGGTGACCCAAGTGGACTGGCCCAGGACAAAGAAGTGATAGGCGCTCTCGAAGTCGGACACGACGGCGATCATGATGTTGATGGCGACGATCACAAACGGCCACGCGCGGAACCAATGCGCCTTGCCGATCTTTCCCCACTGGTACTTAATGGCAATGAAGCCCCAGCAACCGGCGAGCGCCGCGTATACCTTGGCGTAGTGGAACCAGCTGTTCTGGTACACATGGGTGGGGTTGGTGAGCGCCCACTCGGCACCCTGTGAGACGCCGATGGCGATGGCGACGCAGTAGATGGTCATGGCCAGCGGAGCCACGCCAAAGATGATTGCCGCGCCCAGCTTGGTGCGGCGGCCGACTTCGTTGAGCACGATCAGGCCAATAAAGACCATGGCCCAGCCGGCCCAGTGGATAAGGGTATCGCTACCCCAAACATCGAACAGCATGCTGCTCTCCTTTCACACGCCCGCGGCCCCTCTTCTGATCGCGGGCAGTTTGGCCAAATGTCGTCAGTTCTGGGGCTTGCGCTCCGGATACTTGGCGGTATAGCTCTCGATGTGGAGTGTCGAGGCGATGATTTCCTTGACCGTTTCGTCGGGCACATCGGGGTGCGTGCGGATATACATCAACAACCCCATGATGAGGGTGTAGAACGTCTCGTAGACATGGTTGATGCGTAGCTCATGATGGGCGACAAAGTCCACCACGGTGGTGTCGCAGATATACTGCGCCACGCGCTGAACCACGTTGTGCAAAAAGCCGCCGTAGAGCGCGCCGCTGCTTGAGGTGAGCGTACTCGGCAGTTCGTGGCCGCTGGCGACCAGACGCTTAAAGAGCGGGGCGACGGTGTCGAGCGCGCCCTCGATATCGCCGACGGTGCGGCCGGCGTTCCACTGCTCGAGTTCGGAGATAAAGCCGTCGATCGCCTCGTCCATAACAGCGGTGACGGCGGCGTCCATATCGGCAAAGTAGTGGTAGAACAGCGAGCGCGTGCAGCCGGCTCGCTTGGTCACGGCCGATACCGATAGGTGGGATACGCCCAGCTCGGAGCTTACGGTGCGCACGGCATCGAGGATCTCGCGACGGCGTTCGTCGCCCGTCAGGCGCTTTGCCGCGCTATCGGATGCGGGGACGGCATTGACTACAGAGGTACCTGCTGTGTTGTTGCCCATGTTTTGCCGCCTTTCATCCTCTTTTGCCTGACCGTTCGCCTAACAGTCTTGAATATTGTTGACGGTTCGTCAATACTATTTTTGACACAATGTCAACAATGGCGGGTGAACGGCATGGGGGCATGCCCGGCCTGCAAAAAAAGAGGGGTGCCGCGGTCCCGCCGGGCTGTGGCAAGAGAAGGGACAACCATGATTCTCAACGGACCGGGGATTAGCTACACCGAGCCCGACATCGGTTCGGAGTTCGTGCCGCCGCTGCCGGAGCAGCCGCGCGAGGCCATCGTCAAGCTGTGCGAGCACTGCACCAACCGTCTGCTGCATCGCGATGAGCTGCTGGGCTACGAGTACTGGTCGTTTGCCGAGGCTGCAACCGACGAGCAGGCCGAAGTGCTCTGCAAGATGAAGATGCGCCGTCCCTATACGCTGCCTGAGATGGTCAAGCTCACCGGCATGCCCGAAGCCGATATCGAGAAGATGCTCGACGACATGAGCCACACGGATCTGCTCGAGTACAACTGGGAAAACCCCGAGCGCGCCAAGCAGTGGGTGCTGCCCATGCTGGTGCCGGGTTCCGCCGAGTTCCTCAACATGCGCGTGAGCCAGCTCGAGGAGCACCCGGTCTATGCCAAGTTCTTTGAGCAGGCGTCCAAGGGACCGCTGTCCAAGGCCACGCCGGTGGTGCCGCCCGGTGGTGCTGGCATCGGCATGCATGTCATTCCGGTCGAGAAGGCTATCGACGCCGCGAGCACCTCGGTGCCGATCGAGCATATCGAGCATTGGCTCGACAAATACGATGGCAAATATGCCGCTAGCACCTGCAGCTGCCGCGCGAGCCGTCGCGTGATGGGTGAGGGCTGCGCCGACGACCCCGCCGACTGGTGCATTGCCGTGGGCGATATGGCCGACTATGTGGTTGAGACCGACCGCGGCCATTACGTGACCCGCGACGAGGTTTACGACATCCTGCGCCAGGCCGAGGACAACGGCTTTGTGCACCAGATCACCAATATCGACGGCGAGAACAAGATCTTCGCCATCTGCAACTGCAACGTCAACGTGTGCTACGCCCTGCGCACCTCGCAGCTGTTCAACACGCCCAACCTGTCGCGCTCGGCCTATGTCGCCAAGGTCGAGAAGGACAAGTGCGTGGCCTGCGGTCGCTGCGTTGAGGTGTGTCCGGCCGGCGCCGCCAAGCTGGGCCAGAAGCTCTGCAGCAAAAAGGCCGGCGGACAGGTGCCCGAGTATCCGCGCCAGGAGCTGCCCGATGCCACCAAGTGGGACCACACCAAGTGGTCGCCCAACTACCGCAACGACAACCGCATCGAGACGCATGAGTCCGGCACCGCTCCCTGCAAGACGGCCTGCCCCGCGCACGTTGCCGTTCAGGGCTATTTGAAGCTCGCGGCTCAGGGTCGCTACGACGAGGCCCTAGCACTCATTAAGCGCGAGAATCCGCTGCCCGCTATCTGCGGCCGTGTGTGCAACCGCCGCTGTGAGGATGCCTGCACTCGCGGCCGTGTGGACGCCGCCGTGGCTATCGACGAGGTCAAGAAGTTCATCGCTCAGCGCGATCTGGATGCCGCGACCCGCTATGTCCCGCACGTGGTGACGCCGACGCGCGCTGGCGGTTTCGATCAGAAGATCGCCATCATCGGTGCCGGTCCGGCCGGCCTGTCCTGCGCTTTCTACCTGGCCGAGAAGGGCTACAAACCTGTCGTGTTCGAGAAGAACGAGCGCCCGGGCGGCATGCTCACCTACGGCATTCCCAGCTTTAAGCTGCAGAAGGACGTCATTGAGGCCGAGGTCGAGGTCATTCGCCTGATGGGTGCCGAGTTTCGCTATGGCGTGGAAGTCGGTCGCGACGTGACGCTCGACGAGCTGCGCGCGCAGGGCTTTAAGGCCTTCTACGTTGCCATTGGCTGCCAGGGCGGCCGCCTTGCCGGCATTCCGGGCGAGGATGCCGAGGACGTGACCGTGGCCGTCGACTTCCTTCGCGAGGTTAACAGCGGCAAGATCGATACCCTGTCCGGCCGCACCATTGTAGTGGGCGGCGGCAACGTGGCCATCGACGTTGCCCGCAACGCCTGCCGTCTGGGCTCTGAGCATGTTGAGATGTTCTGCCTGGAGAGCGAGGCCCAGATGCCCGCCAGCGAGGAGGAGCGTCGCGAGGCCGTTGAGGACGGCGCTCACATCAGCTGCGGCTGGGGCCCCAAGGAGATTCACCTGGACGAGGCCGGTCGTGTGTGCGGTATCACCTTCAAGCGCTGCACGCGCGTCTTTGACGACGAGGGCCGTTTTGCGCCCGAGTACGACGAGAACGATCTGCGCCGTGTCGATGCCGACCGTGTCGTCATGTCGATTGGCCAGTCCATTGTGTGGGGCGACCTGCTGGCTGGCTCCAAGGTGGAGCTCGGCCGCGGCCAGGGTGCCCTTGCCGATCCCCAGACTTACCAGACCGCCGAACCCGACATCTTTGTGGGCGGCGACGTCTACACCGGCCCCAGCTTTGCCATCGACGCTATCGCCGCCGGCCACGAGGCCGCGGTGTCCATCCATCGCTTTGTGCAGCCGGGCTCCACGCTCACCATCGGCCGCAATCAGCGCCGCTACACCGCGCTCGACCGCGACGACGTTGTGCTCGAGAGCTACGACAACGCGAGCCGCGAGGTTGCGCATGTGGACCGCCAACGCGAGAAGGCTGCGCCGTTTAGCGAGTATGTTGAGACCTTTACCGAGGAGCAGGTGCGCGCCGAGACCGCCCGCTGCCTGGGCTGCGGCGCCTCGATCGTCGACCCTAACAAGTGCATCGGCTGCGGCCTGTGCACCACCAAGTGCGCGTTTGACGCTATCCATCTGTATCGCGACCGCCCCGAGTGCTCCACGATGGTCAAATACGAGCAAAAGCTCCCAAGCCTGGGCAAGTACGCGCTCAAGCGCGCCATCAAGATTAAGTTCGGTCGCAAGTAAGTAGCCATAACGGGAACGGCGGAAGAAAAAGTGCATGAATTGGGGATCGTCTATCACATCATTCGCGATGTCGAGAACGTGGCGCGCGCCAATGGCGTGCGTCGCGTTTCGAGCGTCACGCTGCTGCTGGGCGAGGTCTCGGGCGTCGTTCCCGACTTGCTACTCGACGCTTGGCGCTGGGCAGCAGATAAAAAGCCTATCGCGCAGGGCGCGGAGCTTATCGTGGAGCCCGTCGAGGCCGTGACACATTGCGAGGCGTGCGGCCGCGACTACGCGACGGTCGAGCACGGCAAGACCTGTCCCCATTGCGGTAGCGGCGAGACATACCTGCTGCAGGGCCAAGAGGTCATGATCAAACAGATCGAGACCCCCGACGAGGACCCGGCAGACGCTGCTCCTGACGGCCTCTCCGACGTCCCCGACGCCGTCGACGCCGCCAACCCCCTCCACATCGCCTAGGATTCCCTATAAGTTGCGGTGAAATAGTTCCTAAATTCAGCCTTCTGGCTCTTAAACAAGAACTATTCCACCGCAACTATTTTGAGTGGTTTCATAGACCATAAGTCACGAAAATAGTCAAGCCATGTCTGTTTAAACAAAATAGCGGCAGTACAAGCGCATTCGCGCTTGCCTAAAATCGATATTAATGAACAGCCTGCTTGTATCTGTAAAATGCATGGCTTGATGAGCGACGCCTTGTCGTGTAATGAGTCAAAAAGCAGTAACGTAATCAACTTGTAACAAACCTAGACGTTTAAACAAATAATCCAACCTTTTGCGGATTTAGCTATAATTCCACAAACCAAACAGCTATACTCCTTTCATGTCGTGTAGGAAATACGTAGACAAAAAGGAGGTTATGTGATGGTAAGTATTGTTCTTGCTAGCCACGGGGACTTGGCAGCTGGAATCAAGCAGACGGGCTCGATGGTCTTTGGCGATCAGCCGTCTGTTGCCGTGGTCTCGCTCGAGCCGAGCATGGGCCCCGACGACTTCCGTGCCAAGGTCGAGGAAGCAATCGCTTCCTTCGAAGACCAGGAGCAGGTGCTCTTCCTCGTTGATCTGTGGGGCGGCACGCCGTTCAACCAGATCAGCGGGCTCATCGAGGGCCACGATTCCTGGGCTATCGTCACCGGTGTCAACCTGCCTATGCTCATCGAGGCATATTCGCAGCGCTTTGACGCAAAGAACACTGCGCATGCGATCGCAAAACATCTCGTGACTGAGGCTAAGGCTGGCGTGCGCGTCAAGCCCGAGTCTCTGGAGCCCGAGGAGAAGAAGCCGGCTGCGGCCGCCGCTGCTCCTGCAGGCGCCATCCCTCCGGGAACGGTCATCGGCGACGGGCACATCAAGATTGCCCACGTCCGTATCGACACCCGTCTGCTGCATGGTCAGGTGGCCACCACGTGGACCAAGCAGATCAACCCCAACCGCATCATCGTGGTTTCCGACGGCGTTGCTCACGATGAGCTCCGTAAGACCATGATCGAGCAGGCTGCCCCTCCGGGAGTCCATGCCAACGTCGTGCCCATCAAGAAGATGGCCGAGGTCGTCAAGGACACGCGCTTTGGTGACACCAAGGCCATGCTGCTCTTTGAGAACCCGCAGGATCTGCTCAAGGCCATCGAGGCCGGCGTCGACATCAAGGAAGTCAACATCGGTTCCATGGCTCACTCCAAGGGCAAGGTCGTCGTCACCAACGCCGTCGCTATGGGCGATGACGACGTTAAGACCCTCGAGGCCCTCAAGGCCAAGGGCGTCAAGTTCGAGGTCCGCAAGGTTCCTTCGGATGCCTCCGAGGATCTCGACGCCATGTTGAAGAAAGCTAAGGCCGAACTGGCCGCTCAAGCATAGTAAAGGAGGGTCCGATACATGTCTGCAATCACTATTCTGCTTGTTGCGATTGTCGCGTTGCTTGCCGGTATGGAAGGCATTCTGGATGAGTTCCAGTTCCATCAGCCGCTCGTGGCATGCACGCTTATCGGTCTCGTAACCGGTCACCTTCAGGAGGGCATCCTCCTGGGCGGTTCGCTCCAGATGATGGCCCTTGGCTGGGCTAACGTCGGCGCCGCTGTCGCGCCTGACGCCGCTCTGGCCTCGGTCGCTTCTTCGATCATCATGGTGCTCGCCCTCAACGGTGGCGCCACCGATTCGGCCAAGGCCGTTACCACCGCTATCGCCGTCGCCGTCCCGCTGTCGGTCGCTGGTCTGTTCCTGACCATGATCTGCCGTACCATTGCTACCGCTATCGCTCACGCCATGGACGGTTGCGCCGAGAAGGGCGACTTCTCCGGCATCGAGCGCTGGCAGTATGCTGCCATCCTCATGCAGGGCCTTCGTATCGCCATCCCGGCAGTGCTTCTGTGCGTCATCCCGGCCGAGGCCGTTACCAACGCGCTTAACGCTATGCCCGACTGGCTGTCCGGCGGCATGGCTGTCGGCGGCGGCATGGTCGCTTCCGTCGGTTACGCCATGGTCATCAACATGATGGCCACCAAGGAGACCTGGCCGTTCTTCGTCCTCGGCTTCGTCCTTGCTGCCATCCCTCAGCTCACGCTGATCGCCCTTGGTCTCATTGGCATCTCCCTTGCCCTCATCTACCTTGGCCTTAAGGATCTGGCCAAGCAGGGTGGCGGCATGGGCGGTGGCTCCGGCGACCCGCTCGGCGACATTCTGAACGATTACGAGTAGGAGGGGAGTGATACATATGGCAGAGAACAAGATTCAGCTCACCAAGGCTGACCGCAAGAAGGTTTGCTTCCGTCATCAGTTCCTTCAGGGCTCGTGGAACTACGAGCGTATGCAGAACGGCGGCTGGTGCTTCGCAATGATCCCTGCGATCAAGAAGCTCTACACCAGCAAGGATGACCAGATTGCCGCTCTTAAGCGCCACCTGGAGTTCTATAACACCCACCCCTATGTTTCCGCCCCCGTCATTGGCGTTACCCTCGCCCTCGAGGAGGAGCGCGCCAACGGTGCTCCGATCGATGATGTCGCCATCCAGGGCGTCAAGGTCGGTATGATGGGCCCGCTCGCCGGCGTCGGTGACCCCGTCTTCTGGTTCACCCTTCGCCCGATTCTGGGCGCTCTGGGCGCTTCCCTGGCCATGTCCGGCAGCATCGTCGGTCCGCTGCTGTTCTTCTTCGCGTGGAACATCATCCGTTACGCTTTCCTGTGGTACACGCAGGAGTTTGGCTACAAGGTCGGCTCCTCTATCGCCAAGGACCTCTCCGGCGGTCTGATGGGCAAGGTCACCGAGGGCGCTTCCATCCTGGGTATGTTCATCATCGGCGCCCTGGTCGAGCGCTGGGTGTCCATTTCCTTCACCCCGATCGTCTCCACGGTCAAGCAGTCTGCTGGCGCCTTTATCGACTGGGCTAGCCTGCCCTCCGGTTCCGAGGGTATCAAGGAAGCGCTGACGATGTACAACTCCGTCGGTGCTACCGCCCTTGATCAGATGAAGGTCACCACGCTTCAGGCCAACCTCGATCAGCTCATCCCCGGCCTTGCCGCCGTGTGCCTGACCCTGCTGGTCTGCAAGCTCCTCAAGAAGAAGGTCAGCCCGATCGTCATCATCTTGGCTCTCTTCGCCGTCGGCATCATCGGTCGCTTCTGCGGCTTCATGTAAGCACGCTTCGGCTTAAGACCGAGAGTTGCTAGGTAAGGGCTTTTGAGCCATTGAAACGGACCGCACCCGGTGGGTACACTGGATGCGGTCCGATTGTTTTTATTGGAGGGCGAGGCGCGTATGGCGCAATCTCAGAACAGCACGGTCGATCTGGCAACGCCGGCAACCTGCCTGATGGGGCTTACCAGCCACGGTAACGTGATGGTGGGCAATAAGGCGTTCGAGTATTACAACGAGCGCAATCCCGAGGATTATATTCAAATCCCGTGGGACGAGGTCGACTATATTGCCGCCGAGGTTTTACGCGGCACCAAGAAGATCACGCGTTTTGCCATCTTCACCAAGGACAACGGTCACTTTACGTTTTCGACGCGCGACGACAAAGAGACGCTTCGTGCTGTCCGCAAGTACGTCGACGAGGATAAGCTTGTGCGTTCGCCCGACTTTATCGATGTGACGGCCAAGGGCGCCAAGAGCATCCCCTCCGTTATCAAAAACCTCTTCCACAAAGGTAACTAGTCATTAAAGAGCGCCCCCCCCAAAGTGGGACGCAGTTTCCCATGGGGCTCGATTGGGAAAGTGCATCCCAGTTCGAGCGCCGATTCCGGGATGTAGTTTCCGGAACGGGGTCGTTTGGGAAACCGTGTCCCGTTTCGAGCCGAAATTCTGGGACACAGTTTCCAGCGAGGTCCCATTGGGAAAGTTTGACCCAGAATTTGCCTGGATAGTGGGACACACTTTCCGGAGGGCTGTTCCACCGCAACTTCGAAGAGTGGCTATACGCTGTATTACAACGGCGTAAATCTGCTACACTAGTACAACATGCCTCCGTAGCTCAGGGGATAGAGCACCGCTCTCCTAAAGCGGGTGTCGACGGTTCGAATCCGCCCGGGGGCACTAGAGGAATATCGAGCCTGGTACCGCTACGGTGCCGGGCTCTTCTGGTTTAAGGCATGCCGGAGTATTCGCTGCTTCAGATAAAGAAAGCGCCCGCTTGCTGGGGGAGCAAGCGGGCGCCTGTGAGCGAATATGTTTGCGGCGAAAGCCGCGATAAGCGGTGGGGTGGCGACTAGTTGGTCGTACCGGAATCGTCACCCGTGCCCGAGCCAGAGCCCGAACCCGAGCCAGAAAGTGCGACTGTTAGCGTGATCGTGCTGTCGGTGGACTGCTTGCCGGTGGGGGAGACGCCCGTAACGGTGGCATCCTCGTTACCGCTCACGGGATTGCCGTTCTGGTCACAGAAGCCGATGTTATAGAAACCGGCGTTGTTGAGCGCGGTAACGGCGGCGGAAATACTCTTGCCGTACAGGTTGCCCGGGACGGTGGCCTTGCCGGACTTCTTGGCAATGACGACGGTAATCGTGGCGCCGGGCTTCTGCTTGCCGCTGGGGTTCCAGCTGATCACGGTGCCCTCGGTAACCGAGTCGTTCTCCTGGTAGCTCACGTCGACGCCAAAGCCTGCCATATCGAGGGCGTTGCGCGCCTGGGCCTCGGTCATGTCGGTCAGGTCGGGGACGGACGTGGTATCCGGGCCGCTCGAGACCTTGTACGAGATGGTCGTGCCCTTCGCGACTTCCTTACCGGCTTCGGTGCCCTGCTCAAAGACCTGGCCCTCATCGGCCTCGTTGGCCTCCTCGGAGGCGTTGCCCTTCAGGCCAACGCTTGCCAGCGCGGCCTCGGCCTGGTCCTTGGTCAGGCCGACAAGATGGGGAACCTCAACCTTCTCGGAGGGCTTGGGACCCTTGGAGATTACCAGGTTCACCTTGGTGCCCTTGGCCTTCTTGGTGTTGCCGTTGGGCGTCTGCTCGGCGACCTTGCCCTCGTCGACATCGTCGTTGTAGCTTTGGTCGATGGTGCCGACCTCGAGGCCGGCTTCCTTGATCAGCTCGACGGCAGTCTGCTGGTCCTTGCCCAGCACATCGGGCACGGTGACCTGCTCGCCGCCAAAGAGTCCTGTGGCAAAGGCCACCACGATGCAGATGACGGCAACGGCTGCCACCACGGCGGCGATGATCTTGTTCTTGTTGGATTTGGGCTTTTCGACCTCGTAGGAGCCGGTGGAGCCCGAAACCGAGCTACGGGTGGTATTCTGGCCGCTCACGCCCGAGACGGGACGCACCATGGCGCGCGTCTGATCGGAAAGCTCGCGAGTCTTGGTGGCGCCCAGCTCACCGGGGGCACCGATGATGCGCGTGGGCTCCGAGACGTTGACGGCACGGCCCGACAGGTAGCTGTTGAGCACCTGACGCAGCTCGTCGGCGGTCTGGAAGCGGTTTGCCGGGTCTTTCTCCATGCACTTGAGGATGATGCGCTCAAGGTCGGCGTCGACACCGGAGTTGATCTGGCTCGGCGGAATAGGCAGCTCGTTGACCTGCTTGAGTGCGACCGAGATGGCGTCGTCACCGTCAAAGGGAACGCGGCCGGTGGCGCACTCGTACATCACGACGCCCAGCGAGTAGATATCCGAGGTGGGGCCGAGGTCCTGACCGCGGGTCTGCTCGGGGCTGACGTAGTGGGCGGTTCCCAGCACGTTGTTGTCTTGCGTGAGGTGGCTGTTCTTGGCGCGTGCGATGCCAAAGTCCATCACCTTGATGTTGCCGTCGGGCAGCACCATGATGTTCTGCGGCTTAATGTCGCGGTGGATGATTTCGTGCTTGTGGGCGACCGAAAGCGCGGAGCTGATCTGCGAGCCGATCTGGGCGACCTTCTTGGGGTCGAGGGCGCCGTGGCTCTTGATGCCGCTCTTAAGGTCGGTGCCGCGCAGGTACTCCATGACGATGTAATAGGTGTCGCCGTCCTTGCCCCAATCGTAGACGCCCACGATATAGGGGGAGGAGAGACCGGCTGCTGCCTGGGCCTCCTGCTTAAAGCGTGCGGCGAAGGTTGCGTCGCCAGCATACTGCGGCAGCATGATCTTGACGGCAACCGTGCGGTCGAGGACCTGGTCCTGTGCACGGTAGACGGTCGCCATGCCGCCTGTTCCCACCTTATCCTTGAGGAGGTATCTTCCCCCGAGGACCCTCTGTTCCATTCCTGCTCCTAACATAACTATTCGCTCAACGATGTGTGTAGTACCTACGATGTGGCCGCTGGGGCCGTGTGGCGCGTTGCCGCTAGCCTGTTGGCTGCGGTGCACCACATGCTCGTGCTTCGATCACGGGCATCACGCTCCTTGGGCGGCAAGTGCCGCGGTCAGGACGATGCCGGCGATCTTGGCCGCCTTGACGTCGTGCTTGTCGTAATCCTCCAAAGCCACCGAGATAGCGACCGTGGGTGAATCGTAAGGTGCGAAGCCGACGAACATCGAGTTGACGTTGGTGCCGCCAGTCTCGGCCGAACCGGTCTTGCCGGCGACCTTGACGCCCGGAATCTGGGCATCGGTGCCGGTGCCGGACTGGACAACCGCGAGCATGGCCTGCTTGACCTGCTCGGCCGTGGTGGCGCTGACGGCCTGGCCGAGCGAGCGGGACTGCGTGGTCTTGACCACGGTTCCGTCGGGGGCGAGCACTTGGGCCACGAAGAACGGGTCCATGACCACGCCGCTGTTGGCGATGGCCGCCGCTATCACGCAGTTTTGCATGACGGTGGTCTGCGGGCCTGGCGTGTGGTCCATGCCGACGGGCTGGCCGGCGCCTGCCCAGGCGGTCTCCCACTCGGTCATGAGCGAGGGGTCGGCCATGATGGAAGCTGCGGCGGTCAGGTCCTGGCCGAGCTTTTGGCCGTAGCCAAAGGCGTTGGCAAACTGGACGAGAGAGTTGGCGCCGACCTCGTTGGCTACCTGGCCAAAGACGACGTTGGACGATACGGCAAAGGCCTGCTGGAGGCTGATGGTGCCGAAGCTCTCATTGGCGTAGTTGGTGACCGGTGCGTTGCCGATATCCATGGAGCTGGGCGCCTTGTAAGTGCTCGAAAGGCTGGCGGTGCCGGTCTCGAGTGCCGCGGCAAGCGTGACGACCTTAAACGTGGAGCCCGGGGTGTAGAGCGCGTTCATGGCGCGGTCGTACATGGAGCCGTCCTCGCCACCACCCGATTGCATTAGGGCGTCGATGTTGGTGTTGTCGTAGGTGGGCGAGCTGGCGCATGCGAGGACCGCGCCGGTGCGCGGATCCATAACCACCACGGCGCCCTTAAAGCCCTTGAGTGCCTGCTCGGCAGCCGTCTGGATGCGCGAGTCGATGGTGAGCTTGGCGGTGTTGCCCGGTTGGTTTTGGCCCGCGAGCGACGCGAGGGCGTTGTTCCAGCTGGAATAATCCTTGGAGCCGGTGAGCGTGTCGTTCATGACGCTCTCGACACCCGCGGTGCCGTACTGCTGGCTTACATAGCCCACCACGTGAGCGGCCATGTTTCCGTTGGGGTAGGAGCGGGCGTAGGTTCCATCCTCCTGCTGCAGCGACTCGGCCAGCGTCACGCCGTCGGACGTGATGATGGAGCCGCGCTGGATGTACTTGGAGCGGGCGATGGTGTGGTTGTTGGTCGGCATGTCCTGATAGTCCTTGGCCTTGATGACCTGGACATAGGTGAGGTTGCCGATAAGGATGGCGAACAGCGCCGTAAAGGCGAACACGGCGCGGGTCAGTCGATTGGCGAGCGCCACGCGGCCGAGCACGCCGGATTCGGGCGTGTCGAGCAGGCGGCGGCGCATGCGCGAGGCGGCGGAGTGGCTGCCACGGGCGTACGAAGATGAAGTGGCGAAGCGCGTGCCGGCCGGGGAGGACGCCGAGGCGACCTGGTCGTCAGTGATGGCGGCCATGGTGCCGGTGCCGGTAAGCTCGGCCTCGCGACCGGTTGCCTCGTCACCGGCGCGCAGCAAAAGCGCGACGATGATAAAGCTTGCCAGCAGCGAGGAGCCGCCCTGGCTCATAAAGGGCAGAGTGACGCCGGTCAGCGGGATCAGGCGGGTAACGCCGCCAACGATTAAGAAGGCCTGGAAGCTGATAGCGGCCGTAAGACCGGTGGCGCTAAAGGCGGCAAGGTCGGACTTGGCACGGGCCGCCGTGGTCAGGCCGCGTACGGCAAAGAGCATAAACAGGATAAGAACGGCGCCGCCGCCCAAAAGGCCCATCTCCTCGCCGATAGCCGAGAAGATAAAGTCGGACTCGACGACGGGGATGTTATTGGCCATACCGTTGCCAATGCCGACGCCAACAAGGCCGCCGTCGGCCAGCGAGAAGAGGGACTGGACAATCTGGTAGCCCTGACCCTGCGCGTCCTTAAAGGGATCGGCCCAGATCTGGAAACGCACCTGGACGTGCGACAGGAACTTGTAGGCGCCCACAGCCCCCACGGCCAAGAGCGCAAGGCCGATGATGACATACGAGAAACGACCCGTGGCAACGTAAAGCATCAGCAAGAAGATGGTGTAGAACAGCAAGGCCGAGCCCAGGTCACGTTCGAAGACAACGACGAGCAGGCATACGCCCCAGACTGCGAACAGCGGCAGCAGCAGGCGCAGACGCGGAATCTTAAGACCCAAGATCTTGCGGTTGGAGATAGAGAGCAGTTCGCGGTTTTCGGCCAGGTAACCGGCTAGGAACAGCACGATAAAGACCTTGGCGAACTCGCCGGGCTGAATGGTAAAGCCGGCGATGCGAATCCACAGTTTGGAGCCCGAGATCGTGGTGCCGATAAAGATGGGCAGCATCAGCAAGATGATGCCGATGATGCCAAAGGTGTACTTGTAGCGCATGACCACGTCGAGGTTTTTGACCAGCGCAAGCGTACCTACCATCAACGCCACCGAGATAAACAGGATGACGAGCTGCGAGATGGCGAGCGTGGGCGCCAAGCGCGTCACAAACGTGATGCCAATGCCCGAAAGCACAAAGACGATGGGCAGGATGGCCGGGTCGGCGCCGGGTGCCAGAATGCGCACGGCGATATGCGCCGCGGCGAAGGCGGCAAAGAGACCGATCGGAACGGCAAGTGTTTCAAACGAGATGGCGGCGCCTGCGGTGAGCACGTACATCGCATACAGCAGGATGACGGGGAACGCCGAGGCGATGAGCAAAAGCAGTTCGGTGTTGCGGCGACTCATAAGCGGCACTCCCTTTCTAATTCTTATCGGAGGCTTCGGCCTCGGCGGACTGTTCGGCGGTTTTCTCGGAATCCGATTCGGAGGTCGAACTCTGGTCGGTGTTATTGCGAATTGTTTGCGCGTCAATCACCTGACGGGTCTGCTCCTCGTCGATCTGATGGCGGTACTTGGAGATAGTGTCCTGCGCATCGTCGATGCTCGTCTGCTGAATACCCGCCTTCAGGCGATTTTGCGTGTCTTCGGGCAGGTCGGACAGCTCGATGGTGGTCGTGCTCTCGAGCCAGTGCAGCTTAAGGCCGAGCGGCTTGCCGGGAATCCCCCGGTAGACCGCGACGGTGTCCTTGTAGGTGCCCAGGTAGTACGAGCTGGTGATACCCGTGTAGGCCCAGATGGCTGCCGCCAGCACAAAAGCGATGCCCAAGACGGCGGCAATGGTGATGTTGCGGCGGCGGACGCGCTTTGCCTCGCGCATGACGCCATCGTCGACCAGGTCAACGACGACCACGGTGACGTTGTCGTGCCCACCGGCGACCAGTGCCGCGTCAACAAGGTTGTCGACGCAAATCTGCGCGGTCGAGGACTGTGTGGCGATGTTTTCGATATCGCTATCGGGAATCATGCTCGAAAGGCCGTCCGAGCACAGGATCAGGCGGTCGCCTTCCTCGACATGCAGGGTAAAGTGGTCGGCATACATGGCGGGATCCGAGCCCAGGGCGCGGGTGATGACCGAGCGGTTGGGGTGGACGCGCGCCTCGTCTGCCGTAATCTCGCCGGCGTCCACGAGCTCCTCCACATAGGAGTGGTCGCGGGTCACGCGGATGAGCGTGCCCTCGTGGAGCAGATAGGCGCGCGAGTCGCCCACGTGGGCGATAGCGAGCATGTCGTTTTCGATATAGGCGCAGGTTGCCGTGCAGCCCATACCGGGCTTGCCAAGCCCGTTGAGCGCGGCTTCGATCACCGCGGCGTTTGCCGCTTCGACGGCTGCCGCCAGTCGTGCGGCGTCGGCTGCCTGCGGCGCTGTCTTGGCAATGGTCTCGACGGCGATGGAGGAGGCTACCTCGCCGGCGGCGTGGCCGCCCATGCCGTCGCATACGCAAAAGAGCGGCGATTGCACCAGATAGGAGTCTTCGTTATGCGGGCGCACGCAGCCGACATCGGAGCGGGCGCCCCACATGAGCTGTGTGGTCGTGCCGGCGTCGTAGGTCGAGTCGGTCTCGATGCGCTCGTCGGTCAGCGGCTCAAAACTCATGGTCGAGCCGGGGTCCTTAAGTTTGGCCTCCACGGCGGCAACGTCAATCTCGGCCGTATCGCCGGGCGAGACAGTGTCGGCATCGTTGCTCGGGTCGTCAACGTTAGGCGTGGTGGGCTCTTCGGTTGTGCGGTAGACAGGCTCGTCGTCTTGCGGGGCGACGGCTGCGGGCTCGGGCGTCGCGAAGTGCGCGGGCGTGCCGTGGGGCTGGGAGACATCCTCCGTCGTTGCTGCGGGCACGTCTTCGGCCACAGACTGCATGGCCTCGGGTGCCGATGCGGCCGCGGGGAAGGGAGCCGCCGCGGACTCCGGTGCAGATGCGGGCTCGGGCGCGGCGGCGGGTACCGGCGCTACGGGAAACACCGGTGCCGCGGGCTCGGGAGCCGCAAACACCGCGGAGCTCTCGGTAATCGCCGTGGCGACGGGTTCGGCAAAGTGAGCCGGTGCGGGCGTGTCTTGCGGGACCGCGGGCTGCTCGGCAGCGGCGTGCACACCGATGGGGGCGGTGCCGCCGTCAGCGTTGTCCTCGACATCCTCGTCGTCGGTCAATGTCGGATATTCTTGCGTCACATGCGAAAGAGGCAGGGAGAACACAGTGTCCTCGGGCTCCACGGGCGCAGGGCCCGCCGGGGCGGCATGAGCCGGCGCGGCTGCGGGGGCAGCCGACGTCTCGGGCATGTTTGCGGACTTGTTCTCCTCGTCGATCATCGACGGTTCACCTTCATGACCACGTCGCCAATCTGGACTTCGTCGCCCTCGCGCAGCGTTGCGGGCTCCACCAGCTGGCGGCCGTTGACGAGCGTGCCGTTAAGCGAGTTGAGGTCCTCGATAATAAGTGCCGGGCCCTGCAGCGAAAAGCGTGCATGCGAGGCCGAGACAAACGGTTCGTTGATGCAGATGTCTGACGACGGCGAACGGCCGACGATGACGGGGCCGAGCATATCCACGTGGATGCCGCGGATGCCGCGCGGGCCCTTGTCCACATCGATCGTCCAGATGGCCGAGTCACGGCGCTGGCCGCGGACGAGCCCCACGCCGGTCTTCATAACGGCAAACAGGAAGATGTAGAGCAGGACGACCAGGACAATGCGGCCTGCAAACAGGACGATATCGATGTTCATAAGCGACTATCCCCTAAATTCGAACGTGCTCAGGCCAAACGTCAGCAGGTCGCCGTTGCGCAGCGGGCAGCGCGTGATGCGGCGGTTGTTGACGAGCGTGCCGTTGGTGGAATTGAGGTCCTCGATCGACCAGTCCGAACCGGTAAAGGTGAGCTGGGCATGACGGCGCGACACGTTGGGGTCGCGCAGGGCGATGTCAGAAACCGAGCGCTCGCGACCGATGGTCACCTGTGCGGAGGTGATGCTGTGGCTCTCGCCGCTCACGACGTCGACGAGCTGGGCAAGCGGACGCTGCGGGGCGCGAGGGCTTGCCATGTTGGAGGCGATGCTGGTTGCGGCGCCAAGGCCCACGGCGGCGCCGGTCGCGGCGGCTCCACCCATGCTGGCAAGCGCGTCGC
>CAJMRN010000031.1 GCA_905215815.1 uncultured bacterium | reverse complement strand
CATGTCGTCCCAGCGGCCGTCCTCGATCATCTGTGCGGCCTCGGCGCGGTCATGCGCGCGCTGGCCGACGATAATCGTGGAGCCGGGCTCGCAGTCCAGCACATACCAGCACTCGGTTTTGCCCAGGCTGCCGTTCTCGTGCTCGGCGGCGTACTCGTCGTTGGGGTGAATCTGGATCGAAAGGTCGTCCTTGGCGTCCAGAATCTTAACGAGTAGCGGGAACTCCTTGCCCTCGCAGTTGCCAAAGAGCTCGCGATGCTCGGCCCACAGCCACGACAGCGTGTGACCGGCATACGGGCCCTCCGCAATCTGGCAGTCGCCATTGGGGTGGGCCGAGATGGCCCAGCACTCACCGATGGGACCCTTGGGAATGTCGTAACCAAATACGGTTTCGAGCTGGCGGCCGCCCCAGATCTTCTCGTGAAAGATCGGCGTCAGTTTAATCAAATCGGACATGTTCATACCCCCATTGTGTTGCGCGGACGCTGCGTAAAACTGTTCAAAGCGAGCGCCCGGATGACTACAAAAACCTATGCCAACGTTACGTTGTGCAACTCAAAGCGGTCGCCAACGTTGCGCGAGACCGAATACTCAAAGGCGGCGCCGCTGTCCAAAAAGCCAATCTGGGTGAGCTCGAGCAGGGGAGAGCCAAGTTTGGTGTCCAGACGCTTGGCTTCTTCCTCGGTTGCTGCCACGGCGCGAATGGTACGGTGGAAGCTCGATATCTTCAGCCCACATTGCTCGCGGATGAAGTGGTAGACCGATCCGTACAGGTCCTTCTTTTTAAGGCCTGGAATCAGCTCGAGGGGCATGTAGGTGTACTCGATAACGATGGGCTTCTCATCGGCCTGACGCACGCGCACGATGTGATAGGCAAAGTCATCCTCGGCAATTCCCAGCTGGGCTGCGATGTCCGCTGGTGGATTAACAATCGAGAAATCGTAGACCACCGAGGCCACCTTCTCCCCGCGGTGCTCATACGAAAAACCCTGGGCACGGTCGTTTTTGCCCTGGAAAAACGCCTGGCCGGGAAGTCCCGCCGTGTCCTTAACGTAGGTACCCGATCCACGACGGCTGGTAATAAGACCTTCCTCGGTGATTTGCTCGATAGCTCGTTTGACGGTGATTTTGGAAACGCTATAGAGCTCGCAGAACTCAACGACGGTGGGAAGCTTGTCGCCCGGTTTAAGAGTGCCATCCTCGATGCTTCGACGAATATCTGCAGCTATCGCCTCGTATTTGGGAATCATTGAACCTCCTTTCCGACATATATCAATACGCAAGTAAGTATAACCCTTAACAAGGCACCCATATAACCTTTATCTAAGAAGCTCGAGAAAGAAAAAAGAAAAAGACGCTTTACTTTTAGAATTAGAGCGCTATAGTTTAAGCAACGAACGGAATCTTTCCGCAGAACAGGATCGACCGTTTGGGGACGGTTTTGTTTTGGCGGGTTGGATATCGGTATGACCGGTGCGCGCCCGCGCCGGATAACCTGCCAAAGCAAACCCGTCTCCAACCGGAAGCTCTAGAACACGAAAGCGAGGACTTTGATGGCACAGTATCAGCTGCCCAACGACTTCTTCTTTGGCGCTGCTATGTCCGGCCCGCAGACTGAGGGTCAGTGGAACCAGGGCGGCAAGCTCGAGAACCTGTGGGACACCTGGTCCATCCAGGATCTGGGCTCGTTCTACAACTGCGTTGGCTCTTACGCCGGCAATGACTTTATGGCCAAGTACCAGGAAGACCTTCGCATTTTGAAGGACTTGGGCCTGGATACCTATCGCACTTCCATCCAGTGGAGCCGTCTGCTCGATGCCGACGGCAACCTCAACGAGGAAGGCGCCGCGTGGTATCACGAGTTGTTCCGCGCCTCTCGCGAAGCCGGCCTGGAGCCGTTTGTCAACTTGTACCACTTTGACATGCCCACCTACCTTTTTAACCGTGGCGGCTGGGAGAGCCGTGAGGTTGTCGAGGCTTACGCACATTACGCCGACGTCGCCTTCCACGAGTTTGGCCAGGAGATCAAGTACTGGTTCACCTTTAACGAGCCCATCGTCGAGCCCGAGCAGCGCTATCAGGAGGGCGTGTGGTTCCCGCAGCTCCACGACTTTAGCCGCGCTCGCACCGTGCAGTATCACATCTCGCTGGCACATGCGCTGGCCGTGGCCAACTACCGTCGCGCCTATGACGAGGGCGCCGTTCGCAGCGATGCCAAGATCGGCATGATCAACTGCTTTACCCCGGTCTACACCAAGGAGAACCCCAGCGAGGCGGACCTCGAGGCCGTGCGTATGACCAGCGGCATCAACAACCGCTGGTGGCTCGACCTCATTACCAAGGGCGAGCTTCCCGCCGACGTGCTCGACAGCCTGGCCGAGGGCGGCGTTAAGCTTCCGTTCCGTGCCGGCGACCAAGAGATTCTTAAGCAGGGTGTTGTCGACTGGCTCGGTTGCAACTACTACCACCCCACGCGCGTTCAGGCGCCGGCGAGCAAGATCGACCAGTACGGTCTGCCGCACTTTGCCGACGAGTACGTGTGGCCCGACGCCGTTATGAACGAGAGCCGCGGCTGGGAGATCTACCCGCAGGGCCTCTACGACTTTGGCATGGACTGCGCTAAGAACTACCCCGATCTTGAGTGGTTCGTTTCCGAGAACGGCATCGGCATCATGGACGAATACAAGAACCGAGACGCCGAAGGAACCATCCAGGATGACTACCGCGTCGACTTTGTACGCCAGCACCTGGAGTGGGTTGCCAAGGCAATTGCCGAGGGCGCCAAGTGCCGTGGATACCATTATTGGGCCGTCATCGATAACTGGTCTTGGGCGAATGCCTTTAAGAACCGTTACGGTTTTGTCGAGGTCGACCTTATGGACGGCTACAAGCGCCGCCTTAAGAAGTCGGCAGCTTGGCTCAAGCAGGTCGCCACGACTCACGTGGTTGATTAGCGAACGGGCGAACGCCCAGACCGCGCGCCGCTGCGCGCAACACATGGCACATCTGGTGGCAGAGGGCGACAGACCACCGTGCGCATAGGAAAAGGCCGGATTTGAAAGTTAGGAGCAATCATGGCCAGTGACAACGGAAAGAGCTTCCTCGACAAGTTTGCCGAGGTCTCTGCGAAGGTGGGAAACCAGGTTCACCTGCGTTCCCTGCGTGACGCCTTCGCGACCATCACGCCGCTCTATATCCTTGCGGGTATCGCGGTTCTTATTAACAACGTCGTGTTCCCTCTGTTCCCGCTCGATGCGGCGGGCCTTGCCAACCTTCAGACGTGGGGTTCGGCAATTACGCTGGGCACCCTCAACGTCTCTGCCATTATCTTGGCCGGATTGATTGGCTACAGCCTCGCTAAGAACAAGCGTTTCGATAACCCGCTCGCTTGCGTGGTCGTCGCTATCTCTGCTTTCGTCATCATGATGCCGCAGCAGATCACCGCCTCGCTTGCCGCCACGAGCCCGCTGCTCACCGACAAGATCACCTCCGCCGAGGTCACGGGCGCCCTTTCGACTGCCAACACCGGCACCAACGGTCTGTTCTCGGCTATTATCATCGCCCTGCTTTCCGTCTCGCTCTTCATCAAGATTTCTGGCGTCGAGAAGCTCAAGGTTAAGCTGGGCGAGGGCGTGCCTCCCGCGGTCTCCAACTCCTTCAACGTCATGATCCCGATGCTGCTCAACCTCGCGATCTTCGCTCTTGCCGCAGCCCTGCTCGCCGTGTGCGCCGGCACCGATCTGTGCACCATCATCTCCACGTGCATCTCCAACCCGCTCAAGAGCATCATGAACGCCGGTCCGTGGGCTGTTATCCTCATCTACACCCTTGCTAACCTGCTGTTCTGCGTCGGTATTCACCAGTCCACCATCTCTGGCGCTACCGTCGAGCCGATCCTGACCATGCTCATCGTCGACAACATGGCTACCTTTGCCGCCGGTGGCACCATCCAGCCCGATCACTACATGAACATGCAGATCGTTAACAGCTTCGCCCTCATCGGCGGCTCGGGCTGCACCCTCATGCTTCTGCTCGACACGCTCCTGTTCTCCAAGAACAAGGCTTCCGAGACCGTTTCCAAGATGGCTATCCTGCCTGGTCTGTTCAACATCAACGAGCCGGTTATCTACGGTTACCCCATCGTGTACAACCTGCCGCTCATGATCCCGTTCGTCCTTCTTCCCGATCTGTTCATCGGCATCACCTATGGCCTTACCTGCGCAGGCATCATCAGCCCCTGCATCGCCCAGGTGCCCTGGACCATGCCTCCCGTCATCAATGCCCTGCTCGCTACGGGCTTTGACTGGCGCGCCGGCGTGTGGCAGGCTCTCGAGATTGTCATTGGCATGGCCGTCTACCTGCCCTTTATGAAGATTTCCGAGAAGGCAATCGCCAAGCAGGAGGCTCTCGCCGAGTAGAACGCCTAACGTTCGTCCCTTTCACCTTTGCGGGCGCCGGTACGCGGTGCCGGTGCCCGCGGCTCTCTCCCTTGCGTAAAGATACAGGGGAGCGGGCACAATAGCCGCAAGGAATACAACCAGTTGTCGTCTGCGCGCCGCGCAGTTATAAGGAGGAAACCATGAAGAAGATCATGCTCTGCTGCAATGCCGGCATGTCCACGAGCCTGCTGGTCCAGAAGATGCAGGCCGAGGTTGCAAACCGTGGTCTGGATATTGAGGTCGAGGCTCGTCCCATGAACGAGGCCCACGATCACCTGGACGAGTGCGACATGTTGCTGCTTGGTCCGCAGATCGGCTACACCAAGGGCGATTTTGAGAAGGAGGCCGCCGGTCGTTTTCCGGTCGAGGTCATCAACATGGTCGACTACGGCCGCATGAACGCTGCCGGCATCATCGACCACTGCGTCAGCGTGATGGGCTAGGTGCTCCGCATGGAGGATATGAACGAACTGCAGATGACCTGCTTCGAGATCATCAGCTACGTCGGTACCGCCAAGAGCATGTACATCAATGCCGTGCAAAAGGCCAAGGAGGGCGATTTTGACGCCGCCGAGGAGCTTATCAAGCAGGGCGACGAGGCCTATAACGGTGGCCACGATGTTCACATGGGGCTTCTGAAGAAGGAGGCCAACGGCGAGCGTAACGGCGAGGCCCCGTTGATTCTGCTGCATGCCGAGGACCAGATGGCCGGTACCGAGACCATGCGCGTCATGGCGACGGAGCTCATCGAGATTCACAAGCAGCTGCAGGTACTTCAGGCCTAGTCGGCGTTATCGCCGCGATGGGCCGTGCGGTCCAACAGACAACACAGTCCCTTTGACGGGCGCCGGGAGTCTCCGCCTCCCGGCGCCTTTATATTTGGGGAAGGTCTTGCGCGACCTATTAAGCGACCATTCGCGTTTCCCCAGATAAAGCCTGCCAAAACAAACCTGTCCCTTTTTGGTAGGTTTTTGCCTTGGGAGCGGTACCATACAGGCAATGTTTAAACGAGAAAGGTGGGCTCCCATGGAACCTAAGCAGTACTACATCGGCATCGACGTCGGCGGCACCTCGGTTAAGGAGGGCCTGTTCGACGAGGACGGCAACCTGCTTGCCAAGGCCAGCGTGCCCACGCCTCCCATCGTTGACGCTGCGGGCTTTGCCGCGGTGACCGAGGCTATCGACCAGGTGGTCGCCAAGGCGCAGATTCCGCGTGCCTTTGTGGCGGGCATTGGCCTGGCCGTTCCGTGCCCCATCCCGGCATCGGGCGATGCCAAGGTCAAGGCCAACATTGCCATTAACCTGCCCGAGCTGAGGATCGCCATTCAAAAGCACTGCCCCGACGCGGTCGTTAAGTACGAGAACGATGCCAACGCCGCTGCCATGGGCGAGGCCTGGCTCGGCTCTGCCAAGGGCGTGCAGAACGTCGTGATGGTCACCATCGGTACCGGCGTGGGCGGCGGCGTAATCGTCAACGGCGACGTGGTATCGGGCGTTGTGGGTGCTGGCGGTGAGATTGGCCACATGTGCCTGAACCCGGCTGAGGAGCGCACCTGCGGCTGTGGCGGCCATGGCCATCTGGAGCAGTATTCCAGCGCCACTGGCGTGGTGAGCAACTACCTTGCTGAGTGCAAGAAGGCGGGCGTCGAGCCCATCGAGCTCACCGGGCCTTCTGATTCCAAGGACGTGTTCCAGGCCTGCCGCGAGGGTGACAAGCTCGCGCTGGCAGCTGCCGATACCATGGCCGACTATCTCGGCCGTGCCCTGGCGCTTATTGCTAACGTGGTTGACCCCGAGATGTTCCTGATCGGTGGCGGCGCGTCCGCTTCGGCCGATGTCTACCTCGACAAGGTCCGCGAGCACTTCCAGCGCTACGCGCTTTCCGCCTCGCGCGAGACGCCCATCAAGGTCGCTTCGCTCGGCAACGACGCCGGCATCATCGGCGCCGCCTACGTAGCCCTGCGCGCCGCCGGTAAATAGCTGGTGCAAGGGGGTCAGGTTACTTTGCACCAACACGGTGCAAAAGGGACAGTCTTGGTCCCCATACGGGGGTGCGGACGATTTCTTGGACCGCGCCTAGGCGTATCCAAGCTTCCTGCGGTACTCCATCGGGCTGAGCCACTCGAGGGACTTCTTGATGCGCCCGTCCCGATAGTACACGAGGTAGGCCTCGAGCCTCCCCATGAACTCCTCGGCCGTCACGCCCTCCCAGTCCCTGTAGCGGAAGAACTCGTTCTTGAGACGGCCGAAGAAGCCCTCGCAGGCCGAGTTGTCCGGGCTGCAGCCCTTCGCGGACATGCTCCTGACCAGCCCGTTCTCCTCGCAGATCCCGATCCGCTCCGGCCAGCGGTAGTGGCCGCCGCGGTCCGAGTGGATCGTCGTGCGGGCGCCCGCCGGCCTGGCCGCGCAGGCCTTGAGCAGGCTCGAGTTCGCGAGGCGCTTGTCGGGGTGCAGCCCGATCGACCAGGCGACGGGCATCCCGTCGAAGCAGTCGATGACCGGGCTCAGGTAGACCTTCTCGCCGCCCGGGAGCCTGAACTCGGTGATGTCGGTGAGCCACAGCCGGTTGGGCTCGTCGGCGTGGAAATTCCTGTTCACGAGGTTCTCCGGCGCCTTGGAGACCTCGCCGGCGTAGGAGCTGTAGCCCCGGGCGCGCCTCTTGTTGTAGACGACCTCGAGGCCCTCCTCGCGCATCACGCGGGCCACGCGTTTCTCGCTGGCGCGGACGCCCTCGCGGCGCAGGCGCGCCCAGACGGTGCGGTACCCCCAGCACCCCGAGCCCTCGCGGAAGATGCGCACCACGCGGTCGCGTATGTCGGCGTCGCGGTCGCGCGGTGCGGCGACGCGGGGCCTCCAGTACTCATAGGAGCTCTTCGATATCCTCAAGAAACCTGTGATCGAGCGGAGGGGCAGGGCGGTCGCCCGCCTCAATCTCTCGCCGAGCTCGCACTTGCTCCTGTTCGAGATCGAAGCCGGGTCCCACCCTTCCGCTTTTAGGTCGGCCAACACCGCCCTGAGCAGGAGGTTCTCTATCTGGTCCTCGTTGAGCCCGGCGAGCGGGCCGGTCGCGGGCGGGGCGTAGATCGACTTGTCGGGGCCCAAGCTGGCCTCCTTCCGTGGCGGTTTCCTCGCACCGATTCTACAGCGCGCCCCGGTGTAGCTGTGCGGGAGGTGGCCCGTCGCCCACTTCTTGGCCGCGCCCACCGTGACCCCCGCGAACTTCGCGGCGGCGGTCGGCCCCATGCCGTCCTCCGTCGCCAGGAGGAAGAGCTCGACCTTATCCCTGCTGTACATGCGAACCTCCAGTCCGGACCGCTTCACGGTCCAACTTTCTGTCCGCACCCCCTACCTGCCACAAAATATGCCGTGGCCCTTCCGTCTGCGAAGGCTCGGCATCGGCGTGCTACCATAGCTACGTCCAAGTACACATATCAAGTGGAGGATATCCATGGCAAACGTTCTTGTCTTTGGTCACCAGAACCCCGATAACGACGCCATCATGAGCGCCGTCGTCCTGTCCCAGCTGCTCAACCAGGTTGAGTATGCCGGCAACACCTACGAGGCCTGCGCCCTTGGTCAGCTTCCGGCGGAGTCCGCCAAGCTGCTCGCCGACGCCGGCATTGCCGAGCCCCGCGTGATTGAGTCCGTCGAGGCCGGTCAGCTCGTCGTCCTCACCGACCACAACGAGTCCGCCCAGTCCGTCGCCGGCCTTAAGGACGCCACGGTCTTTGGCGTCGTCGACCATCACCGCATCGGCGATTTCGAGACCGCCGGCCCGCTGCACTACATCTGCCTGCCCTGGGGCTCCAGCTGCACCATCGTCACCAAGCTCGCCGACGTGCTCGGCGTTGAGCTTTCCGACGTCCAGGCCAAGCTGCTGCTCTCGGCCATGATGACCGACACGCTCATGCTCAAGAGCCCCACCACCACCGATGTCGACCGCGCCGTCGCCGCCAAGCTCGGCGAGCAGGTGGGCGTCGACCCGGTCAAGTTTGGCATGGAGGTCTTCCTTACCCGCCCGTCCGGCTCCTTCACCGCTGCCGAGATGGTCGGCAACGACATCAAGATGTTCGAGCCCGCCGGCAAGAAGCTGCTCATCGGCCAGTACGAGACCGTCGACAAGAGCCGTGCGCTTGGCATGATTGACGAGATCCGCGAGGCCATGCGCGCCTACGCCGCCGAGAAGGGTGCCGACGGCATTGTCCTGTGCATCACCGACATCATGGAGGAGGGCTCGCAGGTCCTGCTCGAGGGCGAGACCGAGGCTGCTCAGAAGGGCCTGGGCATTGCCGACGAGCACGACGGCGTCTGGATGCCGGGCGTCCTCTCCCGTAAGAAGCAGGTCGCTGCCCCCATCATGGCCGCCTGCTAGGTTTAGTTGACCGAACGCCACGACCGGATCGCGGACGCCCCGCGCTCCGGTCGTTTTTTGTGCATGCGCCGCGTCGTCTCTTGGACAGGCGTGCCCGTGCCGTTGAGCAAATAATGTTCAACCTGTGGTTCCGCTTTTCGGTCACGCCTGCGTGCTTGTCGTGCAGGGTAGGCTAGATGCAAGCGTAATACGTTAGAGCGCGGCGCCGCCACTTGGGCGGGCCGTGCTTTTTTAAGACGGGAGCTTTCCCGTGAAAGGAGCCGCCCATGGCAGCAACCGAGCAGCTGTTCAACGTCCGTGAGCGCAAGCGCTTTGAACGCCACGACATTTGGGAGCGCATCGCCGAGAACGGCACGATTTCCGCCGCGGTTATGGTCATCGCCGCCATCGCCGCCGTCATTTGCGCCAATACCGATGCCTACGAGGCCATCCATCACTTTTTGGAGACCCCGCTGTATGTGGGTCTGGGCAACCTTACGGCCGGTCTTACCGTTGAGCTTTTCGTCAACGACTTCCTCATGGCGATTTTCTTTTTGTTGGTGGGCATTGAGCTTAAGTACGAGATGACGGTCGGCGAGCTCAAGAATCCGCGTCAGGCCATGCTTCCCATGCTGGCGGCCGTGGGCGGCGTCGTCGTTCCTGCCTGCATCTACCTGATCTTTAACCATGCCGGCGCCCGCAACGGTTGGGCCATCCCCATGGCAACCGATATTGCCTTTGCGCTGGGCGTGCTGTCGCTTTTGGGCAACCGCGTGCCCAACGGCGTGCGCGTGTTCTTCTCGACGCTCGCCATCGCCGATGACCTCATCTCCATCGCCGCCATCGCCATCTTCTACGGTCAGAGCCCCAATCCGTTTTGGTTGGGCGCCGCCGCGCTGGTGACCTGCGCGCTCGTGTGGCTCAACAAGACGCAGCATTACCGCCTCGCCCCGTATTCGGTACTGGGCCTGCTGTTGTGGTTCTGCATGTTCAAGAGCGGTGTACATGCCACGCTCGCCGGCGTCATCCTGGCCTTTACCATTCCGGCCAAGTGCGGCGTCAAGCTCGATAGCCTCACCGATTGGTTGGGCGAGTGCCTGCCGCTGCTTGATGACCGCTACGACGACGAGGCACACATCCTGGGCCAGCATGACTTTACCGTCTCGACCACCAGGGTCGAGCGCGTCATGCACCGCGTGACCCCGCCGCTCATCCGCATGGAGCGTCTGATCTCCACGCCGGTCAACTTTGTGATTCTGCCGATCTTTGCGTTCGTGAACGCACAGGTTCGCCTAGTGGGTGTGGATATGAGCACGCTGCTCACCGACCCGGTGACGCTCGGCGTGTACTTTGGCATGCTGCTGGGCAAGCCGATCGGCATCTTTGGCATGACGTTTGCCCTGGTTAAGTTTAGGGTCTGCGAGCTGCCGCATAACGTTAACTGGCACATGATTGCCGGTGTGGGCATTCTGGGCGGCATCGGCTTCACCATGTCGATCCTCATCAGCGGCCTTGCCTTCCCGACGGCCCAGTTTGAGGTTCTGGCTGCCAAGGCCGCCATCCTTGCCGGTTCGGTCACCGCTGCCGTGCTCGGTATGATCTACATGAGCGTGGTCTGCAAACACCCCGCGCCCAAGGACGAGTAAGAGCACATACAAGTTTGAAAACGCCGCCTGTGAACACCATCACAAGCGGCGTTTTAGTCATTGGGGACGTTCTTAAACGACTAGGTTTATTCCACCGTTCCGTAGACGGCGCCCCAGCCGTGGGCGGCCAAGGCGGAGTTGAGCTGGTCGCAAAGTGACTGGCGGTCGTAGTAACCGGGCGGCAAAAGGTTCACGATTTCCATGAGATCGGGCGCCAGGTCCAAGATCTCGGCCTGTACGATGAGATCCAGGCGGTCGATGGCGCGGCGGTCGTAAAACAGCCCGTCGACCAGGCGCTGCAGGTCGCCGAATTCCTCGGCCTGGAACGATCCGTATTCCATAGTGCCTCCTTGGGCGCCCCACGCCGGCATGCGCGGCGATTCATAATTCATTGCGATGAACTTAATCTATCACGGCTTCATACCGTTGCGGCGGTGGCGGTCTATACTTAGACGAACTGCAACGTACCGCTTCGCGAAAGGTCGCACCCCATGCAGACGATCTACCAGAAGATGGAAACCACCGAACTCGATGCCGCCATCGAGGCACTCAAAGCCGAGGTTGCCGAGGTCAAGGCCAAGGGCCTGGCGCTCGACATGGCCCGCGGCAAGCCGTCGCCCTCCCAGGTGGACATCTCTCGACCCATGCTCGATATCCTCAATGCCGATGCCGATCTGCACGACGGCAACGTCGACTGCTCCAACTACGGCTGCTTTGAGGGCATTCCCTCGGCACGCAAGCTAGCGGGGGAGTTCCTGGGTTGCCCCGCCGAGCAGACGCTTGTACTGGGTTCGTCGAGCCTGCTGATCGAGCACGATATCGCTGGCATGTTCTGGCGCTGCGGCTCGTGCGGCAGCGAGCCCTGGGAGGCTTATGAGGCCGCGCACGACGGCAAGAGGGTCAAGTTCCTGTGCCCTGTTCCCGGCTACGACCGCCACTTTGGCATCACCGCCGACCTGGGTATCGAGAACGTTCCCGTCGCGATGACCGACAACGGCCCCGACATGGACGAGGTCGAGCGCCTGGTTGCCGCCGACGACTCCATCAAGGGCATCTGGTGCGTGCCCAAGTATTCCAACCCCACGGGCATCACCTTTAGCGAGGACACTGTGCGTCGCCTGGTCGAGATGCCCACGGCCGCACCCGATTTTCGCATCTTCTGGGACAACGCCTACTGCGTGCACGACCTGTACGATGAGACCGACGAGCTCGCAAACATCTTTGACCTCGCTCGCGCGGCGGGCACCGAGGATCGCGTGGTGGCCTTTGCCTCGACGTCCAAGATCACCTTCCCGGGCGCCGGTATCGGCTTTATCGGTGCGAGCCCCGCGGTTATCGCGGAGTTCTCCAAGCGCCTGAAGGCCGGCCTTATCAGCGCCGATAAGCTCAACCAGCTGCGTCACGTGCGCTTCCTTCCCACCATCGAGGCGGTCAAGGAGCACATGAAAAAGCATGCCGAGTTTTTGCGCCCGCGCTTTGAGGCCGTTGAGCGCAAACTCACCGAGGGCCTGGGCGATACGGGTTGCGCCACTTGGACACATCCCCGCGGCGGCTACTTTGTGAGCTTTGATGGTCCCGAGGGCTCGGCCCAAAAGGTCGCCGCGCTTTGTGCCGACCTGGGCGTCAAGCTTACGCCGGCTGGTGCCACCTGGCCTTATGGCAAGGATCCGCGCGACACCAACATCCGCATCGCGCCGAGCTATCCCACGGTCGAGGACCTGGAGGCAGCACTCGACGTACTGGTGCTGGCCGTTAAGCTTGTCGCTGCCGAGCTTGCGCGTGCCGAGCGCGCCTAACGCCTAGGGCCCCGCAAGTCCGCGCCCAGTACTATCCGCACTTTCGATACGTAAAGGAGCGTATACATGGATTTGGGTATTTCCACCAACCCCACACCGGAGATCTACACCATTAAGGTGACCGGCGAGATCGATATCTCTAACGCCGATAGCCTGCGCAATGCCATTGACCTGGCGCTCGAGCAGCCCACTGAGGCCGTTGAGCTCGATTTTGCCCAGGTGAGCTACATCGATTCGACGGGCATTGGCGTGCTCGTGGGCGCCGCGCACCACGCGGTCGACCACGGTAAGCGCTTTAGCTGCACTAATGTGCAGCCCCAGGTGATGCGCGTGGTTCAGCTGCTGGGCGTCGACCAGGAGATTTCGATCACGGCGGCATAATCTTTGCCCCCAAAAAGGGCGTGCCGTTTGGCATATGTTTGTGATGCGCTCGGACGTTTTGGCGTCCGGGCGCTATACTTGACCGAATGAATAGACGAGTTCCGGCCGAATGGCGCGGTGCGGGCTCGACTCACATCGAGCCTTGGAGGTATGTGTGTTTGGTATTGGAGAGGGTGAGCTCGCGATCATCGTGGTCTTCGGCTTTTTGCTGTTTGGCCCGGATAAGCTCCCACAGATGGGCCGCACGATCGGCCGTGCCATTCGTCAGTTCCGCGAGACGCAGGAAAAGATGACGGCCGTTGTTCAGTCCGAGATCATCGATCCGGTAAGCGAGGCTGCTTCGGCTCCGGTCAAGCCCAAGAAGGCTGCCGTCGATGACGATTCCGATGCGGACGAGGATGCCGTCGAGACGGCCGCGCCCGCAAAGAAGGAGACCTTTGCGGAGCGCCGCGCCCGCCTTGCCGCCGAGAAGGCCGCAAGTGAGGGTGCCACCGAGGACGAAGGTATTGCCGAGGAGGCCAAGGGTGCAGAGCCTGCCGCCGCTGCTGCTGCCGCAGCCGAGCCCGAGCCTGCTGCAGAGCCGGAGCCCGAGCCCGAGCCGGCAGAGCCCACGACGGCTGACCTCTACGCCCGTCGTCCCCGCAAGCGCAAGGCCGTCGTCGACCAGCTCGCTCGCGAGCTCGAGGCCGAGGACGACGCCGCTGCCGCTGACGCCCCGAAGGGAGGCGATGAGTAATGCCTATCGGACCTGCGCGAATGCCGCTCTTCGATCACCTGGGAGAGCTCCGTCGCCGCCTGACCATCGTGGTCGTGTCGGTGTTTGCCGCCGCTATCGTGCTGTATTTCGCCACGCCTGTGGTGCTCGACATCCTGGAAGACCCCATCCGCTCTTTTGTGCCGGACGGTAAGTTCTACATCACTACCACGCTCGGCGGCTTTGGTTTGCGCTTTTCGCTGGCCATCAAGATGGCTGTTGTCATGTGCACGCCCATGATCATCTGGCAGATTCTGGCGTTTTTCCTGCCGGCGCTTCGCCCCAACGAGCGCAAGTGGGTCGTGCCCACGGTGCTCGCCTCGACGGTGCTGTTCTTCCTGGGCGCCATCTTTTGCTACTTCATCATCATTCCTGCGGGCTTTGAGTGGCTCATCGGCGAGACCTCAGCCGTCGCTACGGCACTGCCCGATCTGGAGAACTACGTCAACATGGAGCTGCTCTTTATGATCGGCTTTGGCGTGGCGTTTGAGCTGCCGCTCATCATCTTCTACCTGTCTGTTTTCCACATCGTGTCCTACGCGGCCTTCCGCGGCGCCTGGCGCTACGTGTACGTGGGCCTGCTCGTGGGTTCGGCTGTGATCACGCCCGACGGCTCGCCCGTTACGCTGGGCCTCATGTATGGCGCCCTGCTCTCGCTCTACGAGATTTCGCTCGCCATCGCCCGTGTGGTCATTACCGCGCGCGAGGGCAAGGAGGGCTTGTTCGTGAGTCGTCTGGACCTGTTCTCGGACGACGAGGACGACGAGGAGTAAATCGGTATGCACGAGGTTGGCATTGTCAACGGCATACTCGATACAGTGATTCGCGCGGCGCGTGGGGCGGGGGCCTCGCGCGCCGTTTTGGTAACGCTGCGTATCGGGGATATGACCGAGGTCGTGCGCGAGGCGCTCGACTTTGCCTGGGAGACGTTTCGCGACGAGGATCCGCTCACGCGCGGCTGCGAGCTTGCCGTGGAGGAGGTCCATCCACAAAGCGAGTGTCTGGACTGCGGCGAGGTCTTCGAGCACGACCGCTTCCATTGCCGCTGTCCCCAGTGTGGCGGCGCCAACGTGCGTCTGCTGCACGGCCGCGAACTCGACATCGCCAGTATCGAAATCGAAACCCCCGACGATTAACCCGCCAGCCACCTGGGGACAGGGTACAAAGGGGCTAAAGTAAGGAGCGCTAAGTATGGCCGAGAAAACGATTGATATCGCGTCGCCGATTCTGTCGCGCAATGAGCGCCTGGCAGATCAGCTGCGTCAGCGATTTAAAGAGACAAACACCTATGTGATCAATGTGCTGTCGAGCCCCGGCTCGGGTAAGACAACAACGATTCTGGGCACTAACGAGCGCCTGCGCGACAAGGCCGGCTTGCGCTGCGCCGTCATCGAAGGCGATATCGCCTCGGACGTCGACGCCATCACCATGAAGGAAGCCGGCATGCCCGCCATCCAGATCAACACGGGCGGCCTGTGCCACCTCGAGGGCAACATGATCATGGAGGCCGTTGACGCCTTCGACCAGGCTGTGGGTCTGGAAAACATCGATGTCATCTTTATCGAAAACGTGGGTAACCTGGTCTGCCCAGTCGACTTTGACCTGGGCGAGAACCTGTCCATCATGATCCTCTCGGTGCCCGAGGGCGACGACAAGCCCATCAAGTACCCGGGCATCTTCCAGCACGCCGGCGCACAGCTGCTCAACAAGGTCGATGTGGCCCCGGCTTTCGATTTTGACATGGATAGGTATACTAAGACACTCGATGACCTCAATCCGCAGGCGCCGCGGTTTGCCGTGAGCGCGCGCAAGGGCGAGGGCATGGATGCCTGGTGCGATTGGCTCATCGGGCAGATTGAGCAAGCAAGGGCGTAAGTCGGCCGCCATACGGGCGGGCGTAGCCGCAGAGATACGAGATAGGAGCCTCTTTTGAAGCTCATCATCGCCGAGAAAAACGACGCCGCGCGTCAGATCGCCGAGCGTCTGTCCACGGGTAAGCCCAAAAAGGACAAGGTGTACAACACCGCCATCTACCGTTTTGAGTGGAAGGGCGAGGAGTGCGTGACGATCGGCCTTGCCGGTCACATCCTCGCGCCCGATTTTTGTGACAGCGTGCTGTTCGATAAAAAGCTGGGCTGGTATTCGGTCACCGAGGACGGCGAGATGCTGCCGGCCGACATACCCGATGGCCTGGCACGTCCGCCCTACGACACCAAGCGCAAGCCGTTTCTTGCCGATGGCATCTCCATCAAGGGCTGGAAGCTCGAGAGCCTGCCCTATCTCACCTGGGCGCCCGTCATTAAGTTGCCGGCCGAGAAAGAACTCATTCGCTCGCTCAAGAACCTTGCCAAGAAGTCCGACAGCGTCATTATCGCTACGGACTTCGATCGCGAGGGCGAGCTGATCGGTTCGGACGCTCTCAACAAGGTGCGCGAGGTTGCGCCCGACCTGCCGGTCGCCCGCGCCCAGTATTCTTCGTTTACCAAGGCCGAGATCACGCAGGCCTTCGATAATCTCGTCTCGCTCGACCAGAACCTGGCCGACGCCGGCGAGAGCCGTCAGCACATCGACCTCATTTGGGGTGCGGTGCTCACGCGCTACCTGACGCTCGCCAAGTTTGGCGGTTTTGGCAACGTGCGTTCTGCCGGCCGCGTGCAGACGCCGACGCTTGCCCTGGTGGTCGAGCGCGAGCGCGAGCGCATGGCGTTTGTGCCCGAGGACTATTGGCAGATCCGCGGCATGGGTGCCGCACAGGGTGCTGCCGAGGACGACCGCTTTAAGATTGCGCACAAGACGGCGCGCTTTACCGACAAGGACGCTGCCGAGACGGCGTATGGTCACGTCGACGGCGCTACGACGGCGACCGTTGCCGCGGTGACCAAGCGCTCGCGTAAGCAGCAACCGCCCACGCCGTTTGCGACCACCTCGCTGCAGGCTGCCGCCGCGGCCGAGGGCATCTCGCCTGCGCGTACCATGCGCATCGCCGAGTCCCTCTACATGGCGGGCCTCATCAGCTACCCGCGTGTCGACAACACCGTGTACCCTGCGACGCTCGATCTGGGCGCCGTGGTGAGCGACCTGGCAAAGATTAACCCGGCGCTGGCGCCCGTATGCAAAAAAGTGCTCGCCGGCCCCATGAAGCCCACGCGCGGCAAGGTCGAGACTACCGACCACCCGCCTATCTATCCCACGGGCGAGGGCGATCCGTCCACGCTCGACGGCGGTCAGCGCAAGCTCTACGACCTCATCGCCCGCCGCTTCCTGGCGACGCTCATGGGGCCTGCGACCATCGAGAACACCAAGCTCGAGCTCGATGTGAACGGCGAGCCGTTCGTGGCTTCGGGCGATGTGCTCGTGACCCCCGGTTTCCGCGAGGCATACCCGTACGGTCTCAAGCGCGACGAGCAGATGCCGCCGCTTGAGCAGGGCGATACGGTCGACGTATTCGACATTAAGCTCGAGGCCAAACAGACCGAGCCGCCCGCGCGCTACAGCCAGGGCAAGCTCGTGCAGGAGATGGAAAAGCGCGGCCTGGGCACCAAGTCCACGCGTGCGAGCATCATCGAGCGTCTGTACGCCGTGCGCTACCTCAAAAACGATCCCGTTGAGCCAAGCCAGCTGGGCATTGCCATCATTGACGCGCTGTCGCAGTTTGCCCCGCGCATCACGAGCCCCGATATGACCAGTGAGCTCGACGGCGACATGACGATCTCGGACTTTCTTGAGCTGCTCGGCTGGAATGAGGACGCCCTCGACGACGCCGACAGCGCCACCGTCGGCGGCTGGACGCTCGAGCGCTTCGGCACGTTCCCGAAGCCGGGCGACAGCTTCCGGTACGAAAATCTCACCGTCACAGTCCTGGCCATGGATGGCCGCCGCGTCGAGCGTGTGCTCGTGCAGCCCGATCCGGCTTCCGACAAGGACGAATAAGTGCATACAACCCCGAGTCCGGTCTGTGCAAAAACTGCACAGACCGGACCTTTTTCTGTATGGAAAAGGTATCTTGTACCCGATGAGGGGAAATCTGCCCAAAAGGCGCAAGATGTGGCGATTTGTATCATAATTTCACTAATGCGTGAAAGATTTTGCACATCGAGCGTGCCAAAGTTTCATTTTTTGCTTGAAATTTACGCTCCGCGCAGGTATAATGAACGCATATTGAATCTTCTGAAGAGGAAAATTTCAAAAAGGAGAGAAACTATTATGAAGTTCAACAAAATCGTGGCGCTGGCTCTGGCCCTCGTCATGGTGTTTGCGCTGTGCGCCTGCGGCGGCAACACCAACAAAAAAGACGATTCCGGTTCCACGGCCAAGGTCGACACCAGCACCGTCTCCGTCGGCGCAGTCGTCATCGCGCGTGACGATGTTCCGACCGACCAGATCTATGCGTTCGTGTCCACCATCTTCAATAACCTCGACGCCATCGCCGCTCAGCACGGCAAGGGCGCAGAGCTGGACCTCGAGGCTGCTGCCTCGGTCAAGGGCGTGCCGTATCACCCCGGTGCTGCCAAGTACTTTGAGGAGAAGGGCTTCAAGGTCGACGCGGTCAAGGACGGCGCCGGTACCGGCACCGCTGCTGCGCTCAACTTCGGCACCGGCGGCGACACCGGCACGTACTACGGCTTCGGCAGCGTGCTGGCCAACTACGTCTCCACCAACTCCGACTGCAAGGTCACGGCGCTCACCTCCGGCGGCTCTCAGGCCAACGTTGAGGACCTGACCAACGGCAACGTCCAGATCGCCTTCGTGCAGAGCGACGTTATGAACTATGCCTATAACGGCCAGCGCCTGTTCGAGAGCCCGGTCACCGGATTCTCCGTCGTTGCCCAGCTGTATCAGGAGCAGGTGCAGATCGTCACCACCAACCCTGACATCAAGACCGTTGCCGACCTCGCCGGCAAGAAGGTCTCCATCGGCGCAGCCGGCTCCGGCGTGTACTTCAATGCCATTGACGTGCTCAACGCCTACGACCTCAAGGAGTCTGACATCTCCGCCGTGTACCAGAGCTTCGGCGACAGCGCCGAGAGCCTGAAGGACGGCAAGATCGACGCCGCGTTCATCGTCGCCGGTGCGCCCACCACGGCCATCACCGACCTCGCCACCGCCGGTAATGTCTACCTTGTCAGCCTCGACGACAGCCACGTGCAGTCCCTGCTGTCCGCGTCCCCGTACTACACCGCCGCCACCATCAAGGCCGGCACCTATTGATGCCCGACCCGGTGATGCGCCGCATCCCGTAAATGTTCGCTACGGCGTCAGTACCCCTGACGCCGTAGTTTTTCCATTCTACCCGGAACGGAGGTTTCCTCTTATATGTCTGACACCAAAAAGACCGCAGCCGCTGCGGAAGCCGCTTCTCTGCAGGAGGATATGGACGCCGTCATGCGCAAGTATGACCGCGAGTCTGCCACCCGCATCTGGGCGGGCAAGCCCAAGATCGTCATTTCCGTCGTCATGGCGCTGTTCTCGGTCTACTGCATCTGGTCGACCCTGTTCAGCACCGCCGCGCTCGAGGTGCGCCTGACGGCATTCCTCGGCCTGATCATCATCATGGGCTATCTGACCTACCCCGTCAGCAAGAAGCACGTGCACGTCAATCGCCTGCCGTGGTATGACATCGTCATCATGGTCATCGGCGCGGCTGCGTTTTTCTACTACTGCTTTAACTACGATACGCTCATCAAGACGCTCACCAGCGCCGCCAAGATGACGCCGTTTCTCATCGCCGTCGGCGTGGCCGGCATCCTGACGCTAGCCGAGCTGTGCCGCCGCTGTGTCGGTGTGCCGATCCTTGTGGTCGTCGGTGCGCTGCTCGTGTACACGTTCGTGAGTATGCTCAAGGGCGGCCAGACGTTTGATCAGGTGCTCGGCCGCGTGATCTACACGCTCTTTTTCGGCACGTCCGGCGTGCTGAGCACGCCCGTGCAGGTGTGTGCGAAGTTTATCGCGGTGTTCATCATCTTCGGCGCATTTCTGGAGCGCACCGGCATCTCGAGCTTCTTCATTGATCTCGCCAATGCCATTGCCGGCTGGACCTCCGGTGGCCCGGCCAAGGTCGCGGTCATCTCGTCCGCACTGTGCGGCATGGTGTCCGGCTCTTCCGTCGGCAACACCGTCACTACGGGCTCGGTTACGATCCCGATGATGAAGCGCACCGGCTACAAGCCCGAATTCGCCGGCGCGGTCGAGGCGGCGGCCTCCACCGGCGGCCAGATCATGCCGCCCATCATGGGCGCGGCCGCGTTCCTGATGGCCGAATACATGAATGTCACCTACGGTCAGGTCACCCTCTGGGCGATCCTGCCTGCCGTGCTGTACTTCGGCGGCATCTTCATCTCCGTGCATCTGGAGGCCAAGAAGCTCGGCCTGCGCGGCATCCCGCGCTCGGAGCTGCCCCGCTTCAAGTACCTCATGCGTAATGTCTATCTGCTGCTGCCGCTCGTGTTCCTGATCTGGGTGGTCACGGCAAACATCCGCTCGCTGCAGTATGCGGCCTCCATCGCCATCCTCATCTCCATCGCCGTGAGCCTTGTCGGTACGATCCGCGACGCTGCGGCCGAGGCAAAGGAGACCAAGACCGGCAGCGCCGCCGGCATCGCCGTCAAAAAGACCGGCCTGATGATCCTCGAGGCGCTCGAGGCCGGCGGCAAGGGCAGCATCACGGTCGCCGTGGCCTGCTCCATGGCCGGCATGATCGCAGGCTGCATCACCGTCACGGGTCTGGCGTCCAAGCTCATCAGCGGCGTCGTCGCCCTGAGCAGCAAGATCCCGAACCCGACGCTCTCGCTGCTGCTGGCGCTGTTTTTGACCATGCTCTGCTGCATCGTGCTCGGCATGGGTGTGCCCACGACTGCAAACTACTGCATCATGGCCTCGACCTGCGCGCCGATCCTCATCACGCTCGGCATTCCGAAGAT
>CAJMRN010000030.1 GCA_905215815.1 uncultured bacterium | reverse complement strand
CGCCGGCGTGCCCGTCACCATCTTTGAGGCCCGCGATTCGCTCGGCGGCGTGGTCCGTCACGTGATCCCCGAGTTCCGTATTGCGAGCGACGATATCTCCCACGATGCCGAGCTCTGCCTGGCCTTTGGCGCCAAGGTGCAGCTCAACGCTCGCGTGGATTCCATTGAAGAGCTCAAGGCCCAGGGCTTTACCGACGTGGTCGTGGCCACCGGTGCCTGGATGCCCGGCTCTGCGGGCTTGGGCGAGGGTGCCGAGCTCGACGTGCTGGAGTTCCTCGAGACCGCCAAGAAGGGCGAGAAGCTCGAGCTGGGCGAGGACGTCGTGGTCATCGGCGCCGGCAACACCGCCATGGATGCTGCCCGCGTGGCCAAGCGCCTGGCTGGTGTGAAGAACGTGCGCCTGGTGTATCGCCGCACCAAGAAGCAGATGCCCGCCGACGAGGAAGAGCTCGATCTTGCTCTTGCCGATGGCGTTGAGTTCTGCGAGCTGCTGGCGCCCAAGGCACTTAACGGCGCCGTGCTGACCTGCGATGTTATGGAGCTTGGCGAGCCGGATGCAAGCGGCCGTCGCAGCCCTGTCGCCACGGGTGAGACCGTCGAGCTTCCCGCCACCACGGTGATCTGCGCCGTGGGCGAGGGCATCGATGCCAGCCTGTACGATGCCGCGGGCGTCGAGCACGACCGTCGCGGCCGCCTTGCCGCCACCTCCACCGGCGTCGAGGGCGTCTGGGCTGCGGGCGACTGCCGTCGCGGTCCTGCCACCGTGGTTGAGGCTATTGCCGACGCCGCCGAGGTCGCCCGTGCCATCACCGGCGTGGACTTTAACAAGTACGCCGATTGCAACGAGCAGGCTGGCCGCGAGGATACCTGCTACGAGCGCAAGGGGTCGCTGTGCCGCGACAAGCGCAACTGCACCAAGACCCGCTGCCTGGGCTGCGGCTCGGTGTGCGAGGTCTGCTGCGACGTGTGCCCCAACCGCGCCAACGTTGCCATTAAGGTGCCGGGCCTGGCCAAGCATCAGGTCGTCCACGTCGACGGCATGTGCAACGAGTGCGGCAACTGCGCCGTGTTCTGCCCCTACCAGGAGGGTCGTCCCTACAAGGACAAGCTCACCCTGTTCTGGAGCGAGGAGGACATGGAGAACTCCGAGAACGAGGGCTTCCTGGCCGTGGACGAGGATCACTTTAAGGTCCGCGTCGCCGGCACGGTCCGCACCGTCTCGGTCGATGCCGTCAACACCGGCCTTCCCGAGGCCGTCCGCCTGACCATCAGGGCTGTGCGCGACAACTATTCGTACCTTCTTAAGAAATAGGCGAGTCTCTTATGGCCAAATCCATTCAACATAACGTGGCCTACGTTGCCTGCGGAAGCGGCTGTGCTTCCGCAGGCGGCGACGCCCGTTGCAGCGAAGGCTGCATTGGCTGTGGCGCCTGCGTTACGGCCTGCCCCCACGGTGCCATTGTGCTGGTCGATGGCGTCGCCCGCGTGGATCGCTCCAAGTGCACGGGCTGTGGCCTGTGCGGCATGGCGTGCCCGCAGCGCGTGATTGCCTTCGTTCCCGGCTACCAGAACATCCTGGTGCGCTGCAACAACACCGATAAGGGCGCCATTGCGCGCAAGATCTGCGACACCAGCTGCATCGGTTGCGGCATGTGCGCCAAAAAGTGCCCTGCCGGCGCAATCCGCATCGAGGACAACTGCGCCCATATCGACGGCGTGGACTGCCTGTCGTGCGGCATGTGCGCCGTCGTCTGCCCGCATGGCGCCATCCACGACCGCACCGGCATCGCCGCCGGCGTGTAGAAGGGAATCACCATGGCACAGGAATTCACTTTTACCGTTAACGGCATCGAGCGCACGACGACCCAAAATAAACCGCTGCTGCGCTACCTGCGCGACGACCTGCACATTCACTCCGCCAAGGACGGCTGCTCCGAGGGCGCATGCGGTACCTGCACCATCCACGTGGACGGTGCGGCCGTCAAGGCCTGCGTGCTGACCACCGCTCTTGCCGCCGGCCGCAACATCGTGACCGTCGAGGGCCTGCCCGAGGACGTGCGTGAGGCCTTTGTGTACGCCTTTGGCGCCGTGGGCGCCGTACAGTGCGGCTTTTGCATCCCCGGTATGGTCATGGCGGGCGCAGCGCTCATCGCCGAGGACCCCGAACCCACCGAGGAGCAGATCAAGTACGCCATCCGCGGCAATGTCTGCCGCTGCACCGGCTACAAGAAGATTATTGAGGGCATTTCGCTGGCAGCCGCGGTGCTCCGCGGCGAAAAACAGATCGACGAGGACTTGGAGCGCGGCGACGACTACGGCGTGGGCAAGCGCGCCTTCCGTATTGACGTGCGCAAGAAGGTGCTCGGCGAGGGCAAGTATCCCGACGACATCGACGAGCTTGATCAGCCGGGTCTGACCTACGCCAGCGCTGTGCGCTCCAAGTATCCGCGCGCCCGCGTGCTCTCCATCGATACCTCCAAGGCCGAGGCCCTGCCCGGCGTGGTGGGCATCCTGCGCGCCGAGGACGTGCCGGTCAACCAGGTCGGCCACCTTATCCAGGACTGGGATGTCATGATCGCCCAGGGCGATATCACCCGCTGCGTGGGCGATGCCATCGTGCTGGTGGTTGCTGAGGACGAGGCGACGCTCGAGAAGGCCAAGAAGCTCGTAAAGATTGATTACGAGCCGCTGGAGCCCGTGCGCAACATCGCCGAGGCCAAGGCCGTCGACGCTCCGCGCCTGCACGACAGCTTCTTTGCCTTTGGCAACACGGTGGAGCTCAAGGACAACGTATGCCAGAGCCGTCACGTGACGCGTGGCGACGCCGCCAAGGCGCTGGCGGAGAGCGCGTTCACCGTGACGCAGCGCTTTACCACGCCCTTTACCGAGCATGCTTTCTTGGAGCCCGAGTGCGCCGTCGCCTTCCCGTACAAGAACGGCGTCAAGGTGCAGTCGACCGACCAGGGCGCCTACGACACGCGCAAAGAGTGTGCCCACATGTTTGGCTGGGATAACGAGCCCGAGCGCGTGGTCGTCGAGACCATGCTCGTGGGTGGCGGCTTTGGCGGCAAGGAGGACGTGTCCATCCAGCACTTGGCCGCGCTCGCCGCATATAAGTTCCAGCGTCCTGTGAAGTGTAAGCTCACGCGTGCCGAGTCGCTCGCGTTCCATCCCAAGCGTCACGCCATGGACGGCACCTTTACACTGGGCTGCGACGCCGAGGGCAACTTTACCGGCCTGGATTGCGAAATCAACTTCGATACCGGCGCCTACGCGTCGCTGTGCGGCCCGGTGCTCGAGCGCGCCTGTACGCATGCCGTCGGTCCCTACAAGTACCAGAACACCGACATTCGCGGTTTTGGCTACTACACCAACAACCCGCCCGCCGGTGCGTACCGCGGCTTTGGCGTGTGTCAGTCCGAGTTTGCGCTCGAGAGCCTGATCGACCTGCTGGCCGAGAAGGTCGGCTTGGATCCGTGGGAGATCCGCTACCGTAACGCCATCGAGCCGGGCGAGGTTCTGCCCAACGGCCAGATTGCCGACTGCTCCACGGCGCTGAAGGAGACGCTGCTCGAGGTCAAGGATGCCTACTACGCGCATCCCGGACACGCCGGCATCGCCTGCGCCATGAAGAACGCCGGCGTGGGCGTGGGCCTGCCCGATGCCGGTCGCTGCAAGATCCGCATCGAGAACGGCGTGGCCGTGGTCTATGCCGCCACGTCCGACATCGGTCAGGGCTGCAACACCGTCTTTTTGCAGGACGTTGCCGAGGCCTGCGGCCTGCCGCTTCGCTGCATTGCCAACGGCGAGTGCTCCACCGAGAATGCTCCCGACTCCGGCACCACGTCCGGCTCGCGTCAGACGGTCGTGACCGGCGAGGCCGTGCGCGGTGCCGCCTTCCTGTTGCGCGATGCCATGGTTGGCATCGAGGCCGGCAAGCCCGCACCCGATGCTCCCGTGAGCGCGCATGGCGACGGCGTCAAGATTGAGTACGACGACGGTCGCGCCTATCAGCTGCGCACGCAGGAACTCGTCGCCGGCCAGGGCATGCATCCTCAGGATCCCGCGACCGCCATCAAGGCGCTCGAGGGATGCGAGTTTGGCTACGTGTATCTGGAGCCGACCGACAAGCTGGGCGCCGACGTTCCCAATCCCAAGAGCCACATCTGCTACGGCTTTGCCACGCATGTGGTCATTCTGGACGACGACGGCCGCGTGAGCGAGGTCTATGCCGCGCACGATTCCGGCAAGGTGGTCAACCCCATCTCCATCCAGGGTCAGATCGAAGGCGGCGTGCTCATGGGTATGGGCTATGCGCTTACCGAGGATTGGCCGCTCAAGGACTGCGTGCCCCAGGCAAGGTACGGTACGCTCGGGCTGTTCCGTGCGCCCGAGATTCCGGATATCCACGCCATCTACGTGGAGAAGGACGAGCTGCTGCCTGTGGCATATGGCGGCAAGGGCATCGGCGAGATCGCAACGATTCCCACGGCGCCCGCCGTGCAGAACGCCTACCGCGCGTTTGACGGCAAGCTGCGTCCAAATCTGCCCATGGTGGATACGCCCTACAGCCGCGCCCGTCACCGCGGGTAGGGTAGGGTGCGGACAGCCATTGTTGACGGGCTGTCCGCACTGAGCATCAACTACATACGCTGCGCCTTTGGCCCCAGCTCCATCGCGAGCCGGGGCCTTTTGCTTGGAGCGGAAACTACGTCCCGGAATTGGCGCTCAGAATGGGATGCACTTTCCGGTAGAGCCTCTGGCGGAAAGCGTGCCCCGGAATTCGGCTCCAGAGTGGGATGCGCTTTCCGGTTGGAGCTTCAAATGGAAAGTGCATCCCGGAATCCGCGCCTGGAATGGGATGCGCTTTCCGGAACAGCCCTCAACCGGAAGCTGCGTCCCAGTATTTCGCTTCAGGGTGGGATGCCGTTTCCGGCTGAACCCTCAGGCGGAAAGTTCATCCCAGAATTGACGCTCAGAGTGGGACACGGTTTCCGGATAGAACCTCAGCGGAAACTGCGTCCCAGTTTGAGCGTCTATTCCGGGATGCAGTTTCCGCTGAAGGACTCAACCGGAAAGCCTGTCCCATTCTGAGACGGGATTCCGGGGCACGCTTTCCGCTAGGCCCGCCATCCGGAAAGTGCATCCCGTTTTGAGCGTCCAGACTGGGACGCGCTTTCCGTTGGCGTGGCCGTTGGGAAAACGCGGCCCAGATAGGGGGGATGCGATCCGGCGATGCGCGGCCTAGCAGCTCCTACAGCTCCACTTCGTTGAGCCACGCCGGCAGCGCGGTCTGCCGGATGCCTGCCGTCTGCAGCTTTTTGGCGAGCACTCCTGCCGAGCGGACCTCGTTCATGGTAAAGCGCAACAGAGGATGACCGTAGAGCGATAGATGCGCCTCGCGCTGTCGTTCGGCAACGAGCGCCTCGGCGGTGGTGCGTCCGGCCAGCATAGTCTGGTCGGTATATTTGATGAGCCCGTCGAGCTCGCCCAGCGTGAGTTCCCGCGCCTGGCGCTCCCAGGCAAAGTCCGTTCGTATGGGCTTGGCCGAATCGAAGGGGTCCGTCAACTCGTATTGAAGCCAGTCGGGCGCAAAGCCCGTCTCGATCATGACGGCGCGGGCGACTGATTCTCCACCGCTCTCGGCGCGGGCGTCGGCATATCGAAGCGTTGTGAGAGCCGTACGAATCGCGCGACCATTGCGGGCAGTCGCTCGTTGCTCAACGGCCTCCATCAGCTGTTCCCGCGCAAGGCCGAGCTTTGAGATCGCCGAATCGGCAATGGGCATGCCGTCGACAAAACCAGTTTGCAGCAGGCAATTTGTGGCCGTTTGGATGGGCGGCGTTACCGATATGCCGGCTCTGCGTATTGCTCCGGCCGGCTCAATCTGGTGTCGCTGAATATGTGCGCCCGGACGAGCCGACGGCTTTGTCGAGCTGCAAACATGCACGACATTCAGGTGTCGCCACGAGACCTCGAGCCCCAGCAGGCAAGCTGCCGAAAACGAGCAGAACGTCCAATCGGGATGGATGATCGCAAGGGCGCGGATAATCTCGCAATGGCGTTGCGCTCGGTTGAGTTCATCCCAGCGCGTTTTTCGCGCAAACAACCCCGGAATGGGCGAGACAACCGTGCCGCCGGTGCGCCGAAGGAGCGCTTTTCGGATCGCCGTGCTCGGGGGAATCAGGCAGCGCCCCTCTTGTTCGGCTTGGTTCAACAGCTGGTCGATGAGTTGGTCATTGCAATGGGTCATGAGCTACCGCCTCCTTTTGGGTAGCAAAAACGTATCAGCTGGAACTTGCCGCTCAGCTGACCAAAAGCTGACCAAAATCTAACCATGCAGGTAGATGACCTGCTTTTGGCGACATATTTCTTGTTTGAATCGGTGGGTGGTAATCGGCACCCGTGAACGGTAGCTAGATATGAAGTCTTGGTAAGTTTCGAGACGTGTACTTTTTGAAAAAGAGCATTCTATCTGCTGTTTTGTGTTTCTGGATCGCATATTTGAAGGCATGTGATAAGGGCGGAGGATCGTCATCTTGTACCTGAGGAAACCGTGACCCGGAATTGCCGCTCGGAATGGGACGCGCTTTCCGGAACAGCCCTCAAGCGGAAACTGTGTCCCAGATTTCGGCCCCAGAGTGGGATACCGTTTCCGGAACGGTCCACGTGCGGTGGTGTACCGCCCCTTTCGTGTGCACCGCTTGTCGAATTACGTTATAGCTAGCTATATTATAGGAAGGTATAATATAGCTAGCTATAACGTAAAGGAAGGATGGCCCTATGTTTATCGGAAGAACAGTGGAAATGTCCGAGCTCAATCGACTGTATGGCACGGGCTCCTTTGAGATGCCTGTGATTTACGGCCGCCGTCGCGTGGGCAAAACGCGTCTTATCACAGAGTTTATCCAAGGCAAGAAGGCTATTTACTTTCAAGCTCGTCGTACCAATGCAGAGGCAAACCTGCACGGCTTTAGCCAGGCGATACTTGCAGACTCGGTTGGTGCTGCAGGCGTGTCGTTTCGTAGTTTTGACGAAGCGTTCGATGCATTGGCCACCATGGCTCGCACGGAACGTTTGATTGTCGTGATCGACGAGTATCCTTATCTCGCCCAATCGAATCCCGAGATCAGCTCGTTGCTGCAAGACAAGATCGATCACTTGTACAAAGAGACCAAGCTTATGCTTATCCTGTGCGGGTCGTCGCTTTCGTTTATGGAAGAGCAGGTGTTGGGCTACGAGAGTCCGCTATACGGTAGGCGTACGGCCCAGTTTAAGATCATGCCGCTCGATTTTATGACGACCCTCGGCCTGTGGCAGAGCATGGGTCGCGAAGACGCTGCAGTTTGCTATGGCATGACGGGTGGCATTCCTGCATATATCGAGAAAGTCGATCCTGCCGCACCGCTCAAGGACAACATCAAACGTCTTTTTCTTACTCCTACGGGCTATCTCTTTGAGGAGCCGAGTAACCTGCTATTGCAGGAGTGCCGCAATCCCGAGCAATATGATGCGATCGTGCAAGCAATTGCTCAGGGGCGCTCGAAGATCTCGGAGATTGCGAGCTCTACGGGAATCCCTGCGAGCAACGTAAAGAGCTATGTGGATAAGCTGGCGTCGCTTGGGATTGTCGAGCGCGAGCTGCCCCTAAACGAGACGAGCAATAAGCGAGCCGTGTATCTGCTGAGCGATCAGATGTTTAGGTTCTGGTACAAGTTTGTTCCGCAGAACATTGGGCTGATTCAAAACGATATGGCCGAGATGGCGTATAAGCGCATTGAGCCACACGTATCGGATTACATGGGTACGGTCTTTGAGCTTATATGCAGACAATACGTGTACGAACTCGCGCGGGCGGGCCAGCTCGATGTGGTTCCGGCAAGCGTTGGGCGCTGGTGGGGGACGGATAATCGCACGCATACGCAGGAAGAAATCGACTTGATTGTTGACGATGGCGAGGGCACTGCGCTGTTTGCGGAGTGCAAATGGCGCAATGAACCGGCGGGCGAAGACGTGCTGCAAAAGCTCGTATACCGAAGCGAGCTCTTTAGGCGGCAACGAAAAAGCTATGCACTTTTCTCAAAAAGCGGATTTACGCAGGGCTGTCGAGATACCGCGGAGAGTAGGGGAGACGTCAAGCTGATCTCGTTTGCCGAGATGTGAGTGCGGGGTAGCTCTGCTCGAGAACAAGAGCCTGTCCTCGAATTGCTGGAATGGGGCCCTTCTTTTGTCGTGTTGGCTGCCGGCGGAATGTCGGCGGAAAGCGTGTCCCGGATTATAGCTCCAGAGTGGGATGGCCTTTCCGGATCGGCCCCTCGCGGAAAATGCATTCCGGAATGAGCGCTCAGACTGGGACGCATTTTCCGGATCGGCCTTCAAGCGGAAGCTGCGTCCCGGATTCTGGCTCCAGAGTGGGATGCCGTTTCCGGTTGAGGTCTCTGGCGGAAGCTGTATCCCGGAATCGAGCTTCAGAGTGGGACGTGCTTTCCCGTCAGGAGCTCAAGTGGAAACTACGTCTCGGATTCAAGCCTCGGAATGGGACGCGCTTTCCGGATGGGCTTCAAGCGGAAACTGTGTCCCAGAATCGACATGGCTTCAAGTGGAAAGCGCGTCTTAGAATGCCGCGCCGGCGTTTTTGGCGGTCGTGGTTGGAAAGGGGAGCATTGCCTACACACGCGACGACGGCGTGGCGGTGATCCCCATGGCGGCACTTGGGGCGTAGTGGTTTTGCGGACGTGCCGTGCTTCCTTTACCGAAAATCCATTTGGTAAACCAGATGCTCGCGGATAGAATAAAGTTGGCGGCAGCCCAAGTTCTGGAGAGCTGGGCAGCGCCGTTGCTTGGTCAAGAGGTCAGTGCCTTAATGGCAGCGACTTGTTATGCTTCGAATGCTGCTTGAGTGCCTCGGAAAGTTCGATAAGCGCCGTGAAGAGCGAGATCAAAGCAACCAAGAGCTCTACGAGCTCTGATGGGCCCGGGATGACCGCTGATTCAGGTCACCGGGCCTAAATTTTTTCATCCATTTGAATAGAGCGGGCGACTCTCTTGGGGCCGTCTGCATGGCGTGTGCCTGGCGCATGGTATTGCGCCCCGCTTTCATGTCCGCGCGGGCGCCTATCCTTACGGCAATAGAGCCGCCTATGTAGCTATGTAGCAGGCGGCAGGCGACGGAGAAAGGCCATAATCGTGTCAGCTGAAAAGACGCCGTGTATCTCGGCTATCGATACGACGAACTTTGCGCGCCAGATTGTGCTGGACTTTGAGTTTGCACCGGTGCCAAAGCAGCGCCAGCGCCGTGGGCTGCGCAACGAGATTATCGAGGTCGGCGCCGTCAAGCTCGATTACCACGGCAACGTTATGGGCGAGTTCTCGCAGTTTGTGCAGACGGAATTTACCGAAGGCGTTGCGTTCCCCGTCCGCGAGCTTACGGGGATATCGGCCGTGGACACCGCGATGGCCGACCCGCTCTACATGGTGATCAAAAGGCTCAGCGATTGGATCGGTCGCTACTCCGCCCAGGTGGTCTGTTGGAGCGGGACGGACCGTCGACAGCTTTTGACCGAGTGCCAGGCAAAGCACATCGACCTTTCCACATTTCCTACGGACTGGGCCGACCTACAGGCGTTTTACACTTCGATCATGGACGTGGGCAGCCACGGGTGCGTCTCTTTGAGTGACGCGGCAACGTGGTTTGGCATCGAGTTCGACGAGTCAACGGGCCACGCCCACAGCGCCCTGGCCGATGCGCGCGTGACCGCCAAGCTGCTCAAGCAGGTGATGGACGGGGACTACCACGTGAGCCCGTGCGCCCAGGAAGTCCGCCAGCGGTGGGGGATGGGCGAGCGACCCCAGACGCGCCTTTCCAACAAGTGCCCCGAGCTGGGAGACCTGCTGCTGAAGCTGAAGGCAGAGGGGAGGTAGGAGGCTCATTTGGCGACAAGCGGACGGAATGGTTGCGCGAAGGATTCTAGGATCAGCAGCAGAAGACTGCGTTTGGGATCCTACTCAAGGACGCGCTGACACTCGCTGGGACCAAGCAGGTCAAGAGCGTGGACATCGAGATGGCTTCCATTATTGAAGAGCGGCTTGCTAACATGATTCGCTGAACAGATAGGCAGAGACCCGTGACGCTGTGTGCGTCATCGTGCACAATGAGGTGTATAGGCTGCCAGTGGCGAACTATCCCGACGAGGTTCTGAGCAACTGCATCACCTAGATTTTCGAATACTTCTACGAAGAGGGATTTGGCGGCGTAGAGCAATCTGATTTTACGCGTTTGCAGGAGGAAGCCGATATGGCAGACGAACTTGTTTTTAGTGCTGGCGAGATAGTTTACGCCATGCCTCAACTGCCCAAAGTTACATCTGTGCCGCTGAACGGTAGCGCCGTGCTGGTTGGTTTTAAGGACGCTCCCGATGGGGAGGAGGTCCTCTTTGATTTTGACCCTCAGGCTGAAAAGGCTACGAAGCTCGACTATGAACTTGCAGCCGTTAGCGGGCTCCTCACGGGCGCGTTGAATATCCTTTGGCAGAAAGACTTCAACCTAGAGGGTGCCAAAGAGTGGGGCGACGAGAAGGTTGGCAAATTCGTTCTTACGATTGCCAAGTCTGCGGGTATGACAAAGGCGGATGCAACTCTAGAAGACGCTATTCGCTTTCTAGAGAAAGAGTTTCCTCTTGCCACGGACAAGCTAACTGCTGAGTTTGGCGGCGGGCTCCAACATCATCTGCGGGATTTCTCGCACCACCCGAGCTTGGTTGGCCTTGCGTGTTCGATCCTCTCGCAATTCACGTGCAAAGGCTATGGTACCGATACGGCCGGCCGGTTTGTCGCCTTTGACCTGCCTGCCGCCGCTTTCGATCCCGACTGCCCTCTTGTAGGCAGGAACGTTCCAGAGAAGATCGCGTTTGGCACTCTGTTCTGGGCGATGCATCTCGTGAGCGACATGGCGGGGTCTAGTTCAAACCCCGGTAAGGGGACGGGCATTCCCGGCGTCGTGCTGTCCCTGCTAAAGGAGCTCTCCTCCCTGCCTGTTTTTCAAGACATGCAGATTGCCTATAAGGGCGAGGATATTCGCATTCAGCAATGGATCTCAAAGCTGTTTAACGGAACGGCGTTCAAAACCGAGGACGGCAAGCCCATTCGCTTCGACCTTCGGACGGAAGTCGGTCTTCTCGATCAGGCTTTAAGCCAGGTGCCAGCAGTCGTGGCCAACGAGGTTATCGTTCGTTGTCTCTACATGCTTTCAAGGCTCAAGGCCGAGCTGGAACGTTGCGAAGTGAGTGATGCCTCCGGCTTGCGCAAGCTCAAGGCTTCGCATTTCATGCCCTACAACAGCAGGGCCCTCACTCGCATGGTCACGGTTGCGAGCACTTCGTTCGTTCTGGCAAATCTAGCGACGGCAGCAGTTAGGGCGGGTATCGAATGCGAGGGGAACAAGGTCGTTTTCGCTCAGAAGCTCTTCATGAGAATAAACTACGTCGGAGTTGGACGCCTTGCGTTTGCCCTCCATGCTGACTGGGGCTATATGGCGGAGGAAATTTCCGAGGCCTGGGCTGAGCGCGCCAGGCGCCGCCAGGATATCTTCGATGGATTCCACTTTTATAGCCTAGATAGAGAAACGACGAGGATTGCCTTCTCGCTGAAGCTTGTCGCCATCAACTACGATTGCAGGAACGAGAAGAACGAAGTGCGCAAAGGGCAAAAGAGGAGCTGGGCCCGCGCGTGGCAGGATTCGCTCGCGGATGGCCTAGGCATTGATGCAGACGGCTACTTTTTGAGCGAGGAAGACGCGTACGGAGCCCTTGAGGCTATTTCGCGGCAGCGAGGCGGTAGGGTACGCGCCTTGCTGGTTGCGCAGGAGTTAGTCGAGTTTCGCCTCTATTCCCAGATGGGAGATGAAGAGAAGAAGGAATATAAAGGTTTGAAGGAGAGTGGATCTTGGGTTAAACACGAATTTCCCAGGAGACAAGACGCGGTTGATTTGGATGCCATACGTTCTCTCGAGAAACGTTGCGGGACACGCTTCCGCGAGCTTTCAGGTACATTGCCAAAGCTTTTGGTGGGCGGCGTCATTGTCGTGGCGGCGGCCGTAGGCGCAGGAGGGGCGGCCGCGGTACTCGCTCCGGATATTGCTGTCGGTATCTTCGGAGGCTCGTTTGTCGGCCTTCACGGGGCTGCGCTTGTCAATGCGAGCCTTGCTGCAGCTGGCGGTGGGGCCTTGGCTGCCGGCGGCATGGGCATGGCCGGTGGCACTGCTTTGATTACGGGCGGCGGCGCCGCGCTTGGTCTATTGGGTTCCGGCGGCGTTGCCTTGGCGGCATCGATGGGGGAGAACTACGCGCAATTCGTGCTCGTCGAATGTTCGAGGCTCCTTGCTTTTCTTGATGTAGCAACTGACCGCTGTCCGCATGAAGGGGCCATTTTGGTGCGGAAGGCGGCCGAAGCCGTGCAGCGTAGCATCGCTGGTGTTGAGGAAGATGTCGAGAAGGAGAATGGAAAGGGGGACCGCAGGGATGACAGGTTGCTTAAGCAACTGAAGAAGGGTCTCAAGTATTTGTCCTCAACACTTGAACAGATCGAGAAGATGCAGAAGCGCGTTGGCGCCGCTGCTGAGCGCGAGTCGCTCAGCAGCTTGTTAGCATCGGGCGGCGAATAGGTCCGGGCGATCTGGCTACAATTCCCTACCAGTATCGCCATCGATCAAGATAGCGCCGTGCTTGCCCATCTTTTTGTGAGGCGCGATGAGCGCGACGGTGACTTGCTCGATGTCTTATTTGCCCTTCGATCAGTTCTTGTCAAGCTCCTTTAGGCGGGAGAGGCAGCGATCCAGAAGTCCGCTCTTGGCATATGAGGCAAGATGCCCGTAAGACTGTGGCAATGTCAAAAGACATACACAAGTGTCGGTCTTTTTACATCGGATGATTTTGGGGAGTGGCGTGCAACGATTGCGCGCCACCATGACGGCGTCAGCGTTTGCCTACGTTGTAAAATCTAGTGATATGAGCATCTCGGTTGCTTCAGCGCTTCGATGCTCTCGTCTTTAGCGCCCTCCGCTCAGTGGAGGACTGACTGCAAACGGCGTAAACAAGACAAGGGGGATTGCGTAAATGAAAGCAACCGAGGCAAATCTACTCGACCTTATGGGCGTGGCGAAGATGCAGTTTGTCATTCCCGTGTACCAGCGAGTTTACTCGTGGAGCGTAAAAGAGTGCGAGGTGCTTTGGGATGACGTCATGCGCGCTGGCCGTGATGGCGTATCGCACTTCGTGGGGTCGATGCTCTATATCCCCGAGTCCGAGAGCTCTGCCACGAGTATCTCGCGAGTGCTTCTGATTGACGGACAGCAGCGTCTGACGACGTTTTCGTTGATGATTGCTGCCTTGGCTGACTATCTGGAGAGTAATCCCGACAAGGCTGGCTTCCTTGGCGATCTCAAGATTTCGGCGCTGCGGAAGACTACCTCTTTAACGATGACGACTACAACGGTCTAGCGCGCTACAAATTGGTGCTCTCGCAGGACGATAAAGAGACGCTGTTCTCCATCGTGTCTAGGTCACCCGTGCCGGATGAAAAATCGGATCGCATTGTCGAGAACCACGCGTTCTTCCGTGAAAAGATGCACGGGAAATCATTCGACCCTGCAAGGCTTTGGGCGGGGCTAAACCGCGTGCAGGTCATCGACACTAAGCTCACCGCTGGCGTCGATAATGCCCAGCTCATATTTGAGTCCATGAACTCCAAGGGTAAGCCGCTCACGCCTATCGACCTCATTCGTAACTACGTTCTTATGTCGCTTCCCAACGACGAGCAGACCAAGCTCTACGAGGGTTACTGGCATCCGCTCGAGCGCTTGTTCGGAAAAGGCGGCGAAGAAGAGTTCAATGCATTTATCTGGTACTGGCTGTGGCTTAAAGTTCCCAATAGGATGCCGAAGGAGAACGAGGCCTACTACGAGTTTAAGCGCTATTTCGCCGACGACTACGATGGTGACACCGAGGGTCTGCTTAAGGAGCTGCGCGGGTATGCACATAGATACGCCAGTCTGTTCCTTGGTAAGGAGAAGGACGACGGACTGCGCCGAGTGTTCGGCAGAATCGTAAGCCTCGACGTGAAGCAGATAAGGCCCCTCTTAATGTTGCTTTATTCGGTTTACGAGGGGAATGGACTAGACCGCAATGCGTTTTTATGTATCTGCGAGACTATCGAGTCGTTTCTGTTCAGGCGAGCGGTTTGCGGCAGACTTACCACGGGCCTAAATAATTTCTTTGCCGGCATGTATCGCAATCTCGAGCAGCAGGACGATATCGAGGAGTACGTTACGGCGATGCTCCTTATCCACAGCAGCGGTATGACCGCATACTTTCCGACAGACGAGCATTTTGTCGAGGAGTTTAAGACGCGTGACTGCTACAACCGCTTCTCTAAAAAGCGCTATTACCTGGAACGCATGGAGAACTGGCACCACCCAAAGGAGCCCATCTCGGCTGACAATTACCAAATCGAGCACGTCATGCCCCAGACGATCGACGGTGAACATGGCTGGAAGGAATCGCTTGGCGAGAACTGGGAAGACATCCACGACAGGTTATGCAACAACCTGGGCAACCTTACGCTGACGGGCTACAACCAGGAGTACTCAAACCGGTCGTTCTCGGACAAGCTCAATCTTCCGAACGTGGGACTTAAATGCAGCCCGCTCTACCTGAACAAGTCGATTGCCTCGCATGAAAAATGGGGCGAGGAAGAGATTAGGCAGCGCGCGGACGAGCTGGCGAAAGAGGCGTGTGAGATATGGAGGTACCCCGATCTTCCGGCAGATGTCGTCGACAAGTATCGCCCCTCTCGCGGGGAGTCTGACGAGGCGCCTATCTGGACTCTGCAGGAGAATCACCCCACTTTTGCCGAAGGCGGACTCAACCAGAAGCTTTTCGATGAGGTGTGCGAGTCTGTTCTGAGTGGTAACCCTTCGTGGGAGTCCTATATAGCCAAGTACTACGTAGGCTTCAGGTCGGGCAAGCGAAAACTGCATGCCGTGCTGGAAGGCAGGACCAGCAACGGTGGTTGGATTGCCGTCGGCCTGGCAAAGAGTGTGGACGAGCTGATTGACCCGGAGGCCATGTGCCGGGACAAGCGCACGCAGGGCGGATTTGGGCCGGGTATGCCGACCTATGTCGCACTCCGTAGCGCTGACGATATCCCCGCGGTGCTCGATCTCATAAAGCAATGCTAGGTTGAAGGCCGGGAATCTAAATCCCGGCCTTTGCCAGCTCAGAATCGTCGATGGCTCGTCCGCCCGTCTACACCCTTACGATCCCGCGCGTGGCACTCAGCAGCTCGTACTCCCTTTGGCTCCACTGGCGCAGCTCGGCAGCCTCGACGGCGTCGCGGCACAGGTCCAGGAATACCTTGGCTCCCTCGCAGAAACACTCACGGGCAAAGACGCCGGATCCGTCCGCAACGCACACGCCGTCTGCAAACAGCTTCCAACTCGACGGCTCGCGCGAATCGTCTCCGAGCAGCTTGATCTGCAGAACATGCGGGTTGCCAGCAACACAGAGCTCTTCCTCGAGTACCTGCACCGTAAAGCGCATCTGGTGGGAGAGGCTGTTCTTGACCAAAGCCGAGGCGTAGCCGTTCGGCTCGTCCAGAAGATGCAATTGTTTCGGCTTGGCTGACAGGTTGTGGAAGTTACGCTCGCTGCGCACAGAGAAATTGTCCATACGGACCCCTTTCATCGATGTTGGCAGGGCCACCGTGCCTCTTGGCCGGTTGGCGTCGGGATCGTGGAGCCAACTCTCTACCCCGACTCTGGATAAAACGCGCCCGCTCCCTGCGGGCACGATGGAGTCTATCAGCGCGCGCGGACAGAAATCAAGCGCCGTCTGCGAAATGATGTGCAGACGGCGCTTGATTTCGCGGCGATTATTCGGCCTACATCCGGAAAAGTGTCGAAATCGGCACCTCAAAAGTACGGAAAAGTGTCGAATCCGACGGTCTCAACATCCGGAAAAGTGTAACCGGATGACAAAACAGCACGTAGAAGCTGGTGCTACATATGGACGCTTCAGCCGCCCCAGCCCCCGCTACTCGTCTCCGTCGTTGGGGTCGCCCTTGAGGGTGTTGATGTCCAGGTACTGGTTGTCGTCCTCTTTTTGCTGCGTTGCCGATTCGGACGCGGTGGGGCTGCGGAATAGCTGGAATCCCTCAAATGCGATCACGCCGAGTAGGGCCACGATAATCGCGATAAAGACGATCTTTGCCGCTTGGGGAAACTCAGAGAGGTGCGGCGGCTCTTCCTCGGTGTAGAAGTCGGCAAAGCGCTCGTCGTCGGTGCCGCGGGTATACGACGATGCCGATGCGGCCTTTACGCCAGCCTTGTTGTGCTCAGGAGCGGACGCGTTGGCAAACGGGCCGTTATCGTATGCGCTCGATGCGGATCCGTAGCTCTCGGTCTCAATGCGGGAGGCGCGGGGCGCGGCATCAAAGCGGTCATCGTGCGCTGTTGTTTCGTTGTAATCGGAGTCGCGCTCCTCGGCAGCTGCAAACAGCGGGTTGACCGGAATATCGAGCGCCGGCATGCCGGCCGAGGTCTCGTCCAAGTCGGCCGCGGCCCAGGAATCGAAGGCAAACTGGCGGTTGGCGAGGTCGTCCAGATCCATAACGGGCGGCTCGAGTTCGGGCTCGGGCTGGGGTTCGGGAGCCGCGTGTGTCGGCTGCTGCGGGGTGGCATACGCGGGTGCGCTGCTGGGCGCATGGCGCTGTGCCGCCGCGGCAAGGAACGCCGCCGTCTCGGACGGATCGCTGGTGGGGCGGGGCGCAGGGGCGGCCTGGCGCGGTGCCTGCATAATGGGGCGGGTGGCAAAGTCATCTGCGGGCACGGATGCTGGCGCAGGCGTAGTGGCCGGGGCGGGAGCAGCGGTCGACGTAGGCTTTGGGCCTGCCGGGCGAACCCCGCCGCCCATGAGTTCCTCGGCGGTCCAGGGACGGTCGCTCATCACGTCGTCGAGGCTCAGCGCAAAAATGCCCTCTTCGCCCTCGTCAAACGCGTGTTTCGCATGCCTGGCGCCAGAAGCGGTGCCTCCACGGCCGTTGCGCGATGCGTTGCTCGACCCCATCTTGTTCCATCCTTTCGAAAAGCTCACATTCATCGATTATATGGAACTTGCCTTGCGGCCGACTCTCGGATTCGCGCATTCCAGAACTCGCGCCCAAAAGGGGAGGGGCGCAGGCGCGCTGACTATTTGTCGCCGGCGGCAGCCTTTGCCTCGTTGAGGTAACTATAGAAGCTGTATTTGGAGATGCCAAAGAACTCGCAGGCGCGTTCGCTCGACTTGGAGATGAGGAAGGCGCCGCGACGGTCGAGGTAGCCAATGGCGCGGATGCGCTCGTCTTTGGTCATGAGCGCCGCGGGCTTGCCCACAAACTGTTCGCACTCGCGCAGCAGGTCTTCGAGCAGGTCGCCGATGTTTTTGGTAATGGGCTCGGGCTCGGTGTAGCCCGAGCCGCCGGTGCCGGTAAAGGCATCGAGCGAGCGCTCAAAAGCCTTCATGAGCGTAATGTCAAAGTTAATGCCCAAAATGCCGACGGGCTTGCCCTCATCGTTGCGGATAAAGATGGTCGAGGACTTGAGCAGCTTGCCATCGGCGGTTTTGGTGAGGTATGGCTCGCGGTCGTGCACGTCGGCGGTGCCCTCGTGCATGGACTCAAGCACAATATGGCTGGGGCCGTCACCCAGTTTGCGCCCGCTGACGTGGCCGTTTTCGATCACTACGATGGAGTGGTCCACATCCTCGGTCTCCAGGTCGTGGACGACGACTTCGCAGTTGGGGCCAAATTGGAGCGCCAGGCCGTGTGCAAGACGCTTGTAAAACTCAATCTGTGCGGGGGTCATGGGTGCCTTCCTAAAAATTAGTTTGGGCACACTTTGCCATAAACCACACCTGTTCGCAAATAACGAAAGCGTCGCTGCGGTATGTAACCGTTCGGCGGGGAAAAAGTACCGATTACGGCAACAAACAATTTGTTAGGTTTAGCAATCAAAAAGTGTGATAGAACATTGCTAACAAACTTTTTGTTTGGCATCCACATAAAAGTTCAGCCGCATGAATGGGAATGGGCTGGAACGCGTATGCGGGGGCCGGCAAGAGAGAACTTAAGGAGTTCACCGTATGGCCGATAAGATCCAGTGGGCGGGCAACACGATGCCCAAGAGCGATGACAAGCACTTGGGAATCATGAGCCTCGACCACGTGAAGAAGGCCCGTGCCTTCCACCAGTCGTTCCCCCAGTACACCGTCACTCCGCTTGCCCGCCTGGACGGCCAGGCCGCGCGCCTGGGCCTGTCCAACCTGTGCGTTAAGGACGAGAGCTATCGCTTTGGCCTCAACGCTTTTAAGGTTCTGGGCGGTTCGTTTGCCATGGCCAACTACATTGCCGACGAGACCGGCAAGGACGTTGCCGAGTGCACCTTCGATTACCTGACCTCCGATCAGCTTGCCAAGGACTTTGGCCAGGCCACCTTCTTTACCGCCACCGACGGCAACCATGGCCGCGGCGTGGCGTGGGCTGCCAACAAGCTGGGCCAGAAGGCCGTCGTGCACATGCCCAAGGGTTCCACCAAGCCCCGCTTCGATAACATTGCCGCCGAGGGTGCCACGGTGACCATCGAAGAGGTCAACTACGACGAGTGCGTGCGCATGGCCGCCGCCGAGGCCGATGCCTGCGAGCGCGGCGTCATCGTTCAGGATACTGCCTGGGAGGGCTACGAGAAGATCCCGTCTTGGATCATGGAGGGCTACGGCACCATGGCTTCCGAGGCTGCCGAGCAGCTGCGCGAGATGGCCATCAACCGCCCGACGCACGTCTTTGTCCAGGCTGGCGTGGGCTCGCTGGCCGGCGCCGTGGTGGGCTACTTCACCAACCTGTATCCCGATAACCCGCCCACCTTCGTTGTGGTCGAGTGCGCTCCGGCCGCCTGCCTGTACAAGGGTGCTGCCGCCGGCGACGGCGATCCGCGCATCGTGGACGGCGACATGCCCTCCATCATGGCCGGCCTGTGCTGCGGCGAGCCCAACATCTTGGGCTGGGATATCCTGCGCAACCACACCACTGCCTTCGTGTCCTGCCCCGACTGGGTCACCGCTCGCGGCATGCGCACCCTGGGTGCTCCCGAGAAGGGTGACCCGCGCGTCATCTCCGGCGAGTCCGGCGCTGTGACCACCGGCCTGGTCGAGACCCTCATGCTTGATCCCGAGTACGCCGAGCTCAAGGAGCTCATCGGCCTGGACAAGACGAGCTCTGTGCTCTGCTTCTCCACCGAGGGCGACACCGATCCGGATCAGTACCGTCGCATCGTCTGGGAGGGCGAGTACCCCACCTGCTAGCAGGTCTGACCTGTCCGGAGGCAGCCGGAGGACTTTACTCCCTGCTCGGACAGTCCTGCTCGCACGGAGAGCACATTAAGTGCTCTCCGGCTCGTGCGGAACTCGCGACGGAGCAAAGTCCTCCGTCCGCCTCCTATGGTTACTTGCTTGTGGGGTGCTCGACCTCACGCTGCTTGGCACAAGTGATTTATCTGAAATATCTACCTGTAGGTAAACCCTTGTAGAAAGGTTAACTGTTATGACTAAGGAACTCGATTTTGAGGCAATTAAAAACGCTGCTGAGTCTCATCGTGCTGATATGACTCGCTTCCTGCGCGCTATGATCTCCCATCCCTCTGAGTCCTGCGAGGAGGGCGAGGTTGTCGCCTGCATCAAGGCCGAGATGGAGAACCTTGGCTATGACGAGGTCAAGGTCGACGGCCTGGGCAACGTCATGGGCTTTATGGGCGAGGGTGACAAGATCATCGCCATCGACTCCCACATCGACACCGTCGGCATCGGCAACATCGAGAACTGGGATGCCGATCCCTATGAGGGCTACGAGACCGACGAGATCATCTACGGCCGCGGCGGCTCCGACCAGGAGGGCGGCATGGCCTCCGCCACCTACGGCGCCAGGATCATGAAGGATCTGGGCCTCATCCCCGCCGGCTATAAGATCATGGTGGTGGGCTCCGTGCAGGAGGAGGACTGCGACGGTATGTGCTGGCAGTCCATCGTCAACGAGTACTTCAACGGTCCCGATGACGCCCGCAGCAAGGTGGAGTTCGTCATTTCCACTGAGCCCACCGACGGCGGCATCTACCGTGGCCACCGTGGCCGCATGGAGATCCGTGTGGATATGCACGGTGTGTCCTGCCACGGCTCCGCCCCGGAGCGTGGCGACAACGCCATCCACAAGATGGCCGAGGTCATCCAGAACGTCCGGGATCTCAACGAAAATCCCGCCGACGACTCCGTGGAGATCAAGGGTCTGGTGAAGATGCTGGATCCCAAGTACAATCCCGAACACTGGGAGGATGCCCGTTTCCT
>CAJMRN010000029.1 GCA_905215815.1 uncultured bacterium | reverse complement strand
GCGGCCAGCGAGCGGGCGGCACGGGCCAGGTCTTTGGGGTCCCGGCAGATGTCGCGCAGGGTCGGGATCTCGCGGCGGGCGCGTTCGGGCTCGCAATAAAGGCGCAGGGGGGCTTCCAGCGCGGCCATGGTCAGCTTGTCGCAGCGCAGGGCGCGGGTGAGGGGATTCTTTTTCAGGGCCTCGATGCGCTCCCGGCTGCCCACGATGAGGCCGCATTGCGGGCCCCCCATCACCACGTCGGCGCCTCCGGCCACTACTTCGGGCACCGTAGGTTCGTTGGGCAGGCCCACGGAAGAAAAGTCCATGAAGGAACCGCTGCCCAGATCCTCGATGACGGGCAGGCCGTGTTCCCGGGCCAGGGCCGCCAGATCGGGCAGGGGCACGGCGGAATGGAAGCCCACGATGCGGTAGTTGGAGGTGTGCACGCGCATGAGGGCACGGGTGTCTTCGTTGATGGCCGCGGCGTAGTCGTGCAGGTGGCAGCGGTTGGTGGCGCCCACTTCGCGCAGGCGGGCACCGCTTTTTTCCATCACTTCCGGGATGCGGAAGCTGCCGCCGATCTCGACAAGCTCGCCGCGGCTGACGATGACCTCCTTGCCTGCGGCATGGGTCGCCAGCACCAGCAGCACCGCGGCGGCATTGTTGTTGACCACGAGCGCGTCCTCGGCACCGGTGAGCGAGCGAATCAGCTGCGCGGCGTGCTCCTTGCGCGACCCGCGCGAGCAGGTATCCACGCTGTACTCGAGCGTGCTGTAGCCGCGCGCGACCTCGGCCACGGCCTTGGCGGCCGACTCCGCGAGCGGGGCGCGGCCCAGGTTGGTATGGATGACCACGCCCGTAGCGTTGACGGCAGGGCGCAGGCTCGGCAGTGCGGATCGATGCGAACGCCACTCGATCGCCGAGGCCAGGTCGCGCTTAGAGCGCGGGGCGGCACCGGCGCGAATGGCGGCACGCTCCTCGTCGAGCTCGGCCGTGACGGCGGCATGCACCACCGCGTCGCAGGTCTCCCCCGCCGCCTTCACTACCGGCCACTCGGCAAGCAGCTCGTTGACGGAGGGAATGGCGCGCAGGCGGGCGCGCACCTCATCGGACATGTTCTGGCTATCGCTCATGTGCGGCCTTTCAAAAGAAACGTGGATCAGTCGAATACATCAGCTGAGTCAATTACTCGTTATTATCCTCGCGCGCTGCGATCTTTTCCACGCGAACGGCGTTTTCCTGGGTGAGCGCGGCGCCTGTCAACGGGTCCCAACGCAACGGCGTATGGTCGAGTGGGCCGACGCCCAAAGCTTGAGCGCCGCCGGCATCGGCGCCAAACGAACGCCCGCCGGGGGCGGCCGAGGTGAAGATGCACGCCGGATGCAGATACGGCGTCGTCTCCACGCGCACGCGGTCGCGGCCCATATCACTCACGAGTTCGACAATCTCGCCGTCGGCGATGCCCATGTGCGCAGCAGCATCGGCATTTATCTGCACGGCATCCAGGTCCGATCCAGCCTCGGCGGCACCTTGGGCCGCAAGCCTGCGCGAGGTATGCGACTCAAAGGGACGGTTGCCGCTAATGAGGCGAAACATCCCCGGACCGGGCTCCACCATGGGCGCGACCCAACCGGGAACGCGGCCCAGACCGGCTCGCCCCCATACGTCGCTTGCCAGCGCAATTTTGCCGCCATCCAAGGGAATCGCCGGCTCGCCCGTACGCGACGGCAACGCAACACCCGTGTCGGCCCAGCCGCGCTCCTTGAGCTCGTCCAGATTGATTCCAAACGGTGCCACCTGGGCAGCCGCCAGATCGTCAGACGTAAACTGGAAGTACTCGCCCACACCACACGCCTGTGCCAGACCGGCAAAGATCTCCCGACCGGGACGCGTGTCATCATGCTGCACGGGCAGCACGGCATTACGGTAGAACACGCGCGCATCGTTGGTGCCCATCACCGTTCCCACGCCACGGTCGGCCTCCAGATACGTCACGTCGGGCAGCACGAAGTCAGAAGCACACGCTGTCTCGGACCAGCGAATATCAATCGTCACGAGCAAGTCGAGCTGCTGCAAAATACCCAACCAAGCCTGCGCATTGCCATAGCCCGCACCGGGGTTACTGGCATAGACGATAAGTCCACGCAAATCGCCGGCAAGAATCGACTGACTGATGGTCGTGCACAGGCCGCGCACCGGATCGACCAGTGGATAGCGCTCGGACCCCAACTTGGGCTCACGTAGCATCGGCGGCGTCGCAAAGCGTGCGGGATCAAGGTCACCCAGCGCAAACGGTGTGGGTGGATTGAGCGCGCCGCCCGCATGTCCAATACAGCCCAGCAGCACATCGACCATGCAGATAGCTCGCGCCGTCTGCGTACTGTTGGCATACGCGATACCGATACCACCATGAAAGCCAGCGTCAACCACCGCAGCAGGCGCCGCGGCAGCCAAATCACGCGCAGTCGCACGGATATCGTCCGCCGGCACGTCGCACATCGACTCAGCCCACTCGGGCGTCCAAGCAGCGGCCGCCTGCGCCAGCTCGTCAAAACCCGTGGCGTAGCGAGCAACGAACTCGTGGTCGTACAGGCCCTCGGCAATCAAGACATGTGCAATGCCCAACAGCAAGGCCAGGTCGCAGCCCGGGCGCACGCGCAGCCAGCGGTCGGCAAGCGCAGCCGAGCCACTGCGCCGGGGGTCGACCACGATAATCTTAGCCCCACGTCGACGGGCATCGTTGAGCGCATCAACGGCCCCCATCGTCGACGAATCCACCAAGGAACGCCCCAGGTACATAATGCAATCGGTGTTCGCAAGGTCGGAGGCGGGACTATAACCCAGGCTATGCTCCCAACCGGTGAGACGGCTTACCTCGCAGGCGCCATCGGCACCGTACACGTTGGGCGAGCCCAACGCATGCATAAAGCGATACGCCCAGTAACGGTCGAACGAAGGCACGCCGAGCGTCATGCCCAGCGCACGAGGCCCGTGCTCGTCAACAATCCCCAAAAGGCGCGCAGCGATCTGCGCGAACGCCTCATCCCAGGAAATCGCATCGAACCCCGAGCCATCAGCTCGTCGGCGCATGGGGTGCAAAATCCGGTCGCGCTCGTCAAACGGCATAGACAGCCGATGCCGCCCGCGGGCGCACAGAGCACGCGCCGCGCACGGATGCCCCGGCACCGGCAACTCGGCCACCACGCGACCGTCCTCAACGCGTGCCGCAAAGGCGCAATCGGCATAGCATCCCCCGCATGTGGTCACCACGGCGCGACCGTCACGCTTCACAGCAGATGCCATCTCGATTACCCCTTTCACCAGCCAAACACAACAGGCCAAAAGCCCGGCAACGAGCCCCAGACCCAAAAAGCCTCCCGCACGGCAACGCCCCGCGGGAGGCCCAACGTCAAACAGACGGTACCTTACGCCTCAGACTTCTTGGCGTAGACAAACCAGTAGCCGAGCGCGATCAAAACCGCGCCGCCCACGATGTTGCCCAGCGTGGCGGCGGACAGGTTAAACGCAATGCCCGCAACATTGAGCGCATCGGCGCCGGCGACATCGGCACCATAGCCGCACGCGTGCATCACGGCACCCATGGGCAAAAAGTACATGTTGGCAACGCAGTGCTCAAAACCGCAGGCCACAAAGGCGGCGATGGGCAGCAGAATGCCCACAACCTTATCGACCACGGTCTTGCCGGCGGTACCGATCCACACGGCCAGGCACACAAAGATGTTGCACAGGATGCCACGGAAGAAGATCGTCACCCAGTCGACCGTCACCTTGCCGGCGGCGACGCTCACCATGGAATTGGCAACCGCCTCGCCGTTGAGCTTGTAAATGCCGGCCATGTACACCAAAAAGACGATGAACAGGGCACCGGCAAAGTTACCAAGCCACACGACGAGCCATGCCTTGAGCATCTGAGCCAGGGTGATCTTTTTGCTCTTGAGCGCGCAGACCATAAGCGAGTTGCCGGTGAACAGCTCGGCGCCGCACACCAGCACGAGCACCAGGCCCAGGCAAAAGCACAGACCGCCCACGACGCGCTGGGCGCCCCAGCCGAGTGTGCTATCGCTCAAGAATACGGTAAAGAACAGGCCACCGAAGGCGATGAACGCGCCGGCGAACATTGCCAACAGAAAGGCCTTTGCAACCGGCAGGTTGGCCTTAGTCACGCCGGCGGCCTCGGTCTTGGCCTCGATCGCGGCGGGCCCCAGGCAATCGGGAACGGGATATTCTGCCTTGGAATCTGCCATGTCAATCACTTCTTTCCTAATCAGCAGGGACAAGCGCTCCTATTGCTCTTGCCCCAAGCGGACAAAGTGGGAAAAGTCGTTAGCGGCCACAGCGTCGTACACGGCGTCGACGGCCTCAAAGACCTCCGGGGACATGGGGTTGTAAAACTCCGTATCGCCCGGCTGAATCCCTATGAAGACGATATCTTCGCACGATTGCTCGATTTCCTCGATCAGAATCGACAAAGGAAGCGAATGCGTGGTGAACATCGACTTACGGGCCACATCACGCTTGTCGAGCAAACGGATGGACCCGACGGGCAGCGCCATGTCGGCAGCATCGACCAAGACCAGGCGAGGCGGACGCTCGCGCTTGACCTCAATGATGTCGTCCTCGGGCGTCTGACCGCCATCGATGGTGTACCAACCGGCGATGGGCGCGTCCTCCATCTTTTTGGAGAGCACGGGGCCGGCGGCATCGTCGGCACGCAGCACGCTTCCCGCCGTGAGCACGATACCCGCAAACGGGGCGCCGTTCACACAACCATCCACAACGCGACCCATTACTGCAACCTCCCCGTCAGATACACGCCCGACACATCGCGCACGCGCTCGACCAGATCGCGAAACTTCATTAAGAACGCGACCTGCTGGGCATGCAGGCCAAAGTCGTTATCGAACACCGAGATGCCGGCCTTGGCCGAGCCGCGAAAACCGCGCTCGTCGAGCAGCGTATCGCAGGCCTCGAGCAGCGACGGCACCGCCGCCTTGTCGAGCTGGCACTCGCCAAAGGAGCGGATGGCCTCGAACTTGGTCTTGGCCTCCCCCTCCGGCAGCGCGTCGATAAGCGTATAGAACACGTTCACCGGCACCGACAGGCGCGGCTCAAAGCAGTCGAGCACGCCGGTATGGTGGCCCACGGCGAGCGTGTAGTACAGCACGTCGCAGGCCTCCTGGGGAACGTCTTCCTCGGTCTCCACAAACTTACGCGTGAGCTCGTAAAAGACCACCTGGTCGGGCGCATGGTCCAGGCAGGGGTCGGCGACGCCCTCGGCAGCCTCGTCGCTTGCGCGCGAGGCATCGCCAAAAGAGCCGCCGAGCATGCCGGGACCCGCAAAGTAACCAGAGCGGTCCGTGAGCTCCATCTAGCGACCTCCGGCCAGCACAAGATCCTGCAGCGCCGAGTAGACCTCAACGCGGCGCGGATCGTCCTGCTTGTCGATGAGCAGCGCCATGGCACCGCGGATATCGCCCTTGGGCGCACCCTCGAGCGTATCCATAAACTCATTGGCAAGGTCGCGGCCGTAACGGTAGCCGCTCATGGCGCGAGCCTCGCGCTCGATGGCAACGCGCAGCTTGTACGGAACGCCGGGGTGCAGGATATCGGCCTGCTCGCCGGCGGCCTCCACCGTGGTCTCGGCATGGAGCTTTTGGTCTAGCAGACCGAGCGCCATGGCAAAGCCGTAGATGGTCTGCGCGGGGCTGGGCGGGCAGCCGGGGATGTAGACATCGACCGGCAGAATCTTGTCCGTGCCGCCCCAGACGCAGTAGTTGTCGTAGAAGATACCGCCGGTGCAGCCGCACGCGCCATAGGACACCACGATCTTGGGATCGGGTGCGGCCTCAAAGGCGCGCAGGGCCGGCATGCGCATGGCACGCGTCACGGCGCCGGTGTACAGCAGTACATCGGCGTGACGGGGCGAGGGCACGACCTTGATGCCAAAACGCTCGACGTCGAAGACGGGCGTGATGGAACCGAAGATCTCGATCTCGCAGCCGTTGCAGCCGCCGCAGTCAACACGGTAGACGTACACCGAGCGCTTGATCTTCTTAAGAAGGGTCGCCCTGGCCTTCTCGATGCTCTCGTCGAGCTCGATCTTGGTCGGGCGGTACTGGAGCCGCTCGGGCAAAAGCGTGGGTTCGGCCATGGTTACTCCTCCTTCGTTTCAAAATCCATGATGATGCCCTCGACCGGCGCCGGACCGGCGGGAATCTCGGGCGCATCGGGGTTGAGCTCGCGGTCGATATACTCCGGGTTCACGCCGTGGCCGCCTAGGTACTCCATGCCGGGGCCCTGGGGCTCGCCGGACGCAAGCGTCTCGTTGGCAGCCATGCCGGCAGCGTTGCCGGTCTTTACGGCCGAGGCGGCGCGCAGGGCGTCGAGCTCGCGCTTGCACTCCTGGCACATACCGACGGTGCGGGCGGCCTGCTCGGCCTCCATGCCGCCGGCCTTTTGCAGCAGGCGCTTGGCGTAGTCGATCTCCTTGTGCGGGGCAAACGGCTTGCCGCAACGCGAGCAATGCTCGAGCGTGTAGACGCTCTTGCTGGTGAGGTCGTCCTTGCTCATGACGGCCAGCTCAAACTCCTCGGTGAGCTTGATGGCCTCCATGGGGCAGGCTTCCTCGCAACGGCCGCAAAAGATGCAGCGACCGTAGTCGATCGACCAGGTGATGGTATCGGCCGCAAGGTCGGTGTCCATGCGAATGGCATCGGCCGGGCATGCAACGCCACAGGCACCGCAGGCGATGCAGAGCTCGGCATTGTGCTCGGGCTTGCCGCGCATGTCCTTGTTGGTGGGGAACGGCGCAAACGGGTACTTGACCGTCGCGTCGCCGGCCTTGGCGTTAACCTTCCAAAGCTTCAGCATATTAGAGCGCCTCCTCATCGAGCGGAGCGGCCATGGTGCCCTCGCCCGCAAGCGGCGACTTGTCGCGCCAGACGTTCTCGAACTGCTCCTTGTCGAGCACGTGGTCGCGCTTGGCGGCGACATCGGTCACCGTCACGCGGTCGGTGCAGGAGTAGCACGGGTCGAGCGAGCCGACGATCAGCGCCGCGTCGCCCACGGTGTTGCCGCGGAACATGTAGCGCAGGACCGGCCAGTTGCTGTACGTGGCGGCCTTGGCGCGCCAACGGTAGCACTTCTGGTTGTTGCCGAGCATGGCCCAGTGCACGTCCTCGCCGCGCGGCGCCTCGGTGGCACCGATGGCGTACTTGTGCGGGGTGTACTCCCAATCCGTGGTGAGGATGGGGCCCGACGGGCAGTTCTCGAGCATGGTCTCGATCATGTCGATCGAATCGTAGACCTCCTGGATGCGAACGGCGGTACGGCCGAAGGCATCGCAGGTATCGGCCGTGGCGGCGTGCATCTTTTGGACGTCCGGATCGGCGTAGCCGTCGAAGGGATGGTCAAAGCGCACGTCGCGGGCATAGCCCGAGCCACGCATGAGCGGGCCGACCGGCGAGAAGTCGCGTGCGATCTTGCGGTCCAAGATACCGATACCGCTCGTACGCTCAATAAAGTTGGGCGTGGAGAGCAAGACGTCGACGAGTTCCTGAACCTCGGAGCGCAGCTGGTGAATGGTCGTGAGCGTGGAGAGCTTCTGCTCGGCCAAAATGTCGCGACGCACGCCGCCGATCACGTTAAGGCCGTAGGTCTTGCGGTGACCGGAGAGCTTCTCGGCCAGGTCCATGGACTTCTCGCGGACGCGGAAGAACTGCTGGAAGCCGGAGTCGAAGCCCGTGTAGTGCGACGCCAGGCCAATGTTGAGCAGATGCGAGTGCAGGCGCTCGACCTCGAGCATGATGGCGCGGATGTACTGGGCGCGCGGCGGGACATGAATGCCCTGGGCGCGCTCGACGGCCTCGGCATAGGCCACCGAGTGGGCGCAGCCGCAGATGCCGCAGATGCGGTCGGCGAGGAACGTCACGGCGTCATAGTTCAGGCGCGTCTCGGCGACCTTCTCCATGCCGCGGTGCACGTAGAACAGACGGTAGTCGGCGTCGACGATCGTCTCGCCCTCAACGAACAGGCGGAAGTGGCCAGGCTCGTCGGAGGTAATGTGCAACGGGCCCATGGGGACGAGCGTGGTCTCCTTGCCCTTGGTGTCGGCCAAGAACTCGTAGTTTTCCATGTCGCTCGCGGGAGCGGGACGGAAGCGGTAGTCCATGGAGTCCTTGCGCAGCGGGTACAGGCCGCTGGGCCAGTCATCGGGCAACACCAGGCGGCGACGATCGGGCAGACCCTCGGGAATCAGGCCGAACATGTCGCGCAGCTCGCGCTCGCCCCACACGCAGGCGGGGACGAACGGCGTCACGGACGGGAACGTCATCTTGGCGGGATCGACCTCGGCGCGGACGGTCACCCAGCCGGGATCCTCCCCCTCCATGGAGATGACGTAGTACACGGCGTAACGGCCGCACAGGCTGCGCTCATCGTTGCCGATGATCACGGGAATCCAGCCGTAGCGCTCGTAGTACAGGTAGTGGACGGCCTCGGGCAGCTTGTCCTGCTTGACGGTGATCGTCAGCTGGTCCTCGCACTGCCACTCGACCTTCTCGATAGCGCCCGGCACTGCAGCACGCAGGGCCTCGACGTGGCTTTCGCAGCGACGAGCGTAGTCCTTCTTTTCAGGTTCTGCCATGGTGCTAATTCACCTCACTTGTCTTGGTCTGGGAACTGAACACCATGCGGTAGAGAGGGGCCTCGTGGAGCTCTTCGACGCTCTGGTTCAAAACGACGGACGTTGCATCCTCGACGCCGCTCGTGATGGCGACCGGGGTGGCGATACCGAACCACATGACCACGATCGCGAGGGCGATCTCGGGGATGATCATAAGGGCGGGCACCTCGTGGCGCTTCATGCCCTCGGGCGCCTTGCCGAAGATGGACTTGAGCGCGATGCCGGTAAGGGCGAAGTACACGCCGGTGAGGCCGATGGCCACGAGCACGACCACCCAGATGGGACCGGACTGAACGCCGGCCACGAAGGTGAGGAACTCGGAGATGAACAGGGCGAACGGCGGGAAGGCGGCGAGCGCGAGCAGGGCGATGATGGTGAGCGCTGCCGTGACGGGAGCGATCTCGACGACGCCCTTGATCTTGTTCAGGTCGCGGGTGTGGTAGATGTGCTGGATGTTACCGGCCATGCAGAAGGCGAGCGCCTTCGTGAAGCCGTGGAAGATGCAGTGCAGCAGGCAGGCGGCGATACCGAGCGGGCCACCGATACCCAGGCACAGCGCGACCACGCCGACGTTGTCGACGGAGGAGTACGCGAAGCGGCGCTTGATATCGTCCTGCTTGAAGATGCACAGGGCAGCCACCAGGATGGACAGCGTGCCCAGGATGAGCAGGAGCGTTCGCGGATAGGTGTCGCCCACCGTGATGATGGACAGGGAGTAGAAGCGGATGATCACCAGCATGGCGCACTTGAGCAGCACGCCCGAGAGCAGCGCGGAGACCGGGCTCGGAGCCTGGGAGTGCGCGTCGGGCAGCCAGGTGTGCATGGGGAACAGGCCCGCCTTGGTGCCGAAGCCGATGACGATGAACGCGAACGCGAGGCGCACGAGCATCGGGTCGAACTGGTCGGCGTAGGGCATGATGGAGGTGAGGAAGGCGGCCTCATGCGCGTTGGGCATGATATCGGCGGCGTTCGCGTAGATGAGCAGCGTGCCGAACAGGCCGAAGGCCACACCGGCGGTGCAGACCATCGCGTACTTCCAAGACGCCTCGAGCGCCTGCTTGTTCCTGTAGATGCCCACGAGGAACACGGTCGACAGCGTAGTGGCCTCGACCGCCGCCCAGGTGAGGATGATGTTGTTGGACAGGCAGGCGAGCAGCATCGTGAAGACGAACAGGCTGAACAGCGCGTAGTACTGCTTGGTGCGCTCGGCCGGCATGGTCTTCTCCTCGATATCGATCTTGATATAGGAGATGGAGTACACGCCGGTGATGAAACCGATGATGCCTACCAGAAGGACGAAGATCGACGAGAGCGAATCGAGATGGAGCCACAGGCCCAAAGCGTCGATATTCTGCCCGCTCGAGAGCATGGTTCCCGCGGTGACGACCGAAAGGACAAGGGTCGCCGCGACGGAGATGGTGTTGAGCCCCGCGAAGACGTTGTAGGACGTCGTCTTGGGGAGCGCAGCCATAATCAGGGAGAACACGAGAGGACAAGCGAGCAGGGCGACCGTCAGCATTGAAACATCCATGGCCTACCCCTTCAATTCGGTCAGGTCGTGGGAGTCGAGCGACTTGGTGTCGTTCCAAATCCTCACGACGACGGCGGACATGATGATGACGGCGAAGATGGCGTCGGTGGCGATGCCGATCTCGATGATCTCGGGGGCCGTGGGCGCGAGCAGAGCGAGCGTCACGTGGCTACCGTTCTCCATAAGGCAGTACCCGAAGATCTGCTTGAGGATGTTGCGCTGGGAGATGATGCACGTGAGGCCGACGAAGAAGTGCGCGAAGCTGATGGCGAGGGCCGGAGTGGCCACCTCGGCGGTGGGCAGGCTCAGGCGCGTGACCACCGCGAAGCAGACGGCCACCTCCAGACCGGTGAGGATGATGGTCCAGGCCGGCTTGATGGAGGAGGTCAGCGTGCTATCGGCAGGCGAACCCATCTTCTTGTAGGCACGGTTGAGAATGAACGGAACGAGGATCACCTTGGTGACGAAGGCCGACGCGGCCCACATGAGAAGCTCGGTGGCACCGGTGGTGAGGCCCAGGGTGAGCAGCACGCCCACCAGGACAACCGACTGGATCGCGTACCACTTGATGGCGGACGGGATGGTCTTCGAGACGACCACCATGGTGGAGGTCACGATCAGAAGACCGCCCAGGATATTGACTAACGAATAACCCATGTCCTACCTCCTAACCCATCCAACTAGAGGACAGAGGACCGGCGACGACGACCATGATCATGAGGACGACGAACACGAACGCCATGGCGCGCGGAAGGGGCTGGCCGGCGGCCACGGTCTCGCTCGGCTCACCGGGCAGGACCTTACCCATCCAACGCAGGAACCATGCGAAGGTGGCGACGGTCTCGACGACCATGACGCACACGAGGACAAAGATGACCGTGTTGGTAGCACCAACCGCGAAGCCACCGGAAATGATCTGGAACTTGGAAAAGAACGTGCTCATGGGGGGCACGCCGGCGATAGCGGTCGCGGCGACCGCAAAGCCCACGCCCGTGACCGGGTACTTCTTCATGAGGCCCTGGATCTTGGGCAGCATACGGGTTCCCAGCGTGAAGCTGAGAGAGCCAGCGATGAGGAAGAACAGGGTCTTGGTGAACGCGTGGTTGAAGATGTGCTCGACGGCGCCGTTAAACGCCATCTGGCTTCCGAACACGGAGAGGCCCAGGCCAAAGAACACGTAGGCGAGCTGCGCGATCGTCGAGAAGGCGAGCAGGCGCTTCATATCCTTCTGGGGCAGGTACATGAGGAAGCCGAAGAGCATGGTCACGACGGCGTCGATGATGGCGACCCAACCGACGATCTCGGGGATATCGCCGGCGCTCGCAAGAGCGCGGGCGAACACGCACACGCCGACCTTAACCATGGACGCGCCATGAAGGTAGGCGGAAACGGGCGTGGGGGCCTCCATTGCGGAGGGCAGCCACATGTAGAGCGGGAACTGGGCGGACTTGGCCCAAGCAGCGAACAGGATGAGCAGCAGCACGACGGTCTTCATACCGGAATCGAGCTGGGAGATCGCGCTCAGCGCGAACGTGCCGGTTCCGGCGAACAGGAAGGCCGCGCCGATGTAGAGTCCCAGAGCGCCGATATGGGTGATGATGAGCGCCTTCATACCGGCCTTCTTGGCCGTGGGCGTCATGTAGTAGCTGATGAGGCCCCAGGAGCACACACCGGTGATCTCGAAGAAAACGAGCTGGCCGACGATGGTGGAGCTGTAGGCGAGACCGGCCATGGCGCCGATGAACGTGGAGAAGTACACGTAGAAGCGACGACGGGGCGCGTCGGGATGCTCCTTATTCTTATCGCTCATGTACGGGAACGAATAGATGACGACGAGCAGGCCGATAGCGACGAACGCGGGTGCGAGCAGCGTGCTCATCCGGTCGAATATGAAGCCCATGACCAAGGTCTGGCCCATACTCGCCCAGGTTACATCGACCGCGTTCATGCCGTTTCCGGCAAACGTCGCGGCCAAGCCAACGGAAGCGACCGTGGCGATGCCGCCGGCAAAGGCGCAGATCCATTTAGCGTAGGGACGCGGCAGCATGACGATGAGCAGGGAGCCCAGCATGGGGACGGCGATCGTCACCATGGCAAAGAGGGACAAGCTCGATTCGATTGACATAGTTTCTCCCTTCTCCCTACACGCCTACGACGACGAAGACGAACGCGAGGACCGCGATGCCGACGACGGCCCAGGTCTGGTTACCGAGCACCTTGAAGCGCGAACGGGAAACGGAGTTCTCGAGCACGCCGCAGACGACGAAATCGACCAGGCACTTGACGAGGAAGACGACGGCGCCCACGAGAGCGGTGACGCCGATGGTCGCGGGCTCTCCCCAGGGGATGAAGATGGAGGTGAACCAAGCGACGACCACGACCTGCTTCATGCCCATGGCGAGCTTCATCATGGCCAGGGACGGGCCGGAGAGCTCGGCGAGCGGGCCCTCCTGGAGCTCCTGCTCGGCTTCGGCCTGATCGAACGGAAGCTTGCCGAGCTCCATGTAACAGGCGGCCGCGAAGGCGACGCCGGCGAGGATAACGGCGACGACGCTCGAGACGTTGCCCGTAACGATGTGCTGACCCATGGTCGCAATGTCCGTGGAGCCGCACACGATGGCGACGGTGAACAGCGCGATGAGCATGGACGGCTCGATGAGCACGCTCATGAGGAGCTCGCGGATACCGCCGAAGCCCGCGTAGGCGTTGGAGGAATCCACGCCGGACAGCGCGAAGAAGAAGCGGGACAGCGCGAGCGCGTACATGATGGTGATGGCGTCACCAAAGACGGGCATGGGGCTCTGGAGCGTGAACATGGGCAGGCCCATGGCGAGCATAAACGACACCGCGAGGAACAGCGGCGGCATGATGCGCAGCACGAAGCTCGAGTCGGAACTCACGGACTCGGGACGCGCCATGAGCTTCGCGAGGTCCCGGTAATCCTGAAGGATGGACGGACCGCGGCGATTGTGCATCTTCGCGCGAATCACACGGGCGAGGCCGGAGAAGAAGGGCGCGACCAGCATGACCACGAGGCCCTGCGCCATCGCAAGAACGATGTTCATAATATCCTCTCCCCTCTCTAGACCATGACCACGGCGAGCACGAGGAAGACCACGAGCGCCGCGACGATGTAGCAGATGTATACGGAGTAGTTCCCGCCCTCGATCTTGGAGGCGAGGCCGGCCAGCTTGTCAGCACCCTCGCTCGGTGCATCGACCAGGAAACGGTCGGGCAGGGGCTCGACGCCCTGGGCGACACCGGTGAGCTTCTGGAACACGTGCGCGATGGACCAGCAGATCTTGGTGCATACCTCGCGCAGGGTGTAGAGCGGGCCCATGAAGAGTTCGACGTCGGACGCGAAGCTCGTGGCGACGACGGGCATGTGCTCGTTGGGCTCGTAGCCGCACGCCCAAGGGTCGGTCTTCTTAGCGGGGGCCTTGGCGCCGAGGCAGGACCTCAACGCGAACGCGAGGCCGGTGAGGACCACGAGCGCGATGGCGATCGCGGGGGTGGAGGTGGCGGCACCGGAAATCTCGTTCACGAGAGACACGCCCGAGGTGGCTGTGACGGCGGAGCCGGCAAGCACGCTCTGGGCGACGTCGCCCAGAACCGGGGCGATGACCGGGGAGCCGATTCCCAGTACCACGCAGATGGCCGCGAGGAGCATCTGCGAGAACAACATCGGAGCCGGGGACTCCTTGGCGTTCGCGGCCTCCTGGGAACGAGGGCTGCTCGCGAACGAGACGCCGTAGGCCTTCACGAAGCACGTGACGGCCAGGGCACCGGTGATGGCGAGGGCGGCCGCGGAGGCGACGGCGAACACCATGACGACCGGGTCGGAGAGCGTCGAGATGTTGAACAGGGACTGGTAGGTGAACCACTCGGAAACGAAGCCGTTGAGCGGCGGGATGGCCGAGATGGCAAGGGCACCGATGAGGAAGCAGACGGCCGTGACCGGCATGCGGCGGAACAGACCGCCCATCTTCTCCATGTTGCGCGTACCCGTGGCATAGAGCAGGGAGCCCGCGCCGAGGAACAGCTCGCCCTTGAACATGGCGTGGTTGAGCGTGTGGTAGAGGGCGGCCATGAGCGCGATCGTCGCGATGACGTCGTTGCCCAGGGCGTGCGCCGTCATGGACGCGCCGACACCGAGCAAGATGATGCCGATGTTCTCGACGGAGTGATAGGCAAGCAGGCGCTTGATGTCGTGCTCGTGGAGGGCGTAGACGACACCCAGGACCGACGAGATGGATCCGAAGACCAGGACCATGAGGCCCCACCAGAGCTGGACGCCCGAACCCGCGAGCAGGTCGAGACCGACCTTGAGGATTCCCAGGATGCCGATCTTGATCATGCCGCCGGACATGAGGGCGGACACGTTGGACGGCGCCTCGGGGTGCGCCTGGGGCAGCCAGGAGTGCAGCGGAATGATACCGGCCTTCGCGCCAAATCCGAAGAACGCGAGGACGAAGCACGCGGAGGAGACGGCGGGTCCAAAGTCATGCGTACGGAAATCACTGAAGCTGAAGGAACCGCCCACGCCGTTGGTCATGAGCAGGAAGCTCGCCATGATGAGAACGAAGCCCACGTGCGCGATGACGAAGTAGAGCCAACCGCCCCTAATGGAGTTCTTGTTCTCCTCGATAACGACAAGGAAGTAGCTCGTAAGGGACATGAGCTCAAAGGCGACCAGGAACCAGAACACGTTGTCGGCGGTGATGACGAGCATCATCGAGGCGACGAAGGTGTTCATAAAGAAGCCGGCGCGCCCGACCTTGCCCGGGTACTCGTCGAAGTAGGACAGACCGTAGATGAAGCCCGCAAAGGCGAGAATCGAGATGAGGACCACGATCAGGCCCGCAAGGCCGTTGAGCAAGAGCTCGAGACGGGCGAACGGGAAGAAGAAGACCGTGTTGAGGGACGAAACGTCGCCAAGCACGGCCTCGAGGCCCGCGATGAACGACAGCACGGCCGCGACGGCGCCGATCAGGCAGCCGGCGGTCTTGGCGGCGTTATCGGCCTTGATCAGCAGAACCGAGGCGAGCGCACCGATGCACGAGACGGCAAGCGATGCGATAAACAGCGTCATGCTATCCATTGTTTACGCTCCCTTCTGCTTTCTCGGACAGGCCCTGGGCCACAGCGGTAACGTCGACGACCGGACCGTTTTCGATCGAGCGCAGGCGCTTGGCCTCGTCGAGCTCGCGATCGGCCGCGCCGCCCATGACGGTCAGCGCCTTGGTGGGGCACGCCGCCACACAATGCGGGCCGTCCGGATCGAAGGCGCACAGGTCGCACTTAACAGCGCAGGTGTACTGGCCGGGAGCCCACGTAAGCAGGCTGCTCAGGGACTTAGGATACGAAGGCGTCGGGTCGCACATGCCTGCGACACCGGCGATAGACGTGCCATCGGGATGGATGGCTCCGAAGGGGCACGCGATGGCGCACAGCCTGCACCCGATGCACTCCTGCTCCTTGACGTGGATGCGATCGCCATCGTGCTCGATGGCATTCACCGGGCAGACCTCGGCGCAGGGGGCACCCTCGCAATGGTGGCAGGCAAGGGCGGCCGAAATACCGCCGGTCTTCACGAGCGCCAGACGCGGCGTATCCTGAAGACCCTGCATCCGGTGGGCGTCGGCACAGGCGGACTGGCATGTTCCGCAGCCGATGCACCTCTCCGGGTTGATGTCGATGAAGCGGTTCATCCCCACTTCCTTTCAAAATAACGGGCCGGGCTCCCGAACGTACGGGACGCCCGGCCCAAAAAGCCAACGAGAACGGGACTACACGATTTGATTCACGTGCGTCTCGTCGTCGAACTTGGCGGCGCCGGGCTCAACGTCCTGAGGAGCGGCGGCGTCCACCAGAGCCTGCTTGAGCTCGGTGTACTGACGCTCGACCTCGCCCTCTGCCCAGACCTGGTCGGCAATGGCGTCGACCTGGCAGGCGGAGAACTTGTCCTCGGGCGTATGCGAGACCGGGTCGACCTTGTGCATGGTCAGATCGTTGCACTTGCCGATCCACCACTGGTAGGTCATATAGACCGTGCCCTTGTTGATACGGTCGCTCACGTCGGCACGGCTGTATACCTGGCCACGGCGGCTGTGAATCGAGACGATGTCGCCGTTCTTGATGCCGCGCGCCTGGGCGTCCGCGGGATTCATGCGGACAAAGCCGGGCTCGTCGGCGAGTAGCGCCAGCGTCTTGCAGTTGCCGGTCATCGAGCGGCAGCTGTAGTGGCCGACCTCGCGGACGGTGCACAGGATGAGCGGGTACTCATCGTCGGGAAGCTCGGAGGGCGCCTCCCAGTCGTGCGCCATCAGGTTGGCGCGACCGTCCTTGGTGGTGAACTTGCCACCAGCGAACATGTCGGGCGTACCGTGGTCGTTCACATCGGTGCTCTTGACGGGCCACTGGGCGTAGCCGCCCTCGGGAGCCATCTTCTCGTAGGTCGCGCCCACAAAGTTGGGGCACAGGCTAATGCACTCGTTCCAGATCTGCTCGGTGTTGTCGTAGTGCATGGGGTAGCCCATGCGCGTAGACAGGTCCGCGAAGATCTCCCAGTCGTGACGGCACTCGCCCTTGGGCGGAACGGCCGCGTCAAAGTGCTGGAAGCTACGGTCGGATGCGGTAAAGACACCCTCGTGCTCGCCCCAAGAGGTGGCAGGCAGGATGACGTCGGCGAGCATGGTCGTCTGCGTCATAAAGATGTCCTGGCAAATGAACAGATCCAGCTCGGAGAGCGTCTTGCGCATACCGGCCGAATCGGGCTCAGTCTGCACCGGGTCCTCGCCGTAGTTGTAGAAGCAGTGCACCTTGCCCTCGTCGACCAGGTGACCAAGGTCGGTGAGCTTATAGCCCTCCTCGAGCGGGAGCTTTTCCTCGGGTACGCCCCAAGCCTTGGCAAACTTGGCACGCACCGCCGGGTCGGTGACTTTCTGGTAGCCAGGGTACAGGTTGGGCAGCATGCCCATATCGCAGGAGCCCTGGACGTTATTCTGGCCGCGCACGGGCGCGAGGCCGGAATTGGGTTTGCCGATCTGGCCGGCAACGCAGGCGATGGAGGCGATGGTGTGCACCGTCTTCAGGTTCTGCTTCTGCTGGCATACGCCCATGCCCCAGCCAATGATGGCAGAGGGCTTCGCCGTGGCGTACATCTCGGCAGCTTGGTGGATCAACGCGGGCTCGACACCCGTGATGTCCTGTACGGATTCGGGAGTGTAGTTCTTGATGGTCTCCCACCACTCGTCAAAGCCGTTCGTGTGCTCGGCGACGAATTCCTTGTCGTAGAGGCCATCGTTGACCAGACAGTTGGCAAAGGCGTTGAGGAACGCAACATTGCAACCGTTCTTGATCGGAAGGTAGAGATCGGCGATACGCGCGGTTTCGATATGGCGCGGGTCGGCGACGATGATCTTGCAACCCTTTTCTTTGGCTCGCACGATACGCCTTGCGACGATAGGGTGCGAATCGGCAGGGTTATAGCCGAAGAGGAAAATGCAGCCCGCATCCTCCATACCGGGGATGGAGCATGACATGCAACCTGAACCAACCGTGTCCATCAGACCGAGGACAGTAGGGCCGTGTCAAGTACGGGCGCAGTTGTCCACGCTGTGGGTGCCGATGCACGCACGCGTAAACTTCTGCATGACGTAGTTCGCCTCATTGCCGCCGCCTCGCGAAGAGCCGGTGGTCATGACAGCGTTAGGACCATATTCGTCAATTATGGCCTGCATCTTAGATGCGGTGAAATCCAGTGCCTCGTCCCAGCTTACGCGCTCAAGATCCGCGCCCTTAGTGCGGCGGATCATCGGGTGCAGTACGCGAGGAGTCAAGATCTTGGTGTCGTTGATGAAGTCGTAGCCGCTCATGCCCTTAAGGCACAGCTCGCTCTGGTTGGTGATGCCGTTGAGCGGTTCGGTGCCCACGACCTGGCCGTTTTGGACCAGGAGGTTAAACTGGCAACCGGCGCCGCAGTACGGGCAGATCACTTTATGCTTCTCCATGACACCCTCCTTCCTTTTTCTGCTACCGATTACTCGGTACTAATTTGACAATCATTGGGCTTGTCGCCCCAACGCTTACGCCTCGTTTTCGATGGTGGCGCGGGCACGCTCGGCAGTCAGTTCTGCCAGGCGCTCCTCGTCTACCAGGGTGAGGCCCTTGGTCGGGCACGCCTCGGCACACGCCGGACCGCCGGGACGGTCCACGCACAGGTCGCACTTGAGCACGAAGCTCTTGGTCTGCGAACCCACGCGAACGTCGCCCATCAAGACCGGAACCTGCGTGGTCGCCACGCTCACGGCGCCAAAGGGGCAGGCCATGACGCAGCTCTTGCAGCCGATGCAGTTGTCCTCGTTGACGCCGATACGATGGTTCTTTGGATCAAAGAACAAGGCGCCCGTAGGACAGGCCTTCGCGCACGGGGCATCCTCGCAGTGATGGCAAGCCACCGGTGCGGAGATCTCGTACGTACGCGTCACGCGCAGGCGCGGCGCGGCGATGTTGCCGGGGATGTCGTGCGCCTCGATGCACGCCGCCATACAGGTTTGGCACCCAATGCAGCGTGAGGAATCGGCTACGACTCGTTTATTGCCCATGTTGTTCACTCCCTCCTGAATCCCATGCCGGAGAGACCCTGTCGACGTTGCCCCGGACCGCCCGTGGTCCGGCATCGGCGTATCGAGTGCATGCGGCGAAACAGGCACTTCGATAGAGATCCTCCAACGATATACAGGCTAAATATACGCAGTTGCAGGTGGCAAACTTGAGCATAGGCCCTGCAATACGGGTGTATTGCAGGGGTTTTGGCAGGTTGGAATTATTCTCTAGAAGCTATAAAGGTGAGTGTATTACATGCGTACATCCAAGGGAGATTTCACGCTCGTTTCTGAAGGATGTAGTACGTTTGTAATATCGTTTACACTCAATTACTCTAGTGCAATAAAGTAGTGGTTGTAAGATTGGCTATTATTAGCCGATGTTGTATTTGACTATTCAAATTGCACGCTCATTAAGGGAGGCCAGTGATGTCATCGACTCAAAAACGAGCCATCCTGCAGGTGCGCATTCGCGAGGAAGACAAGCAGCATGCCGAGCGTCTCTACGACGCCATGGGCACATCGCTCGCCGAGGCTGTCCGTCTATTTGTCGCGCAGAGTATTTTGATGCGCAAGCTCCCATTTCAACCGGTCGCCGTGCGCTCCAAGGACGGCACGGCCGCCTATGGACTGCTCAAAGCATACGGGGACCCCAATCGCCGCTCCGAGGAGCGCAATGCCTGGATTGAATACCTAGCCACAGAAAGCGACGAGTCGGTTTTGGGTCCCGAGGAAGTAGATATCCATGAGTAGCACCATCATCGACGAGACCGTCATCCTTCGCTACCTGCTTGACGACGACGAGGTCCTGTCACCGCGCGCCGCCAAGGTCATCGCCACGCGCACCGCACGTGTCTACCCCGAAATCATCACGCGCGTCGTGGTCACGCTGCGCGACGTCTATAAGGTTCCCCGCGTTGAAATTGCTGCGGCCATGAAAAGGCTGCTCGATGACGTCATGGTCGACGAGCCCACCGTTGTCGCCCTTGCCGTCAAACTCTTTGGCAAGACCCATATGGACTTTACCGATTGCCTCCTTGCAGCCCGAACCGCCATCTACAACGATGATGTCGTGAGCTTTGGCAAGCCCATCATCCAAGGCATGATCGATTACCGCCGCCAGCGCCAAACCGCTGCCGACGCCCGCGACCGCGCCGCCGAATCCCGCAGCCGCAGCACCGACTCCACCATCGACAAGCTCCGCCACCGCCCCCGCAGATAAACCCATCCCCACCTAAGTTGCGGTGAAATACAGACTGATTTATGCCTTTAAAGGCCTCAACAGTCCGCATTTCACCGCAACTTATTGAAGGTGGACCGCGAACGATTTCGCTATCGGGATTCGGCGTAGGGTTTTGTTGTCGGAATGCCGTAACCGCGCATCATGGCACCGAACGATTCTACGTCGTAGGTGTCCGAGAGTTTGAAATGAATGATGTTGTGGCCCATGGCGCGAAGGTTCGCGTCGCGCATGAGGGCCGCTCGATACGTTTTTGCCGCCGCCTGCTCGGGATCATTTTGAGCCTCGTCTTCAAACTTGCCTAGCCCATGCAGCTCTGCCAGCGTCCATGAGCCGTCTGACATCTGCCAGCCATAATCTGCTAGATAATAGCCAGCGTTTCCCGGTCGCGTTATCTCAACTTGAAGCTCGGGCGCGACAACCCCAGCGAGAATCATCGCTGCTCTCGCCTCAGACTCGCCGCCATTGTCTGACCTGCCGTCCATATACTCAAAAACGTCAAAAGCACGCGCGATGCCATGCAACCCTCGGCAATTTGCCTGCGCATATGCTCGCAGCTCTTCGCGTTCGACATCGTACTCACGGGCCAAGCCATCGACATAGCCCAGCGCATAGCGAAAGGCGCTCGTTCGGGCGATATCAACAACCGTTCGACATGGATCCGTCAGTGTAAACAGACCTAGCCGCCACACTTCGCCCGCCCGCCAGCGTTTGTATTCAACGAACTCATACGTATCACGCCTTGTAGACCGTGGCAGCAGTACTTGCACTTTATCCAGAAGCGTATACGCCGAGCCGATGCCGTAGAGCAGCGCTGCTGTCGATCCGCAAAACACAGCATCCGGTTCAACGACCGCAATAGCGGATGCCAGCTGAAAGATGCGATCTTCAACCCCAAGATTATTCCAATAGACCGGATCCGCATACACGTGGTTGTAAAGACGAAGCATGAGCTCTTCCTGCATAAGCTCACGCGCACGGCGTTCATCCCAAGGATCAATTGTTATAAGCAGCTGTCCATCTTGATGAATTCCAACGGCCGAGAATAGCATCCTTGCATATGACTGCGGAAAATGTTTGCCTTTATCGAGCATGGCCAACCCCATAACCATCACGGCGGAGAGAATACCATTACGCTATCGCATGCTTCCGTCCGCAGGACTTGCCAAAAGCTGACCAAAAGCTTGACGCCGCAGGTCAGAGCTTCAAAAAATATTTCCACTCTCGGTAGACGGTCGCTACGACCCTCCCAACGGCATCAAAATCCAACCTTACAAATAGTTGCGGTGAAATACGGACTACATGGGCCATAAAAGCCGAAAAACAGTCCGTATTTCACCGCAACTTAGAAGGGGATGTGGGGCTTATAGGACAAAATGTGTGTCCCGATAGAACATCCGTTTCCATCCATTAATC
>CAJMRN010000028.1 GCA_905215815.1 uncultured bacterium | reverse complement strand
AAAGTACGGAACCTCGCCGGGATAGACAAGCTCTATAGGGTCAAAGTCGCTCTGCGCGGCCTCGGCGCATACCTCATAGAACGTCTCCTCGTCGGCGTCCATGCGGAACTGCAAAAAATAGGGACGCGAGGGATCGAGGCCCTTGAGGCCTAGCTCTTTTGCGCATTTGATTTTAAGCAGGCGCTCGAGTGCCAGGAATGCATAGCTTCCAAGCCAGGGGAACAGCGCCCAAGTGTCGCCACCCAGGTTGATGAGTGGCTTGGTTCCCGCACCCGAAATCTCGGCCGTATGGCGAGCCTGCGCCAAGCGGGCCCGCGCGTTACCCATGAGGTACGGATATGTCGCGTGCTCGTTGAGCGTCTTGCGCATGCGCTCGAGTACGTGTGTATTGATGTCACCGGGGCAGTCGCCAAAGTAGGCCGGCACACGACCCTTGACCTGCGTGGCAAAGACGGTGTGGCGCTTCCAGTCCACTTCCTCGACAATCCAGCAGTGTCCGGCGATGGCGATGCGCTCACCGGGCGGCGGCGGGTTGACGATCGTGCCCAATTCGGCCGACTCGCTACGAACGGTGAACTCCTCGTTTTCCTGGAATACGGCGTAGAACTTAAAGTTGTTAATGATGCGCTCGCCCGCGAGACCCACGATGAGTCCGCCGCCCTCGGTGACCTGGATATGGTCGATCTTGATGAGGTGGCGCAGCAGTACGCGATAGTCATCGGCCGAGACGCGGTGGAAATAGCTGAGCGTGAGCACGCGCTGAGCAAGCTCGGCCGGCGTGAGCTCGCCGGTGCTGGCGAGCGTCGACATGGTCTGGTGGTAGAGCAGGCTGTAGGGGAGTCGATCGAGCTCGGGCGGCTCGACCCACTTTTCCTCGCGATAGAGTTGTACGAGTGCGATGCCCTGCAGGAGCTTCCAGGGTATCGTTTCGGGCATCATCGTGCGCGGCTCGGGTTCTTCCTCGCGCATGACAAACCACATCTCGGGCGGAAGGTCGCGACGGCCTGTGCGCCCCATGCGCTGCAAAAAGGAGCTGACGGTAAACGGCGCGTCAATCTGGAACGCGCGCTCCAGGCGACCGATATCAATGCCGAGCTCCAGCGTGGAGGTGGTGACGGTCGTCTGCGCCTGCTCTTCGTCGCGCATGAGCTCCTCGGCCGTCTCGCGCAGCGATGCCGAAAGGTTGCCGTGATGGATTAGAAAGCGGTCTGGCTCGTGCCGGCTCTCGCAGTAGCTGCGCAACATGGAGCACACGGCCTCTGCCTCCTCGCGCGAGTTGGCAAAGACCAGGCACTTGCGGCCGCGGGTATGCTCAAAGATGTAGCCCATGCCGGGGTCGGCGTTGTCGGGTGCGGTGTCGGTGGGGTTGAGCAGCGCCTGTTCGGTTGCCTGCGGGATGTCGACTTCGCCCTCGGGGGCTGAGGAAGTGCGACGGTCCTTGGGGGCAGCCTTGCCCCGTGCCTGCTCGCGACGTTGGCGGCGCTCCTCTTGCGTGAGTTGTCCGCTGTGACGCATGTCTTGGGCACCGGCCGGCAGCGCCGCGGATGCCGCTGCCTCGATGCGCTCGCACGCGAGCACTTCGGCCTCTTGAGGACCTGTGCCCATGAATCCCCGCTGCTGTGCCTGGGGGCCCGAGTTGTAGAAGTGCTCCATGGAGATGCGCCATACGCGGCGCGGTTCTTCAAAGCGGGGGATAACACAGTTGCGCCCCGTTCCCTGTGAGAGAAAGGCACCCGTGCGTTCCGGGTCCCCGATGGTGGCCGAAAGACCGATGCGCCGGGGCCGTACGCCCGCCATGCGCGAAAGACGCTCGATAAGGCAGAGTGTCTGCCCGCCACGGTCGCCGCGCATGAGCGAGTGGACCTCATCGATGACCACGTAGCGTAGGTCGCAAAACATGCGCGGGATCGCCATGTGCTTATGGATTAAGAGCGCCTCGAGTGACTCGGGCGTAATCTGCAAGATGCCGCTCGGCTTTTTGATGAGCTTAGCCTTGTGCGACTGCGAGACATCGCCGTGCCAGTGCCAGACGGGGATGTCGGCTTCTTCGCATAGGTCATTGAGACGGACGAACTGATCATTGATGAGCGCTTTGAGGGGGCCAATGTAGAGGGCACCAACGCTTGCGGGCGGGTTCTCCCAAAACTCGGTCAGGATGGGAAAGAAGGCCGCTTCGGTTTTGCCGGAAGCCGTGGATGCCGTCAGGAGCACATTATCTTGCGTGTTAAAGATGGCATCAGCTGCTGCAACCTGGATGGAGCGCAGGCTCTCCCAGTCGTGGGAGTAAATGAAGTCTTGGATAAACGGGGCGTAGCGGTCAAAGGCGTTCACGGGGCCTCCCTTCAAAAGCGAATCTCTCAACGCGGTGGGCAGTGGCTTGCTGCATTGCTGCTTCAACGTTTGCTCAGATAAAACCTGCCAAAATAAACCTGACCTTTTTGGCAGGTTAGATGGTGAACTCGGCGAAGTTGCGGTCGTCGCCTGCGGTGCCGGTGTCGTCTGTTGCGGCTGTCGGCGCCAGCGCGTCGCCACCGACGCTTTGCAGCAACTCGGCCACGTTAGCATCGGGGTTTTGACACAGGATATCGAGCAGCTCGATAAAGTCGCGAATGACCTCGCGAGGCGTCAGGTGCGTATCGGCTCCCACGCGGCCAAACTCAATCTTGAGGAAGTCCACCAAGTCGTTCTCGGTAAGCGTGGGCGTCCAGCCAAAGTAGCCGGCGTGAATTTGCATGAGTTTTTCGATCAGCACCAGTAGCTCCTCGTAGGTGAGCGGCTGCAAGCGGATGATGGGCGCGAGCATGTCCTTAAGGTCCTCGCGTGCAAAGCGACCCTGAGCGAGCCGGCTGCGCAGAGCCTCGTAGGAGAATACGCCGCGACGGCGGTCCTCGATGGAGGTCGGCGTGCCGCCCATGATCATGCCCAAGTACTGCGCCTTGCCCTGGAGCGTGTCGTTGTACATGGTGAGGATTTTCTCGTAGTTGTACTGGCGCGTGATGGCGTTGGGAATCTTGTACAGATTTACGAGTTCGTCGATGAGCACCAGCATGCCCTTGTAGCCGCTGCAGACCAAAAAGCGTGCGATGAGTTTGACGTAGTCGTACCAGTCGTCATCGCTGATGATGGTCGAGGAGCCCAGTTCGGCGCGAGCCTCGCTCTTGGTGCGGTATTCGCCGCGGATCCATTTGGTCACGCGGCTCATGGCCTCTTCGTCGCCCTCGGATACGGCCGTGCGATAGCGGCGGAGCATGCGGGTGAAGTCAAAGCCGTGGACCATCTCCTCGAGCGGGGCCAGTTGGGTATTGACGACTGACTCGTCGACGTCGGCACACGAGGCGACCCAGCGATCCAGAATAAGGTTGAGCGCACCGCCCTCGGGGCGCGTCTTGGTCGATATGTTGCGGATGAGCTCGCGGTAGGTGGCAAGGCCCTGCCCCTGACCGCCTTGCAGGCGGCGCTCGGGCGACAGGTCGGCATCAGCGACGACGAATCCCTCGCCCATGGCGTGCGTGTGGATGGTCTGGAGCAAAAAGCTCTTGCCGGCGCCGTAACGACCGACCAGAAAGCGGAAGCTCGCGCCACCGTCGGAGATGAGACTCAGATCGGTGAGCAGGGCGCGAATCTCGACCTCGCGTCCCACGGTGATATAGGGAAGGCCGATGCGCGGGACCACGCCGCCCTTGAGCGAGTTGAGAATGACGGCAGCGACGCGCTTGGGCACGCGGGGTGCTGCGGATGCGGTATCACTCATGGTCTAGGTATCCTCTCACGTCTGCTTCGTAGTCCTCGATAATCTGCGGCCCTGCCGCGCTAAATTCAATTACGCTGTCGCCCACCAGGTCAAAGAGCGCCTCATTGATGGTATCGACGAGCATGTCCTCGCTCTGCCCCGAGTGCGCCACTGTCGATTCCGCCTGTACTGCGTTGTGCTCGAGCAGCGCGCGGAGATAGGCGTCTGCGGCAGGCGTGAGTTCGTTCGTGGCGTCAGCGGGCGCAACAGCTGCAAACGCGGGCGTCGGCGCGAGAAGCGGTGCCACGACACCAAACTGTTCGGTGGATATGGTTGGCTCGTCGGTCTCGTCCTGCCGAATGGGTGCCGCGACCGCCTCGACAATCGCGTCGGCTACGGGCTCGGCTTCCGGTTGCCCTGAGTCCGCTGCCTCGGCTTCCACAGGTGCGCCGTCCTCGCGCTCTTCGTCGATCAAAAGCGCTTCGCGCGTTTGCGCAGCGGCGCTCCGAATGTGCCCCAGCTGACTCAGATCGATATCGATCTTGACGGGCTGGTGTGCGGCGTCCCACGAAAGCCATGCCACAATCTCGTCATCGATAATCTTGGCCAGATATTTGGGGACCTTTTCTTCCTTAAGGGGATGGGCGGGGTCCAGCGCCAGGCGCAGGCGTTGGTCGCAGGCGCGCATCATTTCACCGAGCTTGTTGCTCTTTTGCCTGCTGCCATGGATACGCATGCATTCCCAAAAGCCGTTTTGGCAACGGTAGATATGGATAGGATCCAGGCGGTATTCGCAGTCCTCGTGGCGCTCGGGCGCAAAGAATACGGCCGAGGCAAACATGGTGTAGGGCATGGCCGTCTCCTCCCCAAATAAGCTCGCCACGATGCCGGTCTTTCGGTGCGTGTCATAGTAGCGCGCCATGCGGACATACACGGCGCATGCCACGTGGCGCAGATCGCGGTGGTGGCTGCGGTCGAGCCGCGAGTTACTTAGGTTGTACGTGGAGAGGGCGTTGATGGCGGCCATGAGTCGCTCCTCGCGCACCTCATCGGGCGGAAGGGGGAGCGTGGGTTCGGAGGTTTTGCGACGCTTAGGGGTCTGGCCGGACGGTGCCGGTGCTGGTACAAGGTCTCGTGCCGCGCGCCGCAGCTCGATAAGGGCGTTATCGAACATGATGGTTTTAGAGTCACGAAGCAGCTTGGGGTCGAGCCCGTGGAACACGGCGTAATCCTGCAGCCACACGCGTGCAAATCGGTCGAGGCCGGGCTCGAAGGCGCGATAGACATCCCAAAAAGCCTTGATCTTGTTAAAACCATCGAGCGGGTCATCTACGCCAATGCCGCAAATCAGCTCATAGAGATACAGAAAGGCAAAGGACGTAGACGTTTCCTCGACGGTTCCGCGGCGCACTTGGGCACGCCAGGTAAAGTAGCCGCGCAACTGCCGGTCGCTCATGGCATTGTAGGTGGGAAAGTACGACTTAAAGGTGCCGTTGTAGGGACAGTCGTCTTCAAAGTCGGCCATCAGCAGGCCCTGGCGGTAGAAAAGCTCGGCTTCCGAAAGCCAGCGACCTGCGCCGCCTTTGGGGTCATCCTGCCAGCGCGATATCTCGCGCATCTTGCGGTACTGGTCGGGAAGGAAGTTCTGCATCTGTCGGCCGGTCTTGAGAATCGGCTCGTCTGCGTAGACTTCATGTGAGAAACGGGCGGACTGATGGGTCCGGGCCTCGGCCATAATGCGCTCGATGAGCATCTTGATGTCCTGGTCGGCCACCGCTTCTCCTCTCCTAACGCAGTTTCGGTGACCTCATATCATAGCACAGCATCAAACAAGTGTTCGAGATACTGCTGCGTAGATAGATTTAGAACAGGAGGGCGTAGATGACGGCGATGACGACGGAGGGAAGCATATTGGCCGTGCGGAAGGTCTGAGGACGGATGAGGTTGACGCCGACGCAGAAGATGAGCATGGAGCCTACGAGCGAAAGGCTGTTGAGGGCTGTTGTGGTCATGATGGGGGAGAGCGCGCCGGCAAACAACGTGATCGTCCCCTGGAACACGGCGACGGGCAGGGCGGAGAAAATGCAGCCGCGTCCGAGCGACGCCGTCATGGTGCAGACGATGATGCAGTCCAGCGCTCCCTTGAGGGCGAGCGTGGACCAGTCGCCGAGCAGGCCGTCCTGGATCGATCCCACAATTGCCATGGCGCCGATACACACGGTGAGTGAAGTCGAGACAAAAGCGTTGGTGAACTCGTTATCGCCCTCACTGCCAGTCTTGCGCTTGAGCCATTCGCCAAGGTTCTCGATGGCGGCTTCCAAGTTGACGGCCTCGCCGATGAGCGAGCCGAGGGCGAACGAGACAATGAGCATGGTGGTACCAGTGGTCGCCAGCGCCTTTCCATCGATAAGGAGCATCTTTTGCATGGTGCCGCCAAGGCCGATAAACAGGACGCACAGCCCCGATGCTTTCATGAGCGTGTCTTGGATGCGCGGTGTAATGAAGCGGCCGCCCGCTAATCCCAAAAGACCGCCCGCAACTAAAAGCACAACGTTGATGATTGTTCCCAAGCCCGGCATGAGCCCTCCTGTATTGATGCCAACGTGGCAATCGTAGCAGAACGAAATGCGAGGCACATCGCGACCCGTCTAATACGTTATATAAGTGGTATTAGGAATGATGCGCAGCATTTAAGCCTCAGGTGGTTGTCGGGACATAGGGATAGTAGTCAAAGCGCAGTGTCATAAGCCGCTGTGGGGATTCAATAGCCGCGGCGATGATATTGGTATCGCGGGCACGATCAAACCCTTCGAGTTCGATCTGATACGAGACGTCTTGCATAATGTCCAGACGTCGCCAGGCTAGGAGTGTGTCGCCATCGAATTCCAAGGTCTTGCCTCCATCTGGAGCAACGGCGTATAGACGCAGCTTGGCGGTGGTTGCAGGGTCGACAACCGTGACCTTTTTAATTTCGTTTCGAGTATTCTTGGCGCCCAACAAGGTAAGCAGTGTTGGGGCCACGACCTCGCCCGATGGCAAAAAGACGACTTCGATGGATTCGGGAAATGCGATGATAGCCGACTTGCGGACGGGCTGATTGGCGGCGGCAACTTCGATGTTCGCAGCGTCGATGACCTCTGTGTGGTCGAGCGCGGCAAGCACGCAGCAGTTACCTTCATCGATCTCTTGAGGATCAGCAAGCCCCAGACTGTCCGCGAGCTCGGGATCGTTTGGATCGGCAGCGGGCTCATTCGGCGCTTCGAAAGAAGCTGGGACGCTGTTTGTCGGCGACGGCGTGTCGCCCGTACCTGCTTCTTTGTCCGCGCTCTCTTCTTGTATGGTTGCGTTGATGGGTTCGTCGTTTGAGGGGAGCGTCTTGGCGTCAAGCGCGGAGGGAAGAATTCCGATGGCTCCGGATCCGTTCCACTCCATTTCGAGAAGCGCCGGGTCGGCAAGAATGCGTTGCCTGCTTTGCGCGTGGGCATCGATTTCAATAGGGCCTGTCTCTATCCCTCGTGTAAGGCTGAGCGATCCGGCTGGCTTCTCGAAATGAGCGTCTGTGTCTTTGGCGCTGACGGCGTAGAACAGCAGGGACGCTTCTCCCGCCGCGATGGCATCGGTGCCGGCTTTGGTCAGCCGCAACGATGCCGTGAATGAGAGGGTGGGCTGCGTTTCGTCTGCATTCGCGGCGGCGCAGCCCAGACATATACCGCCTCCTTTCTCAAAAAACGTACCGTCGAAGGCGACCTTCGCTCCGTTCGCCGAGTCATCGACCGAAGCGATGTCGATGCGCAGCTCTAAATTGCATGGATCGCCATCTGCATCGAGCATAACCGAGCGCCACGTGCAGACGGCGCACCCCGCCTGGGAGCCGTTTGCCTTGTTCGAACGATTGATATCCACGACTATCGAGCCGTCCGTATTACGACGAAGGCATCCCGAGGTTGAGATCGCGGCCTGTGCGATCGAAAAACGCTTGCACGCAATGGCGCTCGACGGATTTGGTGCGGAACTTAGGACTGCTGGTAAGGAGTCTGCCATGACGGGAGTCGCCCAAGCGGCGACAGGCGTTCCGGTTGCGAGCGCGCCGCAGAGTGCGACGACGGGCAAAAGGTTCTTCGATGCCATGGGGTCTCCTTAGCTAATTTAGTGCGGCCTGTCCGTGTTTTGTTTCTGGCTGCGTTTGATGTGCAGACCGAGGCCGGCGGTCCCCGCGCCTGCTGCTGTGGCGCCTGCTGCCAAGAGCCATCGTCTGTCGCCTGTCTGCGCCAACGGTTCCTCGCGGTCGCCGCGGTCGAGCTCCGAGAGGTCGACCGTCACTTGCGTGGCGGCCTGCGCCTGTTCTTGCTGGGCAAAGGCCATGGCTGGCCCAAACGCTAGGATGCTGACGGCGGCGGCCAGGGCGACGGCCTTATGCCGTGTGCGCACCGGGCTCGACCGTCCAGGTGATCGTTGCAACCTGATCGCCTTCGCCGGTTACGCGGAAGATGTCGCGCGTGACGCGGGCGACGTTTCCGCTTGTCTTGAGCTTAATTTTGTCCGTGCCGCCGGCAATGCCCTGGTAGCCCATGTCGAAGGCTGCGTTCTTGGAAAGATCGAGGCCCGTCCCCTGCATTGCGGCGCTGGCGTTCTGGAGTTCCCCGTCGGGGCCGACCTTAAAGTCGATGGAGTTCTGTGCGGTTCCGGCTTTGGCGTCGGCAGCAATGGTCCAGGTGTTCATGGCGTCGATCTTCATGTTGGTGACATGGATGCCGTAGGCCGAATGATTGTCGATGGTGGTCGCGTCTTCTGAGGGGCCCTGAAGCGTGCCGTCGGCCTTGGCGACGAAGGGAATAACCGTCGGAACTTTGAACTCAACGTTGTCGATCTCGGTCCTGACCATTACTTTCGTGGTTCCAACGCGCCCGGCTGCCATAGCTGGCGTCGGGGCGGCGCCCATTGCGAGCGCGAGCGCGAGCCCTGCGCCCACGACGAGCGCTTTGGCTCCGTTCATGTTCCTGGTGATGTCCATGGTCGTTCCTTTCTATTCGCCGCGGGCCGTCCCCGCGATGATTGGACGAATGCTGGTGAATTGCGTGCGGCGCCGCGTCGGCCGGAAAGCTAGTTCTCGGCTTGCTCAACCCGTACCTTGACACGTGTCGGATTGCCGTGGCTGTCGAGGGTCTTGGCATCGAGTGCCTGGATCTCGATGTACGCCTCGCCTTCTTTGATGTCGCCGGCGGGGCACGTTTCGATTGTCTTGCCGGTCTTGACCACACCGGATTCGTACATGGTCTCGTCGTTTTGGATGACGCGGAATCGCTGGGGAAACTTGTTGTCTTGGACGTTTTGCACGTTGACGCGCAGCTTGCCGTCCTCCTGCAGCTGAGCGACCGGTGCGACCGAAATCGTCATCATGTTGTCGCGGACGATGGCGTCGAGCTCATCTTGGATTTCCTGACGCGTTTTGCCCTCGGCCGTCGTAACCGAAGCGCCCGCCTCGGGTACGGGCTGCGACTGCCAAGCGTATAGTCCTACGGCGACAAGGGCACAGACGATGGCCAAGCAGGCAACGATGAGCTTCTTGCGACGACTCAGGCCTGCAAAGTGGAGTGGCTTTTTCGCGCTCATGCGGCATCCTTGGCGGTATAGATGCGCGCAAAGGTGGACGGGTCCGCTCCAAAGAGCATGCGAAGCATCAGGCGGCGCGAGTAGACAAGCTCGTCGAAGTCAGGAGGGAGCTCGATGTCGTGGATATGCGCGATGTGGTGGGCGAGCGCCGAGAACGACTCGGGGTCGCAGATCACATCGGTTGTGACGTGGTAGACCGCCGTGTCGGGGAATGCCTCTTCGTCGAAAGGCAGGAGATGGGGATCGTCGTCGACTTCGATGGCGATGCCGTACTGGGGCCAGTAATATGCCATGGGAACCTCCCTGCTTCTGGGGCCAAAACTTCTATCGGTTTTGGCTGTCGACGCCGACCGTATCAGCCGCTACTTGACCAATTTCTAACCAAATGCTTGACGGATTGGCGTCTCCGCAGGTAAAAGGCGGCAAAAAATACTCCAACTTTTTTCGAGCGACAATCACGCGGTCGGCGACGGCGGGGCCATATGTGTCAAAAGCATCGTCTGCCGAGGAAATCAAGCCGCTCGCCGAATTGCACGAACGTAAAAATCGCCAATTATGGAGACGGTCTCGAACACGTCGACGAAACGATGCGGTAACATCTCCCTGCAAACACTGTAGTTAGCTAAAGGGGAGTTCGCGTGTCTGTAACCATCAAACCCTTCACCGACGAGTTCGAAGAGTATGGTCGCGATGAGTCTCGCGCATCGGGCGAGGCCTCGAGCATCTCGTTTCCGACAACGGAAGACGAGGTCCGTGCCATTTTGGAAAAGCTCCATGCCGAGCGTGTCCCGGTAACGGTTCAGGGCGCCCGAACCGGCCTTGCCGCCGGTGCCGTGCCCCACGGCGGGCATATCCTCAATACTTCCCGTATGAATCGCTACTTGGGCCTTCGCCGCGATGAACAAGGCCGCTTTCTACTGCGTGTGGAGCCGGGCGTCGTGCTCTCGGAGCTGCGCAAGCAGCTGAGCAAGAAGGTGCTGCCGATCGCTGGTTGGGACCAGGCATCGCTTGAGGCCTACGAGGAGTTCCAAGAGGCCCCGGAGCAGTTTTTTCCCACCGATCCCACTGAGGCATCTGCCTGTCTGGGCGGCATGGCGGCATGCAACGCCTCCGGCGCCCGCAGCTACGCTTACGGCCCCATGCGCCCGCATATCACGGGACTCCACGTCGCGCTGGCTGATGGCGATTTGCTTGAGCTTCAGCGCGGCGAGGCTTTTGCCCAGGGCCGCCGCCTGTCGCTCGTGACGGCAGCGGGCCGTGCACTCGAGCTCGATCTTCCTGACTACACCATGCCCAAGACAAAAAATGCCTCAGGCTATTTCGTTGCGGACGAAATGGACGCCATCGACCTCTTTATCGGTGCTTGCGGCACGCTCGGCGTTATCACCGAGCTCGAGATTGCCCTGCAGGCGGCGCCTGCGGTCGTTTGGGGTGTGAGCTGCTTTTTCGATAGCGAAGACAAGGCCGTGTCCTTTACCGATTCCGTGCGCCCCGTCCTGTCCCATGCGGCTGCCATCGAGTACTTCGACGCTGGCGCCCTGGATATTCTACGTCGCCAGCGCGAGCAGTCGACCGCGTTCGCCTCGCTGCCGGCGCTCGACAAAGACGCTAAGGTCTGTGTTTACGTGGAGCTCGACTGCGACGACGAAGCCCAGGCGACTGAGGAGCTGTATCACTTGGGGTGGGTACTAGAGCTTGCGGGCGGCAGCGACGATGCGACATGGGTCGCGCGCACCGAAGTCGATCGCGAATGCCAGCGGTTCTTCCGCCACGCGGTGCCCGAGAGCGTCAACATGCTTATCGACGAGCGTCGCCGCACGGATCCCACCATCACCAAACTGGGTTCGGACATGTCGGTGCCCAATGCACGCCTTGCCGATGTCGTGGCCCTCTATCGCCGCACACTGGCCGAAAGCGGGCTTGAATCTGCTGCCTGGGGGCACATCGGTAACAACCATCTGCATGTGAACATCCTGCCGCGCGATGCGCAGGACTACCGTCGCGGTGGCGAGCTGTTTGCCCAGTGGGCTGCGGAGGTAACGGCTATGGGCGGTGCCGTTTCTGCCGAGCACGGCGTCGGCAAGATCAAGGCGGGCTTCTTAGAGACGATGTACGGTCACGAGGCCATGGTCGAGTCGGCGCGGCTCAAGCTCCAGCTCGATCCCGACGGGCAGCTGGGTCGCGGCAACCTGTTTTCGGAGAAGCTCTTGGATGAGCTCGTCCAGAAAGGGAGTGCGTGAAGATGAGCGATTTCCATATGGTGGTGTGCGTCAAGGCCGTGCCGGGCAGCACCGAGGTCAAGATGGACCCCAAGACCAATACCATCGTGCGCGATGGCAAGCAGACGGTCATTAATCCCTTTGATGCGAGCGCTTTGGAATGCGCGCTGGCGCTGAAAGACGACTTTATCGGCTTTGGCATGGACGTGCGCGTAACGGTGGTGTCGATGGGCATCCCCGCGACTGAGTTGCTGCTGCGCGACTGCATCGCTCGAGGTGCCGACGACGCGCTGCTGCTGACCGATCGCGCCTTTGCAGGTGCCGATACCCTGGCGACCACCTATGCTCTCAAATGCGGCATCGAGGCGCTCGACGAGGACTTCGATCTGCTCATCTGCGGCAAGATGGCGGTGGATGGCGATACGGCCCAGATTGGTCCCGAGCTTGCCGGTGCCTTTGAGATTCCCTGCGTGACCGACGTGAGCTGCGTGCAAAGCGCGGGCTTTACGACGTGTGGCTCGCTGGCGCTCGTTCACGGATGCGATGCCGGCGAGGAGACGGTGTGTCTTGAGATGCCGTGCGCGATGACGACTGCCAAGGAGATTGGCCAGTTGCGTATGCCGAGTATTGCCGGTATTCGCGCGGCGGAGGAGGCGGACGTGCGCGTGGTCAGTGCCGCCGACGTGAACGCCGACCCCGCGCGTTGCGGTCTTGCCGGGTCGCCGACACAGGTCGTGCGCTCGTTTGTGCCCGACCGTGATCAAACGTGCGAGACCGTTGAGGGCACGGCATCCGAGCAGGCGGAAAAGCTCGCCAAGATTATCGAGGGGATGGCATAGATGAGCGGATTGAATATCGATAGCGAAGCCTGCATCGGTTGCGGTCGCTGCGTCCGTGCCTGCGCCTCGGGCGGCATTGTGGTGGAGGGTGGGCGTCCCAACCGCTGTGCCCGCGTAACCGACGGCTGCATTCTGTGCGGCGGGTGCGTCGATGCCTGCCCCGTCAACGCTATCTCGATCGAGCGTGACGAGGCCGCCGGCGCGGCGGACCTTGATACATATCGAGACATCTGGGTATTCGTGCAGACCGACGAGCACGATACAGTGGCTCCTGTTGCCTATGAGCTGATGGGTAAGGGCCGTGAGCTTGCCGATGCCCGCGGCTGCCGTTTGGTGGCATTGGTCGGCATGAGCCCCGAGAGCTCGCTCGAGGAGCTGGAGCATCTGGTCTGTGCCGGTGCGGATGAAGTTGTGGTCTGTCGCGACGAGCGTCTGTGTCAAAACGACGCAGAGACCTATGCCCGTCTGATTTGCGATTTGGTGGCCGAGCGCAAGCCCGAGGCCATCTTCTACGGCGCGACCGCCTTTGGCCGCGAGCTGGCACCTGGTGTCGCCGTACGTTTGCAGACGGGCCTTACGGCCGATTGCACCGTGCTTTCGATGGATACGGAGACGGGTCTGCTGCAGCAGACGCGCCCGGCGTTTGGCGGCAACCTAATGGCCACCATCATCTGCCCCAATCACCGACCCCAGATGGCCACGGTGCGCCTCGGTATTTTTAAGGCGCCCGACTTCGACTACAGCCGTTCTGGAACGATTACCCAGGTAACGCTTTCAGAAGACGTCAAAGCTCGTGTCGAGATCTCGATTCCCGCCGAGGAGTGGGGACAGCAGGCTTCGATCGCCGATGCCGAGCGCCTGGTCGTGGTGGGTCGCGGCATTGGTTCCAAGAAGAATCTGCCCCTGATGCGAAAGCTCGCCGAGGCTCTGGGAGCCGAGCTTGGCTGCACGCGACCTGTCGTGGAGGCCGGCTGGTTGGAGTATCGCCATCAGATTGGCCAGACGGGCGTATCGGTTTCGCCCAAACTTCTCGTGAGTATCGGTGTTTCGGGCGCCATCCAGCATCTTGCCGGCATCGGTGGGGCAGAGTGCATTATCGCCATCAACGAGGACCCGGATGCCCCCATCTTTGGTGCTGCCCAGTACAAGGTTGTCGGCGATGCCGTCGAGGTCGTCGAGGAACTGCTGGCCCAGCTTGAGCGCTAGGCGCGCGCCAGCCAGTCGCGCATCTCGTCCTTAAGGCGGCTCCAAGTCGCCTGCGTGGCGGGGTCGGTAAAGGGCCGCGTAATGCCAAAGGGCGCGTCGAGCAGGCGGTGGATATCGCCCTGTTCGCGCGCCAGCGCGCGGCTTGCTGGATAGACGAGCTCAAACATAAAGCAGATGAGTCCCACCAGGTAGTCTGCGGGCTCGTTGCGTTCATCGCGTGCGACGCAGCGGTGCTCGTCAAAGGCGGCAAGTGTCGGTACCGAGAAGCGACTGGCTAGAAACGCGTCCTCATCCGCCTTGAGGATGGTATCGACGGTGCTGTCGGCGATGGTGCGCATAATGTCGATCTTGTCGCCATCGCGCACGATATCGCAGAAGCACCGTGTACGCTCGTCGAGTTGTCCCGGCAGGCGAAAGTCGCTGTGATAGGCGATGCTCGCTCGGATGAGCTCGTCATGCGCACCGGTTTCGATAAAGTCACGGATGTTTGTCGTGGCGGGTGCATCGGCGGGATTCTCGCCAAAGAGGACCTCGATGCCCAGCGCCGCATGGCTCATGCTCTCGGCGTCCTTAAAGGTGTCCCAGCGTCGCAGCTGCTCAAAGCGGCCCATATCGTGTAGCAGGCCGCAAAGCCATGCCAGGTCAATATCTTCTGACGACCAGCCCTGCTCGCGCGCTACGGCATCGCATGCCTCGGCCACGTGGTGCGTATGCTCGATTTTGAGCGCGATGCGTGGGTTGGTGGCGTCGTAGGCATCGGTGTAGCTTTTGAAGGCCGCGCGCGCCCGGTCTCGATCGATAGCTGTCATAATGACTTCCTAAAAAGTTGTGTCTTTCGATCCGGTGGCAATTGTAGGTGAACTCGGTTGCTGTCGGATGATGATTCTGCCGTATCGCTACATGCGGCTCGGAGACCTTGTCAGGATGAGAAGCGTATGGTGCTCAAAATCGTTAGAACCGTCTGGCCGGTGATGCTTACCTATGTTGCAATAGGCGCGCCGTGCGGAATGATCATGGGGCAGACGGGAATGGAGCCCTGGATGGTCTTTGCTCTGAGCAGCACGTTTGTGACGGGCAGCGGGCAGTTTATGATCTGCAACCTGTGGCTGGCGGGTGTGCCTGCAGCATCGATCGTCGCGAGCGTCGCCGCAATCTCCTCGCGCTTTGCGCTTTACTCGGCATCGATCGCACCGCATCTGAGGGGTGCCTCGAAGCGTCAGACGCTGGCTGTTGCCGCGACACTTACCGAGGAGGCATACGGCATCTCGCTTGCCAAGTTGGTTGAAGGGGAGGATTGGGGCCCGCGTGAGTCCTTCGTGCTCAACGTGATCCTTATCGCAACATGGGGCGTTTCGTGTACGACGGGCGCCATCGTCGGCGCCGTTGTCGATGTTCCCACCGCCATTGCAGCCTTTGTCTGCACCTCACTCTTTATCTGCCTGCTCTTTTCGCAGCGGCTGTCACGCGGCAACGTTGTCGCGGCGGTTTCGGGCGCGGTGTCCGTCGCCGTATGCAAGTTCTTGGGCCTCACGAATATTGCCGTGCCGGCAAGCGTCGTGGTCGGCATTGCCATTGCGCTGGCGTGCGATGCTGTATTTGACGGAAGAGGTGCCCGCGATGCCCGTTAACGAGTTCTTGGTTCTGTGGCTGTCGTCGTGGGCTGCTATCGCGTTCTTTCGCATCGCGCCGGCGTTCGCCTTGCGCGGGCGGACCCTGTCGCCCCGCATTACCGAGGCCCTGGGCTATATCCCGCCCGCTGCCTTTGCCGCGCTGGTCGCCAACGACTTGGTGAGCCCCGGCGCGTTCGACGCGGGACTCTGGCCTGCCTTGGTCCCCTGGATTGCGGCCGCCGGCGTCGTGGTCGTGGCGGTCAAGACAAAATCGATGCTGTGGTGCTGCGTCTCGGGCATCGTACTCTATATCGTCTTGAGCCTTATATAGGGGTGGCGTCGCGGGCGCCGAATCTCGTTCCATCCCAACTTGTCGAATTTTTCACCGAGCTGGTCTATTTCTTCTGGTACCATGGTCAAACTTTACTGTAGCAAAGCGTGACGTGGGCTTTTGTACCCCGTCAGCGGAAATGGGGGTTTCATGGCACAGGAAGCGACCGCCAACGAGCAAAAGAAATTCAAGGTCCCGCGCATCCCGGGCGACATCATGATCTATCCGATGATCGTCGGTCTTTTGCTCAACACCTTCTGCCCGCAGGTTTTTGAGATCGGCGGCTTCTTTACGGCTGCCTGCCGCGGTGGCTCCAATACCCTCGTCGCCGCGATCCTGCTGTTTGTGGGCGCCGGCATCAGCTTCAAGTCCACGCCGGGCGCCATCAAGACCGGCATCGTCGTGCTGATTCCCAAGCTGGTCGTCGCAGCGGCTCTCGGCCTGGGCGTGGCATATTTCTTTAACGATAACTTCCTGGGTCTGAGCTCCGTGTCTATCATCGGCGGCATTACGTTTTGCAACATGGCGCTCTATACGGGCATCATGGGCGAGTTCGGCGATGAGTCCGAGCAGGGCGCCGTCGGTATCCTGTTCTTTACGGCCGGCCCCGCCGTCACGATGATCATCCTTGGTGTTTCGGGCCTTGCCAACATCCCTGTCGGTACTATCATCGGCTCCATTTTGCCGCTCGTTATCGGCATGGTTCTGGGCAACCTGTTCCCGTTTATCAAGAACCTGCTAGTTCCCGGTGCCAACCCTGCGATTGCCGTCATCGGATTTCAGCTTGGCGCGTCCATGAGCCTGTCGAGCTTTATCACCGGTGGTATTTCCGGCATCTTGCTGGGCCTTGTCACGCTGTTTGTCGTCGGTCCCATCACCTTTGCGTTCGAGCGCCTGTGCGGTGGTAACGGCAAGGCTGCCGTGGCTTGTTCCACCATCGCCGGCACGGCTATGACCACGCCGGTTGCTCTCGCCGAGGTCGCGCCGCGCTACGCCGAGCTTGCGCCCACCGCGTACGCCCAGATCGCCACTGCCGTTATCATCACGGCAATCATGGCTCCGATTCTGACCGGCTGGGTCGACAAGAAGTTCTGCCAGGGCAAGGAGGACCTGTCGCCTGCCGGTGTCGAGGCCATCGAGGAGGCCGTCGCGACCGACATCGACGGCGAGTAACGGCCGTTACCGATAATTGATTCCGGCGTGCAATTCGCGCCGTCCGAGCGCCCGAACAGAAACTGTTTTGCAGTGATGTTCGGGCGCTTTGCTATGATTCCCTTTACCCCTGCGGAGTAAAGGGGTGTTTATTGCCCTGATTCGAATTGGGCGATTCTGACCATTCGGATATTGAAGGGATGGCGTCTAGTGGTTAAGGCACTCAAGATTGAGATATTCCTGCTATGCATGATTGTTCTTATCGGGCTTGCCGCGCGAAGTCGTCGCTCCTTGTTCTCGAGCACCCTGCAACTATTGTTTAGCATGCTTGGCTACACCTCTGCCGCGTACATATTATTCGATATGATCTGGACGCTTTCGGATGGTGCGGACGGCACGTTGGGTATTGCTGCCAACTGGATTTCCAACGCGGTTTCGTTTTCGCTCTTTGCCATCGCGTGTCTCATTTGGTTTATCTATTCCGAGACGATGCAGGGCTCTCGCCTTGTGACCTCGCGCTATAGGGTGGTGCTTGTAACGTTGCCTACGGCTCTGGTGGTCGTGCTGGCGTTTACCAGTTACTGGACGCACGCCCTGTTCTATATCGATTCGCAGGGCGTGTATCGTCGCGGCTTTGCTTATATGATCCAGCCCATTGTCAGCTACTGTTACGTTATACATGCGTCCCTGCATGCGTTTGTGCAATCTCGCAGGGTCGAGAGCCTACAGACGAAGGCTATCTATCGAACCTTGGCATTTTTCGCCATTCCGGCCCTGGTGGGCGGTACTTTTCAGGTCGTATGCTCGGTGCCCGGCCTTTGTGTCGGCATAATGATTAGCATGTTGCTGCTCTATATCATCTGCCAGGAGCAGCTCATCTCGACCGACCCGTTGACTGGACTCAACAACCGCAACCGTTTTGAGACCTATATGCTGTCGCTCTTTTCAAATGTGGATCAGGCCGAAGATGTGTATCTGCTCATGATGGACGCCGACGGCTTTAAGCAGATTAACGATCGCTATGGACATGTGGAGGGCGACCATGCTCTTCAGGTTATATCCGCTGCGCTCAAAGAGGTCTGCTCGGCGTCTGGTGGCTTTATCGCACGCTACGGTGGCGATGAGTTCGTGGTGCTCCAAAAGGCAGTGGCGGAACAGGATATCATGCATCTGTGCGCGACAATCAACGACGAGCTCGCGCATGCCGAGGTGCCGTATGCATTGCGGATGTCCATCGGTTACGCGCGGGTCGGCGATAGTGTTGATACCTGGCAAGACTTACTTCGCGCTGCCGATGCGGAGCTCTACCGCGTCAAGGCCGAGAAAAAGAAAGCCGGCGTTCAGATACGCTAGGAAAAGGGGCACACGACCGCATGGATGGTCGTGCGCCCCTATTGCGTTGGCGGGATTAGTAGCGGCTGTCGAAGATACGCCTCGGTTTTTTCTTGGAACGAGGCAGTTCGCTAGGCTTTTTTGGGTTTGTTGACGATGATGATGCCGCCGCAGACCAACAACAGGGCAACGATGACGGTAACGGGGCTCGTGCCCGCGCCTTCGCCGAGCAGCAGCGCGCTCAGCAGCACACCAAAGACGGGGTTCATAAACCCAAAGACCGAGACGCGGCTGACGGGGTTGACGGCAAGCAGGCGCGACCACAGCGAGTAGGCGACCGCGGAGATAAGCGCCATGTAGATGATGAGCGCGATGGCGGGGGCAATCGCCGTGGGGGAGAGCGCGCCACCCATCAAAAAGCCGATGGCGGTGAGGACAAGGCCGCCGACCAAGAACTGCCACCCGGCAAGCAAGACGCCGTCGTGCTCGCGCGAGAAGATGCCAATTAGGCAGGTCGAAAGGGCACCCGCGACGGTGGAGGCTAGGATAAAGCCCTCGCCATCGAGCCTGAAGCCAAAGGTGCCATCCGCGCCCGAAAGGTTGACGAGCGCGACGCCGGCAAAGCCCAGTGCACAGCCAAGCACCTTGGCCGTATTGAGCTTCTCGGTGCGAAACGCCAGGGCGGCAAAGAGGATGGCTAGGAAGTTGGCGCTGGCCTCGATGATGGAGCTCGACATGGCGCTGGCGCGCGAGAGGCCCAGATAGAAAAAGAAGTACTGACCGATGGTCTGAAAGAGCGACAAGATAAAGATGGGTTTGATGTCGCGCGCTTGCGGTATGAGGGGGCGGCGTTGGGCCGCGCTCATCCCAACGATAACCAGGGCGCCGGCAAGCGTAAAGCGTAGACCTGCAAAGAGCAGCTGCGAAGCGCTATCGTGCGCTGGGATACCAAAGAGTGCGTAGCCGATCTTGATGCAGGGGAAAGCCGACCCCCAGAGCGCACAGCAAACAAGACAGCCCGGGATAAGTCCGGGCAGGGTGGCGAGATACGGCTTGCGGCTTTCCATGATGTCCTTCCTGTATGCGCGAAGCAAAAAAGAACCCGCCACCGGGTGTGCCGGTGGCGGGTGTTGTTACCCGAGGGGATTGTACCCGATGGGAAAGGTTTAGGCGAAGTAGGCTACGCCGCTCTCGAAGATCGGCATGAACTTATCGCCGGGGACATGCTCGGGCACGTTGCGGTACAGGTTGTCGCCGCGACGCTCGGCATGGCCCATCTTGCCCAGGACACGGCCGTCGGGGCTCGTGATACCCTCGATGGCGAGTGCGGAGCCGTTGGGGTTGACGGAAAGATCCATGCTGGGCTTGCCGTCCTCGCCCACGTACTGCGTGGCGACCTGGCCGTTGGCGATAAGCTGGGCGAGTACCTCGTCGTTGGCGACAAAGCGGCCCTCGCCGTGGCTGATGGCGACGGTGTAGGGGTCGTCCAGGCTACACTGCGACAGCCACGGGGACAGGTTGGACGAGATGCGGGTGCGAACCAGACGGCTCTGATGGCGACCGATAGTGTTGAACGTCAGCGTGGGCGCATCGGGCGTGGCGTCGACGATGTCACCGTAGGGCACCAGGCCGAGCTTGATCAGGGCCTGGAAGCCGTTGCAGATGCCCAGCATCAGGCCATCGCGGGCCTTGAGCAGGTCGCGGACTGCCTCGGTGACTTCGGGAGCGCGGAAGAACGCCGTGATGAACTTGGCGGAGCCGTCGGGCTCGTCGCCGCCCGAGAAGCCGCCGGGGATCATGACAATCTGGCTTGCACGGATGCGGCGGGCAAGCTCGTGGGTGCTCTCGGCGACGGCCTCGGGCGTGAGGTTGTTGATCACGAAGGTGTCGGCCTCGGCGCCGGCGGCGCGGAAGGCACGGGCGCTATCGTACTCGCAGTTGTTGCCGGGGAACACGGGGATAACCACGCGCGGGCGGGCGATCTTGGCGCCGCCGTACACGTGGATGTCCTTGGCGCGGAAGTCGATGGTCTCGACCTCGGGGGTCTCGTCGGCGCTGCGGTAGGCAAAGACGCCCTCGATGCCGCTCTCCCAGGCCTCCTGAAGCTCGGAGAGCTCGATGACTTCGGAGCCGGTGTCGATGACATAGCCCTCGACGGTGGTGCCCAGGGGCTCGACGACAACGCCGTCGGCGACCTCGGGCAGCTCGGCATCCTCGGCGAGCTCGACGATAAAGCTGCCGTAGAGCGGGGTGAAGAGGCTCTCCACGTCTACATCCTCGGCAAGCTCGATACCGATCTGGTTACCGACGCACATCTTAAAGAGGCTCTCGGCGCCGCAGCCGTAGCCGGGCGTGGAGATGGCCAGGGCGTTGCCGTTGGCGGTGAGCGCCTCGACGGCGTCAAACGCGGCGAGCAGCTGCTGGGCGTCGGGACGGTAGTCCTCGCCATAGGTAGCGGGGGCGATGCGGACGACGCGGTGCGTGAGGCCCTTGAACTCGGGCGAGACGGCGCGGGCGGCCTTGCCCACGGCGACGGCGAAGCTGATCAGAGTCGGCGGAACGTTGAGCTCGCCGGCCTCGTCCTCAAACGAGCCGCTCATGGAGTCCTTGCCGCCGATGGCGCCGGCACCCAGGTCGACCTGGGCCATAAGGGCACCCAGGACGGCAGCCATGGGCTTGCCCCAGCGCTCGGCCTCGGTGCGCAGGCGCTCGAAGTACTCCTGGAAGGAGAGGTAGGCGCGCTTGTGCTCAAAGCCGGCGGCAACGAGCTTGGCGATGGACTCGACCACGGACAGGTAAGCGCCCGCAAACTGGTCGGCCTCCATCAGATAGGGGTTGAAGCCCCATGCCATGGCACTCGCCGTGGTGGTCTCGCCGTCTACGGGGAACTTGGCGACCATGGCCGAGCTTGGGGTGAGCTGCGTCTTGCCGCCAAAGGGCATGAGCACGGTCGCGGCGCCGATGGTGGAGTCGAAGCGCTCGGAAAGGCCCTTGTTGGAAGCGACGTTGAGGTCGGTGACGAGCGAGGTCATGCGCTCGGCGAGCGTGGCACCGGCCCAGCTGGGCTGCCACACACTGCGGGCGCAGACGTGGGCGACCTGGTGCTTGGGCGCACCGTTGGAGTTGAGGAACTCGCGGGACAGATCGACGATGGCGACGCCGTTCCAGGCCATGCGCATGCGCGGCTCGGCGGTAACCTCGGCGATAACGGTCGCCTCCAGGTTCTCCTCGGCGGCGTAGCCCATGAACTCCTCGACGTCACCGTCGGCGACGGCGCAGGCCATGCGCTCCTGGGATTCAGAGATGGCGAGCTCGGTGCCGTCAAGACCGTCGTACTTCTTGGTCACGGTATCAAGGTCGACATACAGGCCGTCGGCAAGCTCGCCTACGGCGACCGAGACGCCGCCTGCGCCAAAGTCGTTGCAGCGCTTGATCAGACGGCAGGCGGCGCCGCGG
>CAJMRN010000027.1 GCA_905215815.1 uncultured bacterium | reverse complement strand
GGGGGCGGCGCGGGCGCGGCGCTAATCCAGTTTGGTACCTGGCACCTGCACGGCTTTCCCAAGCAACGCTTTGAGCTCGTTCAAAATGGAAACGGGCTGTCGGTCAATGCTGTCCAGATGGAGCGTCGCCACACGAATGGGTGGCTGATATTCAAGCGAGCCGATGAGCACGGGAGAGCCCAGGAACCGCTCGATTTCTTCTGCGATCGCGTCGGTCTCTTCGGGATCAAAGTCGTCGAAAAGCGCCGCGAACGTCGGCCCCGTCGAGCGGAACAGGCGACCCTTGCCGCGCGAGCATTCCATGAGGCAGGCGGCGCTTTCTGCCAAAACGCGGTCGCCCGCATCAAAGCCAAAGCGGGCATTGACCTGAGCGATATCGTCGATTTTAATGGCGATCAAACCAGCCTTGCGCGCCACGCGACGCATTTCGCCAATGGCATTGACCAGGGCGTGGATATCGCCCAGGCCGGTCACGGAATCAGTCGTATCTGCCAAGCTTCGGTTGATGATAATGCCCACGTACATGTTAGGCTCGGTATCAGTGCCGTCCAAGCGGTAGCCCGTGCAGTCGCAAAGCACGTATTTTCCGGTGGCATCCATTACGCGATACTGCATGTAGTGGAAGTGCCACGTGCCGTTTATCACCATATCGAGCTCGGCGCGTACGTTGTCGCGGTCCTCGGGATGAACGCGGGCAAGCCACATATCGACCGAGTTAAAAGGGTGCTGAGAAGGCAGGTCAAAATCGCGCACAGCGTTGACCGACCATTGCGATTCGCCCGTATCGAGATTGAGGATAAACGGATAGCGCGTCTCGGAGCTCATGGAGATCGCCTGGAACACCCGGTCGTTGCAGGGAAGCTGATCGACGATCGGGCGTTGCGGCGCGTCATCGCCTTTCGGTTGCTGCACACGATGCATGAGCTTATAGCGATACATCTTGCGATCGGCATCCATCGTCATCTGGCGATGCGTGTCGCCGGCAAGCGGGTCGACGCGCGAGCAGCCAAAGCTAAAGCTGCCGATCATGGGCGCCTTGCCGCCTGAGCTCGCCTCGATCAGCCCGGTACGTACCTGCTCCAAGCGCTGCTCGAGTTCAGTCTCGTTTGCGGAGAGCGAGATGAGCACAAACTCGTCTCCACCGATACGGAACAGCATCTCATCGTGCTCCATGGTTTCGGAGAGCGTGCGGCAGATGCTCAGAATATAGCGATTGCCTTCGGCGTGGCCAAACCTATCATTGCAATGCTTGAGATGGTCGATGTCAATATAGGCGCAGGTGAAGGGGTCGCCTTTGCGCCAGAGCTGCTCGACGTGACGGTCGAGTCCGCTGCGGTTGCCCAAGTTGGTGAGCGGGTCGATATAGGCGTTGCGCTCAAGCAGCTGGCGCTCTTGTTGCAGGATGGCATGCGTCTTTTGCAGTTGCTCACCAACGGCGCGTAGTTCGGCAGGCAGCGCGGCAACATCGAGTTTGGCGGTCGAGATGCCATTCGCAAGTCGCTGAAGATAGGCAATAATCGATTGCTCGCCCATGTGGTACGACTCGTTCATGATGGATAACCTCCTTGGGCGGAACAACGGGTTGTATCATATCCCCAATTCGGCTTGGATTGGGGATATAAGTTAGCCAATGGGGACAAATGCTTCCTTCGACGGTGGCGTTTTGCGCGCGAGCGTATCAGTTGTTATTGCCACCATCGAGCAATACCTCAAAATCCTTCGTCGGCATGGGACGGTAGTAGAGGAAGCCCTGAGCGTAGCGGGCGCCCATGTGGCGTAGCATGTTCGCCTGCTCATTTGTTTCGACGCCTTCGACCACAACGGGCAGATGGAGCGACTGCGCCATCTCGAGCATTGATGAAATGATTTGCGTGCTGCGGCCATGATCGCCGTCGACGGGCGCAATCTGCCAAATGTGCTTGTCGAGCGTCACCATAAAGCCGCTTTCCTCGAGTGCGGGGATATGGGTGCACATGCTGTGGACGGCTATTATTCGACAGGCGGTAGCGCGACGATGCGATGTTCGATGAAAATGCGACTGAGACGATATTTGTTGACGGGTATACTTGTCCCGTTTTAAAACGCAGGAACGGAGATGGTCGCATGGCACAGCCGGATACGACGCGCACGGTGGGGCTCGCGCTCGAGGGAGGCGGCTACCGCGGTATGTATACGGCGGGCGTGCTCGATGTTTGGATGGAGCACGGTTTGACCTGCGACCATATGGTGGGTGTCTCGGCGGGCGCGGCGTTTGGCTACAACTTTAAATCGCGCCAGATCGGCCGTGCCATTCGCTACAACAAGACCTATTGCGCCGATAAGCGCTATGCGGGTGTGGCCAGCTGGCTGCGAACCGGTGATATGTTTAATGCCGATTTTGCCTATCACGAGGTGCCCATCGAGCGCGATCCCATCGACTTGAAGGCGTATCGCGCCTGCCCCATGCGGTTTACGTGCGTGTGTACCGATATCGAGACGGGCAAGGCCGTCTATCACGATCTGCCGTATGGCGACGAGCGCGATATCGAGTGGATCCGGGCGTCGTCGGCTATTCCCGTGGCGACGCGTCCCGTTGTTATTGACGGGCATAAGTATCTGGATGGTGGCGTGGCTGATTCAATCCCCAGCGCATGGCTGTTTGCGCAGGGGTATGACCGCAACGTGGTGGTGCTGACGCAGCCGGCGGGCTTTGTGAAGCAGCCCAACAGCGTGATGCCCATGCTGCGGCGTGTGTTCCGTCACTACCCGGAGTTTGTCGCGGCGCTTGAGCATCGGCATGAGGTCTACAATGCCACGCTCGATGACCTGGCGCGTCGCGAGGCCGCCGGCGAGGTCTTTGTGGTGCGGCCGAGCGAATCGGTGAAGGTGCCGTCGCTGTGCCGCGAGCCGGATGAGCTCGAGCGCATCTACCAGGTCGGCCGCCACGATGCGGAGGCGACTTTGCCGGCGTTGGAAGCGTATCTGGCGGGGTAGAGCAAACTGCCGTGGACTCGGCGGAAAGCGCATCCCGGAATGGAGGTCCAAACTGGGATGCGCTTTCCATTGCTGAAGATATGAGGCTGCGGATCAGCTGCTCGGCTTATGTCTATGCCTGCTGCCAGGTGTCGACAAGCTCCCTGGCCGCGGCGTAGGGGTCGTCGGCACTGCAGACGGCGCTCACCACAAAGAAGCCGTCGACGCCGGTGGCCTTAAGCTGTGGCAGGTCGGCCGTCTTGACGCCGCCGCCCACCACGATGGGCACGGGGCTTGCCGCGTGGAGTGCGGCCAGATCCTCAAAACTTTTGGTGATGATGGAGCCATCGGCTGCGCGTCCGCAGTCGCGCTTGGTCTCGGTCTCGTGGAGCGGGCCGATGCCCAGGTAGTCGACCAGGCTCATGTCGGCGGTCTTGACGTACTCGAGCATCTCCTCGCAGCGGGCCGAAAGGCCCACGATGGCATCGGGGCCCAAAAGTTTGCGGCAGACCTCGACGGGAATATCGCTCTGGCCGACGTGCACGCCGTCGACAGCAATGCCCTGCTCACGCGCGGCGAGTACGCAGTCCAGGCGGTCGTCGATCAGCAGGGCGACCTGACCGGTCTTGCCGGCCTGTGCGATTGCCTGCGCGGCGTCTCCGGTCAGTGCGATGATCTCGCGGGCGCTTGCCACCTTGGAGCGCACCTGGATGCAGGTAAAGCCTGCGTCGAGCGCCTGGGCCACCACATCGCCCACGGGACGCCCCAGCGTGTTTTCGGGGCCGAGTACCAGATAGGCCGAGATATCAAGGTTGTCGCGGATGCTCATCGTGCTTCCTCCTGTTTCCTGATCTGTGCTTCCATGCGCTCGAGTTTGCCGGTCATGGTGTCGGTAAATCCGGGTCGAATATCGGCTTTGAGCACGACTTCGGTGCGGATGCCCTTGCTCGCCAACACAAAGGTTGCGTCGCGCACGACCTGCATGACCTCGTCCCAGTCGCCCTCGATCTCGGTGAACATCGAGGTGGTGCGGTTGGGAAGGCCGCTCTCGCGAATGACGCGCACGACTTCGGCGACCTCGGCGGATAGCTCGTCGCCGGTGCCGCATGGGGCGATAGCCACGGCGACGAGCGTGTTCATGCCGGCATTGGTTGCGGGCTCGGACATGGCTTATGCCTCCTCGAGCTCGAGTCGGTTATCGGCGATGTCTTGGGCGGTCGCGCGGTAGAGCTCGTCGATAAAGGCGACCTTAAAGCTTGCCGGGGCATCGGCGACAGCGGCGGCACGGGTGCCGGCAACGTTGTAGACCGCGGTGCCGCAGACGGCTGCCGTAAACGGGTCGGCGGCGCAGGCGTACACGGCCAGCACGCCGCCCTGCGAGCAGCCGCAGCCGGTGATCTTGGACATGAGCGGGCTGCCGCCGTGGGACTTGGCTACGGTCGTGCCGTCGGTAATCAGGTCGACTTCGCCCGAGACCACTACGGCGCCGCCGGTGTAGCGGGCGAGCGCCACGGCGGCACCACGGGCGGCGTCGACCGTGTCGGTGGTATCGACACCGCGCACGCGGCTCAGATCGGCCGCCTCGCCCTCAAGACCCCACAGGCCGGCGAGCGCGATAATCTCGGAGGCGTTGCCGCGCACGATGGCGGGCTTGTACTGCTTGAGCTCGTTTACCAGCTGGGTGCGCAGGCTACCGATGCCCAGGCCCACCGGATCGAGCACCCAGGGCTTGCCGGCGTCGTGTGCCGCCTTGGCCGCGCGGGGAATCGTCTGCTCGTAGATAGGGAAGAGCGTGCCCATGTTGAGATAGATGGCGCCGCCGCCGGCAACGAGCGCTTCGCCCTCGTCGGGCAGATAGACCATGGCGGCCGATCCGCCCACGGCGAGCTGTGCGTTGGCGACAAAGTCGATCGTCACCGTGTTGGTGATGGAGCCTGCCATCGGATTGGTGGCACGAATCTCCTCCACGGCCTTGACCATATGTTGCTTAAGCTGTTCCGAATCAATCACTGCACATGCCTCCTTGGCATAGAAAAGGGGCGCTGTGCATAGACAGCGCCCCTGTAAAGGCGGCATGCTCCCTACGCCAGCATTAACTGACAGGTTCAAAGGATTGGGCCCCATGCCCTCTCAGCCTTGTGGTCTGCACCGCCGGCACTCCCGCATCGAATCTGTTGCTCCCTATACTAGCGCACCTGCCAAAAAGGGACAGGTTTATTTTGGCAGGTCGTTACAATAGGTAGGACCGATACGAATGGGGGCCTTATGATTAAACTTGCGCTGACCGATATGGACGATACGCTGATTCCGGCTGGACATGACGGTGCCAGCGACTACGCCATCGAGGGCATTCATGCCATGCAGACGGCGGGCCTGCACTTTGGTCCGGTTTCGGGTCGTCAGCCGTCCGCGATGGGCTGGATGTTCAAAAATTGTTCTGAGTGTTTTTCAACTGGCGCGTTCTGTAACGGCCAGGTCATGTTTGTGGACGGCGAGGCGGTAGCCTCGCATGCGACCGACAACGCCGCCCTTATGCGCTTGGCTGACTACTTGGAGCAAGAGACCGATGATACGTATCTGAAGGTCTACCGCTTGGGTGATGACTTTTGGAATAACGATGCCTACTGCGTGACGAGCGATCCCGAGCGCGTGCGCCGCGCCATGGAGTCGGGCGGCAACGCGTGGCTCAAGGGCGAAGAGGCCCCGTGCCGTCCTGTTGTCGATGATGCCCCGGTATACAAGGCGAATATCTGGAGCGCCCGCTCGCGCGAAGAGCTCGCTGAGCTGCGCGAGCGCATTGCCGTCGAGGTGCCGGAGCTCTCGCTTGTGTTTCCCAACAACCGAGTGCGCCTGTTTGACATCCTTCCGGCTGGTTGGGACAAGGGCTGCGCTGCGCTGGAGCTGGCGCGCGCTTTGGGCCTGACGCCCGATGAAGTGGCCGTATTTGGCGATTCCGATAACGATCTGCCCATGATCGATGCCGTTCCCAACTCCGTTGCAGTCGCCAATGCCAACGAGGCCGTCACGGCTGCCGCGCGCTGGCATATCGGCGCTGCGGCAGACGATGCGGTTGCCGGGGCTCTGCATCAGATTGCCGCCTGCGCCGCGACGGGGGAGATGCCGCCGTTTATGCGTCAGATGGATGCGATGGGTTTCGACGTCACGAACGTCTAGGGAGAAAGCTATGAAGCTTCAGCAGCTCAGGTACGTCGTCAAAGTTGCCGAATGCGGCAGCATCACCGAGGCCTCGCGCCGGCTCTTTGTGTCGCAGCCTTCGATTACCGCATCGATTCGCGATCTCGAAAACGAGATGGGTGTGCATATCTTTGAGCGTACCAACAAAGGCGTCATTGTGTCCGAGGAGGGCGAGACCTTCTTGGGCTACGCGCGCCAGGTGCTCGACCAGGCCGACCTGCTCGAGGGCAAGTACAAGGGCGCATCCGAGCAGGTGCCGCATTTTAGTGTGAGCTGTCAGCATTATTCCTTTGCCGTTAACGCGTTTGTCGACGTGATCCGTGAGTTCGATGCTGCGCGCTACGACTTTACCCTGCGCGAGGAGCAGACCCACGAGATTATCGAGGACGTCGCGCATATGAAAAGCGAACTCGGCATCCTGTACCTGTCCGAGCACAATCGCGAGGTTATCGAGCGCATGCTGGCGGCCAACGAGCTCGTGTTCGAAGGGCTCTTCTGCGCCACGCCGCATGTCTTTGTATGCGCCGACCATCCGCTGGCGGGCCGCTCCAGCGTGACGCTCGAAGACCTCGAGGACTACCCATTTTTGTCCTATGAGCAGGGCAGCTACAACTCGTTTTACTATTCCGAGGAACTGACCTCGACGTTTGAGCGCCGCAAGAACATCCGCGTGCGCGACCGTGCGACGTTGTTCAACCTGGCCATGGGCCTCAACGGCTACACGGTATGCTCAGGCGTGATCAGTCACGAGCTCAACGGGCCGGGTATCATCTCGATTCCGCTTGATGTAGACGAGTACATGGAGATCGGCATCATCACGCGCAAGAACACGACACTTACGCGCTACGGGCAGGCCTATATCGACGCGATTCGCCAGCACATATAGACTGCTGCATTCTGCACGGGTCAAATCTCTTTATGGCAGTCCAAACTGATATAGGAAGCATCTATATCAAACTGTTATAAACGTATATTTTGCGATGGCCATATGAGCGCTCATACTCTGTCCCAGTAAAGCAACCAATGCAAAGGGAGATATCTATGAGTGCTTTAACCACGCTGAACGCGCCGTTTCGCGCCGATATCGTCGGCAGCTTTCTTCGTCCACAGGCCGTAAAGGACGCCCGTGTCGCCTATGCTGCGGGCACACTCGACGCCGCCGGCCTTAAGGCCGTCGAGGATGAGGCCATTCGCGACCTGGTGGACAAGCAAAAGTCCGCCGGCCTGCAGGTCATCACCGATGGCGAGTTTCGCCGCAGCTACTGGCACCTCGATTTTATGTGGGGGCTGAACGGCGTCGAGCGTCGCACCTCGCGTACGGGATATATGTTCCACGACGAGGAGACCACGGCCGATACCGCCGTGGTAACCGGCCCCATTAGCGGCGAGAACCATCCGTTCGTCGAGCACTTTAAATTTGTCAAGGCGCTCGAGGGAGAGGGCCAGGTCGCGCGGCAAACCATTCCGGCGCCGATCCAGACGTTCTCCGAAGTCACGCTCGACCGCTGCGACGGCCAGCAGGAGAGCCTGCGCGCCGTCTACAAGACCGACGAAGAGCTCGCCGATGCCATTGCAGCCGCTTATCGTACGGTGATCGCCGACCTGTACGCTGCAGGCTGCCGCAACATCCAGTTTGATGACTGCACCTGGGGCATCTATTGCGATACCGACTTTGTGTCCAAGACCGGCATGAGCCCGGTTGATCTGCAAAAGGTGAGTGAGCTGGGCGTGGCGCTCAACAATGCCGCCATCGCGGACAAGCCCGACGATCTGGTCATCAACACGCATGTGTGCCGCGGCAACTACCACTCCACCTATGCCTTCGAGGGCGGCTATGACCCCATCGCGCCGTACCTGTTCGCAAACGAGGATGTCGACGCATTTTACCTGGAGTTCGATACGCCGCGCGCCGGCGGTTTTGAGCCGCTGAAGTACGTTGCCCCCGGCAAGAAGGTCGTGCTGGGCTTGGTAACCACCAAGGCGGCAGAGCTCGAGAACGAGGATGTTATCGTCGAGCGCATCCGTGAAGCCGCAAAGTACGTGCCGCTCGAGAACCTGTATCTGTCGCCTCAGTGCGGCTTTGCCAGCTGCGAGATTGGCAACAAGCTGACCGAGGATGAGCAATGGGCAAAGATCGCGCTGGTCAAGCGCATTGCCGAGCGCGTTTGGAAATAGCGCTAGTGTTTGCAGGTGGCGGCGCGTGCGAGGCATAGTGTATCGCGTACAATGGTTCGGATCGTATCGTTCGGGCAGGTTATCCGATATGCCTGATCGCCCTTCCATTCGAAAGGACATCCATGTCCCAGTCCTCGACGCCCGCCGTCAGCGATGCCATCTACGACGCATCGTCGCTCGGCCGCCCGCGCATGTTCCTGCTCGGCCTACAGCACCTGTTTGCCATGTTTGGCGCCACCGTGTTGGTGCCCGTGCTCACCGGCCTCTCGGTATCGGCAACGCTTTTGTTTGCCGGCTTGGGCACGCTGCTGTTCCACTTCCTGTCGCGCGGTAAGGTGCCGGCATTTTTGGGCTCATCGTTTGCCTTTATTGCCGGTTATGCCGCAATCGCGCCCAACGGCGAGACCGAGCTTTTGCCCTACGCCTGTCTGGGCGTAGCTTGTGCCGGTCTGCTCTATCCGGTGCTGGCGGCCCTGTTCCGCGCGTTTGGCGCCAAGCGCGTTATGCGCTTCTTCCCGCCGGTGGTGACTGGCCCCATCGTCATTTCGATCGGTCTGATCCTGGCGAGCTCCGCTATTGCTAACTGCCAGACCAACTGGCTTGTGGCTGTTATTGCCGTGGCTGTGATCATCATCTGCAACATTTGGGGCCGCGGCATGGTCAAGATCGTGCCAATCCTGCTGGGCGTTGCGGTGAGCTATGCCGTTGCGACTGCGCTGGGCGAGGTCGACTTCTCGGGCGTCGCTGCCGCTCCCTGGGTTGGCTTGCCCATCGTGTGGGACAACACCGTGTTTGCGCTCTTTGGCCCGCAGTTCGATAGCGGCCTTGCCACGACGGCCATCATTACCATCATGCCGCTGGCCTTCGCGACCATGATCGAGCATATCGGTGATATCTCGGCTATCGGCTCCACTTGCGAGCGTAACTACATCGCCGATCCCGGTCTGCATCGCACGCTGCTTGGCGACGGCCTTGCCACGATCCTGGCTTCGCTCTTTGGCGCTCCGGCCAACACCACCTATGGCGAGAACACCGGCGTGCTCGCCCTGACGCGCGTGTTCGACCCGCGCGTGATTCGCATTGCCGCGTGCTGCGCCATCGTGCTTTCGTTCTGCCCCAAGTTCGCCGCGGTCATCGCCGCCATGCCGGCATGCGTTATCGGCGGCGTGTCGCTCGTGCTCTACGGCATGATCAGCGCTGTGGGCGTCCGCAACCTCATCGAAAACCAGGTCGATTTCCAGAACAACCGCAACGTGCTGGTGGCCGCGCTGGTGCTCGTGCTTTCGCTCGGCATCGCGTACAGCACCGCCGGCGCCATCGTGTTGGAACTGGGCGGCGTGACGATTTCGCTTTCTGGTCTTGCCGTGGGTTCGCTGGTGGGCATTGTGCTCAACGCCATCCTGCCGGGTAACGACTTTGAGTTTGATGTCTCCGAGCTTGAGGAGGCTGCTGAGTAGCAGCTGCGTTCAGCTAAAACAAGATATGGTGCCCATGCGTGTATGCGCGTGGGCACCATTTTTAATGCGTCAGTATCCAGTGGATGCCGCGGGCCATGCGCAAGTCGGTTTGGGCAAAGTGATTGCCGGGGTTGAGCTCGAAGGTCGTGGGGATGCCTCGGTCGCCAAGCAGCTTTTCCATGGCACGCGTGTCTTCGAGTACGTGTCGCATCATGCGGTTGGGCGTCTTGGTTTCCTTTTTGCCGAGTGACAGGTAGACGGCGTCGGGCGTAACTGCCATCGCGTGCTCGTGAGCATAGTCGATAAAGCCAGGAAACCACAGGGATCCCGATGCGCTTGCGGCGCGGTCAAAGGCATCGGTTTGCCAGAGGGCCCAAAGCGAAAAGAGACCCGCCAGCGAATAACCGGCAATGCCACGCCAAACAGGTGGCTGTGGGAGCGATAATTCGAGCTTTGGGATTATCCGGTTCAGCAACTCATCAAGAAAACCGGCAGCTTGGCCGCCGAAAGGCTCGGCATCGCGTACGGTCCCGTCGCATGCCCAGGGGCTCAGCTCGCGATTCCAATCGAGCCCGCCAATGGCGACGAGGGTGAATGGCGGACAATCGAGCTCTCGGCAACACTTATAAACCTCGCTGCCGTCGCCCACGACCACAGGAAGGTAGATGACAGGCGCGCTTTCCGTATGATTCGAATAAACGGTTATCTGCTTTTGATGCGCTTCCATGACGGGCTTCTCTCAGTGTTGTGATATCGGCAGCCCCAATTGTCGCACGCCAGCGTATGCCGGTTGGGCTAGACCAAAGACAATCTCGTGCATCCCCTGCGGACGCATATGGAAAACGCCACCGCCGGAGGGGAGCTCGGCGGTGGCGTTGTTAAACGGTGCTCGGGCTCGGGGCCTTCGCGGGAGCTGCCATGTGCGCAGAGGCGTCTAAGAACGCTTACGGCTCGCCATGGTGCCTGCGGCGATAGCGGCTGTTCCCGCAAGGACGGTTGCCACGATGGCCGCATCCGAGGTGTCGCCGGTTGCCGCGAGCACGCCGGTAGTCTTGGCTTTCGTGGTTGAAGCCGCAACGGCCTTGGTCGGCTTTGAGCCCTCAGGCTTGGGGTTCTGCTTGGACTCCGCGGGCTTGCTTTCTGCGGGCTTGGTCTCGTCGGGCTTGGGGTCTTCCGGCTTGGCTACCTCGGGAGGTGCGATGGTCGTACTTTTGGCGACTGCTTTGATATAGAGGGAGTCGACCGTGGCGTCGCCCGTGCCGATGGCTTGGCCTGCCTCGTAGATGCCGTCACGGAGCTTGCGATAGTCAATGACCTTGCCGCCTTCGGGCGTCTGGATGGCGGCGTTCTCAATCTTGATGGTGCCGATTGTCTTGCCGTCAGCGCTCATGGCACGGGCAAAGATTGCCGCTGTATCTCCTTCGGCCGTTACCTTGCTGCGGATGATCGAAATGGCTGCGGGTGTGACGCCCTCGCTGGTCTGGGCGATGATGCCGATGTTCTCGCCTTGGGGTTCGCGCCTCGTCTCGCCATCTTGGTTTTCGCTGTAGGGGATGGGGCCGTCGCCGTTCTCGACATAGCGGGCTATGGCCTTGACAACGGAGTCGCTGATGTAGATGTGGCCGCCCTTCTCGTTGGGTCGATCGTTTCTGGTGGAGAATGCAGCCGAAACCTCGCCTTCCGCAAACGCGTCCACGGTGGAGCCGTTCTTGACGACGATGTCGTCCTGGTAGGTGAAGAGGGCGTTGGCGCCACCGTATCTGCCTTTACTTGCACGGACCGTCACGTTTGCATGATCGAGGGTGATGCCCTTGTGGGCATAGACGCCATATTCAACACCGTTTACGTTGAGGGAGGCGTTTGTGGCTGCGAGGCTGCCCTTGGCCTCGACGGCAGCGTCTTTCTCGGAGCTTGCCTTGACCTGGCTGCCGTCCGAGATGTTGATATTGCCGCCGCTCCAAAGGGCCTCACCATCGGCTGAGCTTGCCTCGACCGTCCCGCCACCCTTGATGGTGAGGTTCTTGTCGGCTCCAATACCCTTGTCCTTGGTAGCCCTGGCGGTGACGGCTCCGCTGTCGTCAATCGTGATATTGCCGTTTGCCCTGATGCCATCCGATGCACCCGTGGCGTTGACGTTGCCCGAACCTTTGATAGCGAGATCACCTCCGGCATTGATGGCATCAAACCCAGTGCTCGTGGCGTTGACGGATCCGGCTCCGTCGATGTTGATATTACCCGTGGTGAGGATAGCGTCCTCAGTAGATGTCACGCTGAGCGTGCCGCCCTCGTCGCCTTGGATATTGAGCTCGGCATTCTCGTTAGTGCCATGAGAAACGTTGATGCTTTCGATCCATTCGGCAGTGACGATGTTGGTTCCCGAGTAATTCACGTTGAGCTTGCCTGCGGCCTGGATCTCGCCGCCGTTATAGTTGTTGAGCTTCAAGTCGTCGGCGCCGTCCCACGACCAGGTACCGGCCTCGTCGCTCGCCGCGGTGTTGTACTTGTTGCCGCCGACCTTGACCCATTCCGCTGCGAGCGAGACGCTCGGCATGAGCAGCGAGCTCACCGTGAGCGCGCAGGCCAGGCCGCAGACGATGCGGCGCGTCACGCGGCGCCAGCTGCCGTGCGCGAGTCCTATGCGACGGCGAACGTCGGGTTCGGCAACATGGGTTCCGGCGGTAGTGTCATTGCGTTTGGGGGTCGTGAACAAGGCGGCCATGGTTACTCCCATCCTCATAGGGCCTATGCGATTACGCCCAGCATATCTGCAGGATGTAGCCGGCGGTAGTGCCGTTTTGAGGGCAAAATGTCCAAAACTCGGGAAGCAATACATCGCGCGTCCGTGCGTTGCCTGGCTTTAAAAGAAAAGCGCGGAGCCGCTCGATGCGACTCCGCGCTTTGGTGTTCTGCTTTGGCAGCTTTGCCGCTACGCTACAAAGAAGTAGACGAGGAAGGCGAGGGCTGCGATCCACATGAGCGGCTTGATCTTGGAGGCCTCGCCCTTAAAGAGCGCGACGATCACGTAGGCGATAAAGCCCAGGCCAATGCCGGCAGAGATGGAGTAGGTGAAGGGCACGCCGGCGACAATCATGAACGCCGGGAAACCCTGCGACACGTCGGACCAGTCGATCTCGGAGGCCTCGCTCATCATGAGGTAGCCGACGTAGACCAGAGCACCGCAGGTGGCGGCGCTGGAAACGATGGTGACGATGGGGGAGAAGAACGCGGCGAGAATGAACAACACGCCGGTGGTGACGGAGGTGAGGCCCGTGCGGCCACCGTCGGCAGCGCCAGAGGTGGACTCGACGAAGGTGGTGATGGAGGAGACGCCCATGAAACCGCCCACAGCAGCGGCGGCGGAGTCGACGATCAGGATCTCCTTGATATTCTCGACGTTGCCGTCGTCGGTGAGGAACTCGCCCTGCTTGGCCACGGCCATCGCGGTGCCCATGGTGTCGAAGAAGTCGCTCATGAGCAGCGAGAACGAGATGACGAGGAGCGCGGGGTCGGTAAGGACCTTGACGATGGCAGGCACGCCGCCGGCGTCGGCGATGGGGCCACCGATGCTCGAGAAGTCGAGCGGGGCGATGATACCGGTCGGAGCCTGGGTCACACCTAGGGGGATACCGGCGATGACGGCGACGACGATGCCGATGAGCAGCGAGCCGGGGACGTTGCGGCAGGCGAGGGCGACTGTCACCAGGATGGAGATGATGCCGACGATGAAGGTGGGGGAGGTGATGTCGCCCAGACCGACGAGTGTACCGGCGCCAGCGGTGATAATGCCGGCATCGCACAGGCCAATCATGGCGATGAACAGGCCCAGACCCACCGAGATGGCGTGACGCAGGACAACCGGGATGGCGTCCATGATGGCCTCGCGCAGGCCACAAAGCACGAGCAGCAAGATGACGACGCCCTCAAGGAAGATGACGCTCATGGCCACGTGCCAGTCACCGCCGCAGACGGTGGTGGTGATTCCAGCGATCATCGCGTTGACGCCTAAGCCCGACGCGCAGGCGAGCGGGCGGTTGGCGAAGATGCCCATGCAGATGGTCATGATGCCGGCGCCCAGGCAGGTGGCGCAGGCGAGCGCCCCCGCATCGATGCCGGCGCCCGAGAGCACCGCGGGGTTGACGGCAATGATGTAGGCCATTGCCAGGAACGTTGTCAGTCCAGCGCGAAGTTCGGTCCCGATTGTGGACTTACGCTCGCTGACGTGAAATAGTTCGTCCATGCATACCCTTTCCTTGTTCGGCCCCGAGTTTAGGCCAATTGACACGAACTCACTTACTATATCGCCTTTACAACCTTGCTGTTCCTCACATGTTGATGTTCGGCGCTTTGTAGCGGACGGGCGGTATTTTCCGTATGAAAATGTGTGGGTACCGTATACTTAAGCGGTTACAACGACCCCTATGGAGGAACGTATGATTAAAGAGCTTTGCCACGACGAGGCTATCCTGTCCCAGCGTTGCGAGGTTGCGACCGTCGAGGACGAGTCGGTCGCACAGGACCTGATCGATACCATCAAGTCGCTCGACGATGCCGGCTGCCTTGCCGCTAACCAGATTGGCGTTACCAAGAAGGTTTGCGTCTATCTGGACGACGCCGGCGAGCCTCACGTGCTCTACAACCCCCGTTTGGTGTTTGGCCTGGGCGCCAGCAAGATGGAGGAGAGCTGCCTGACGCACGAGGAGGTCACCAAGTCCACGCGCTATATCAAGTGCAAGGTTGCCTTTGACCAGATTGTCGACGGCAAGATGAAGGAGTGCCGCCGTGACTACGCGGGCTTTGAGGCACAGATGATCCAGCATATGATCGACCACTGCCAAGGTAAACTTGTCTAGGGTGACTACAGCACCGCACTTCGTCTCTTTTGGCCCGGGCATGACATTGTTGTCATGTCCGGGCTTTTGTGTTTAGCGCCTTTTTGTTTGGAGACAATGAACTTAGCAAGAACGTAAAGCTAGGAGGCGCCATGTGTACGAGTATCCGATTTACCGATAATTCTGGTCACATGTATCTGGGCCGCAACCTCGACTGGAGCTTTGACTACGGCCAACAGGTTCGCGTGATGCCGCGCGGGTTTCACATCCCGTATTCGTTTATCGACGACGCGACGGCGGTACACGCGGTGATCGGTATGTGCATCGATTACAAGAAATACCCTATGTTCTTCGATTGCGGCAACGATGCGGGCCTCGCCGTGGCGGGTCTCAATTTCCCGGGTTATGCCGAGTATGCCGAGGGGCCGGTTGATGGAAAGACCAATATCGCGGCCTATGAGTTTCCCCTGTGGGTGGCAGCGACGTTCTCGACGGTCGATGAGGTCGAGGCCGCGCTGCGCGACACGGTGATTGTCGCCAAATCTGCCGGAGAGGGGCTGGGCGTGTCGCTGCTCCATTGGATTATCGGCGACAGCCAGCGCAGCATCGTGGTCGAGATGATGGCTGACGGCCTGCATGTATACGACGATCCGGTCGACACCCTTGCCAACCAGCCGACCTTCCCGTGGCACATGGAAAACCTGCGCACCTATATCACCGCCACAAGCGATTTTCCGCAGACGGCGACATGGCGTGGCGCCGAGCTCAAGCCCTATGGCGCGGGTGCCGGCATGCGCGGTATTCCGGGTGACTGCTATTCACCGAGCCGTTTTGTAAAGGCGGCGTACCTCAATGCCAATTACCCGCAAAAGGAGAGCGAGACCGAAAACGTCGTCCGTATGTTCCGCTCGCTCGAAGGCGTGGTAATGATTGAGGGGGCGTCCAGGATGGGCGATGGCAAGTTCGAGAAGACTATCTACACCGGATGCTTTAGCGCGCGCACGGGCAATTATTACTACGCGATGTATGAGGATCCGTCGATTCGCTACGTGAGCCTGACAGATGCCGAGGGCGCGAGTCCCGATAGGCTCGTGGTTCCCGAGCCGCGTCGTTCGTAGCCGATAGCTTTACTGCAATGCAAAGCGGCCCTGCATCTCTCGTGAGGTGCAGGGCCGCTGTCGTTGATTTGTGACGTCGCTAGAAGTTGACGTCGTTGAGTTGTTCGCTCTCGAGGCCGTCGAGCTGTTGCTGTTCGGGCGTATCGGCGACGCTCTCGAGCAGCTCGGTGGGATCGACGTTCATGTCCCTACCGGCCTCGTTGCCGTTGACCAAGTCGTCCGAGAAGATATCGACTTCCATTTCCTCGGCTTCCTCGATCTGAACTTCGAGCGGCACTTGGGTGCGTACGAGTTTGACTGCCGGACGCATGCGGGCAAAGAGGGGCACGTACTCGATGATGATGGCCGAGTTCTCTAGACCGTACCAGCGTGCCGGGCTTCCGCAGGCGCGGCGGACGGCGTACTTGATGGCCATCACGCGGTGGTCGTTGCGGTTGATGTCCGTTTCGGGGGCGAGCATCTTGCGCAGCATGCAAAAACGGAAGTCGCCCACGTTGCCGCGTGTCTCGTAGATGGAGTAGGTGTGATGCTGCGGCGGCAGCTCACCCGATGCCATCAGGTCGCCAACGATCTGGCGCAGGTAGGCATTGATGCGCTGGTTGACCTTAAAGCCCAGGTCCAGGCGCACGCGGAACAGGAAGTCCGTGCCAAAGGTCTCGACGGAATACTCGTGCGTATAGGGCTCATCGGTAACGTACACGTTGATGAACCAGTATGCCTTGGCGCGCTTGGGATGCTTATCCAAGATGGAATAGAGCACATCGCGGTCGAGCGTGAGCGGGTCGGGGCTGTTGGTGAGGAACACCAGGTTGTCGGCAAGCACGGGATAGGTCTCGTCGTTGCGCAGGCGGTCGAGCTGGTCAATGTACTTGGAGACGGGCAGCAGGATGGTCTGCGTGCGCTCGATGGCGGTGCCGCGGCGCCACACGTACATAAGGCCAAACAGCAGCGCGGCCAAGAAGATCATGACATAGCCGCCGTCAAAGAACATGGTGAGGCACGAGGCAAAGAAGCACAGCTCAATAGCGCCAAAGAGCAGTGCGAAGACGCAGGCACCCAGTTTGTGCTTGAGGATGCCGGCGATGTAGCTCGTCAAAAGCGTCGTGGTCATGAGCATGGTCACGGTGATGGCGAGGCCGTAGGCGCTCTCCATGCGCTCGGAGTTCTGGAACAGCAGCACGATGAAGATACAGCCGACCCACATGATGTTGTTGACGAGCGGAATATAGAGCTGGCCCTTGGTGTCGCTGGGGTAGTGGATGCGCAGGTGCGGCATGAGATTGAGACGGGTTGCCTCGGATACCAGCGAGAACGAGCCGGTGATGAGCGCCTGCGAGGCGATGATGGCCGCTACGGCCGAAAGCACGATGGCAAAGGGGCGCAGGGGCTCGGGAAGCATCATGTAGAACGGGTTGACGATATCCATCGCGAGCATCTGGGGGTTGGAGTTATTGGCGAGCAGCCAAGCTCCCTGACCCAGATAGTTGAGGATAAGGGCCGCCTTAACAAACGGCCAGGATGCATAGATGTTTGCCTTGCCCACGTGGCCCATGTCCGAGTAGAGCGCCTCGGCGCCGGTCGTCGACAGAAAGACGAAGCCGAGCACCATGATGCCCGAGTGGTTGATGGGCGAGAATAGGAACATGATGCCGCGAATGGGGTTGAGCGCGCGCAGGATGGACAGGTTGCCGAGCATGTTGAACAGGCCGGCGCCAGCCAGGAATAGGAACCATAGCGTCATAAGCGGGCCGAACAACTTGCCGATCGACGAGGTGCCGGCGCGCTGCATGGCAAACAGGCCGCAGATAATGATGATGGTGATGATGATGACGTTGGTCTGGCCGTCACCCAAAAGCGCATGGCCCCACTCGATAGTGCGCAAGCCCTCGATGGCCGTGGTAACCGTGACCGCAGGGGTGAGGATGCCGTCGGCGAGCAGCGCCGCGCCGCCGATCATGGCGGGGAGAATCAGCCACGGTGCCACCTTGCGCACCAGGCTAAACAGGGCAAAGATGCCGCCTTCGTTGTGGTTGTCGGCCTTCATGGCGATAACCACGTACTTGACCGTGGTCACGAGCGTCATGGTCCAGATGACGAGCGAAAGCGCGCCCAAGATCATGTCCTCGCTGACGGTGCCGATGCCGCCGTTGTTGGCGACGATTGATTTCATGGTGTACATGGGGCTCGTGCCGATGTCGCCATAGACGACGCCGAGCGTTACGAGCAACATGCCAGCGGAGAGGGGAATGGCTCCGTGCCCGCCTTGACCACGCTGGTCTTGGGGGCTTGCCTCCAGTTCGTTTTGTGCCACGTGGACTCCCTTGGACATCCGGTTATCTATCTAGGACAGATAACCTTTATGCCGTCTTTATACATACAAGAGCAGTTTGGCACATTGGTTAGCTTTAGACAATAATCCCCAGATGGGGATTATTCATATACGCAGGCAGCATTTCAAAGCGGGGGCTATTAAGCAGGTGCTGCTTGAGCGATACCGGCTTTGGCGTTTGCGCGTTTGCCGGCGAGTTCGCAAAAGATCGCGCCGCCGATGATAAGCGCGGCGCCCATCAGACGGACCGGTGTTATGGCTTCGCCCAAAAGGACGGCCGAGAACACGACGGCCGAAAGCGGCTCGAGGTAGCCGACGACCGCGACGGTCTGGACGGGCAGCTTGGCGACAGCGCTAAAGTAGAGCAGGCAACCGATGCCGGTGTTGACGACGCCGAGCATGACGACGGCGCGCCAATCAATATTGGCGGCGACGCCGGCGGACAGGAATGAGGGGGCGCCCTGCGTGATGAGCGTGAGGACCAGCGCGGTCACAAAGGCTGCGCTCACCTGGAGCGCGGAGTTCTCAAGGCCTTCGATGTGTGGCGCACCCTTGCTGGCGATGACCATCAGCGCATAGCAAAATGCCGAGGCGATTCCGCAGGCGATACCAGCAATGGGCATATTGCCGCCTAGACCTTGCGCTGCAATGAGAAAAGCACCGCAAGCGACGGCGATAAAGCCGGCGATTTTGCCGCCGGTCAGCTTTTCGCCAAAGATGAGCGGGGAGAGCGCCATGACAATGATGGGGCCGCAGTAGTACAGCAGCGAGGATACGCCGACGCCGATCGTCTGGTAGGCGCGGAACAGAAAAATCCAGCTGGCGCCCAGCGCGGCTCCCGAGAGGAGGAGGGCTACGGCTTCGCGGGGGCGAGATGGCGCCTGCAGCTTATGGCGTTGGGTGATGACGAGGATGGTGACAAGCGAGAGTGCGCCCAAAAACGTGCGTAGTAGCACGATATCGGAGCTCGGCAGCGCGATGGCAGCGGCGATGATGCCGTTGGAGCCAAACAATAGCAATGCTGCTAAGTACGTAAGCAGTCCGTTGTTCATGCGCTGACATCCCCTCTATATCCGTGCATGTTCACTATGGGTGAACTGGCTATAGAAGAAAAGCGAATATAATGCATAGATAACATGACAAAAGCTCATGCATGGGTGGAGGGGTGCCGTGGAAACGAATGTTCAAAAGATGCAGGTGCTGCTGGAGACCGTGCGCGCCGGAAGCTTTACGCGCGCCGCCGAGCGGCTGAGCTATTCGCAGTCGGGCGTGAGCCGTATGGTGGCCGATCTTGAGGCCGACTGGGGCTTTAAAGTTCTCGATAGAAGCCGCGAGGGCGTAGTACTTTCTGCCGACGGGCGGCAAGTTATGCCGGCGGTCGAGGCGCTCTGTGAGGAATTCACTCGCTTGCAGCGACGGGTGGATGAGATGCGTGGGCTCATGCGCGGCAAAATCTGCATCGGTACGTTTTCGAGTGTGGCGACCCACGTGCTGCCGCCGGTGATTGCGCACTTTCGCGCCGATCACCCGGACGTCGATTACGAGTTGCTGATGGGTGATTACTCCGAGATTGAGCAATGGGTGGCGGAAGGCCGCTGCGACCTGGGCTTTATTCCGCGCGAACCACGCGGCGCCGGCATAGCGTCGCGGCCGTTGGTGCAAGACGAGCTGATGGCCGTGGTGCCAGCGGACTCCTCGCTTGCCACCGCGGAGGTCGTTTCCCTTGCCGATTTGGCCAACGAGCAGTTTATTCTGCTGGAACGCGGCACCGATGACGAGATTACGCCGCTGTTTCGTCGCGCGGGCCTGACGGTGCGTTCTAAGCTGTCGACCTGGGATGACTATGCGATTATGGCTATGGTCGAGGACGGCCTGGGCGTGAGCATTCTTCCGGCGCTCATCTTGCGCCGCTGCCAGTTCGATGTTGCCGTGCGCCCACTCGAGGGACATCCTCATCGGCAGATCAATGCGATATATCGCACGGCTGACGTTTCGCTTGCGGCGGCTCGTCTCCTTGAATATCTCTAAAGGCGCGTACCTGTTGTCCACTTTGGGACAATCCTCGGGGTTCGGTATATTTTCTTATGAAATTGAACTTTGGAATGAGGTGCCGCGTTATACTGCTGCCTAAATTGAACTCTGGTTCAATTCGTGTTCTATAAATTGAACTTTGCCAGCAAGGAGGTTCTAGTGGCCCAAGAGACGTTTAGCGATCGCCTGCGACAGACTATGTCCGATCGCGACGTTCGCCAGTCGGACGTAATCCGCGCATCGGAGATGCTCGGCAAAAAACTCGGCAAGAGTCAGATGAGCCAATATGTGAGCGGCAAGACGATTCCGCGGCGCGATGTGGCAGAGCTGCTCGCCCGCATTTTGGAGGTCGATGTTACCTGGCTGCTTGCCGGTGACGCCGATCAAGGCGAGGCATCATCGCCCCGTAACGTTTCCAAGCCCGAACCCCATCCCTCAGCTCAAATTCCAAGGAGCACCACCATGCGTACTTTTTCTAAATCCACCAAGCTCGATAATGTCCTGTATGACGTGCGCGGTCCCGTCGTCGACGAGGCTGCCCGCATGGAGGACGAGGGCGAGCGCATCCTCAAGCTCAATATCGGCAACCCGGCGCCCTTCGGTTTCCGCACGCCCGACGAGGTCATCAAGGACATGCGCCAGCAGCTGCCCGACTGCGAAGGCTATTCCAACTCGCGTGGCCTGTTCTCCGCGCGCAAGGCAATCATGCAGTACTCGCAGATCAAAGGCCTGCCCAACGTTCAGATGGAGCACATCTACACGGGCAACGGCGTGTCCGAGCTCATTCAACTTTCGATGAACGCGCTGCTCGACAACGGCGATGAGATCCTGATCCCCAGCCCCGACTACCCGCTCTGGACGGCGTGCGCGACCCTTGCCGGCGGCCATCCTGTGCACTACCTGTGCGACGAGCAGGCCGATTGGTATCCCGATCTGCAGGATATGGAGTCCAAGATCACGAGCGCGACCAAGGCCCTCGTCATCATCAACCCCAACAACCCCACGGGCTCCGTTTACCCGCGTGAGGTGCTCGAGGGCATCGTTGAGGTTGCGCGCAGGCACCAGCTCATGATTTTTGCAGACGAGATCTACGACCGCCTGTGCATGGACGGCTATGAGCACGTCTCGATTGCCTCGCTCGCTCCCGATCTGCCCTGTGTCACCTTTAGCGGCCTTTCCAAGTCGCACATGATCGCGGGCTATCGCATTGGCTGGATGGTGCTTTCGGGCAACCAGCGCTGCATGAGCGACTTCATCATGGGCATCAACATGCTCTCCAACATGCGCCTGTGCTCCAACGTGCCGGCCCAGTCAATCGTCCAGACGGCGCTCGGCGGCCATCAGTCGGTCAACGACTATATCCGTCCCGGCGGTCGTGTCTACGAGCAGCGCAACTTTGTGTATGAGGCGCTCAACAAGATCGACGGCATCTCGGTGGTCAAGCCGCGCGCGGCGTTCTACATCTTCCCCAAGATGGATGTTAAGAAGTTCAACATCACCGATGACGAGCAGTTCGCTCTCGACCTGCTGCACGAGAAGAAGATCCTCATCACGCGCGGCGGCGGCTTTAACTGGGCCGAGCCTGATCACTTCCGCATCGTGTACCTGCCGCGCATGGAAGTGCTTAAAGAGTCGCTCGAAGACCTCGCCGACTTCTTCGATCATTACCGCCAAGCGTAGGGGATTAGGTATCTGCCGCCGCAAGAATCGAGGCGTCGCAGGATAGACATACGACAGCGAGCGAGCCGCATTTGCGCCAAGGTGACGTGAAATGAGAGGGCGCTGACCTTCTGGTCGCGCCCTCGAA
>CAJMRN010000026.1 GCA_905215815.1 uncultured bacterium | reverse complement strand
CTTCGTTAAACGGGCGCTGGGGTGTCACCCTTACACCAACATTTTCGACGCGATCTTAAGCCCACGAGGTCCCGCGTCATTTATCTCTTTCATTCTCGTAAGAAACAACACGTCACGCGGTTTATCTAGCTTTAAGAAAAGGTCGATGTAGTTACTGCCTGTTTTGGCAAGCTTTGTATCAATCAGCTTCGTTTCAATAAATTTTTGCATTAGTTCACTTAGCTGGTCGAACACTTCCTTAGTAAGGATATGAATATCGATTTCGGGATTACTTCTGATGTAGTTTTTGACTTTAGTGTTGAGATAGCTCGCAATATGACCATTTAGCATTTTTGAGTCATCGAGAATGATACTCGATTTGATAGTGCCGTCTTCCCCGAAGTTCCTGCTTAGCTTTAGCGGGATGGCCCCCTCGTGTTGATATATATTTCTTAGCTTGTAGAGCAATGCATAAGCGTTGCCGTTGTCGTAAATCTCTGAAATCTCTTTATCAAAAGACTTTGCTACGCAGTCTCCGTAAGCGGTGTGCAATTGTCTTTTGTAATGGGTGACGGTCCTTACAACTGACTCTACGAAGTGCTCGGTAGCTGCTTGTGCTGCCTTCATCGACTTACGGTCATTTGGATCGATTGCATTTATGGCCATGGTGAGCTCAGATTGAGCGTCTTCGAAATCTAGGATGATCTCAGTTAAGTTAGAGATGCTTGTTAGTTTCTCGAGTTCTGCTTTTGCCGCTTCATATTCGTCTTTTTGAAGTGGTATTTCACAGTTTAGGACCGCTTCAGTATCTTGCTCTTTAGCTTTTGTAATGGTGAAGTATCCGTAGGAGCATCCAGTATCTTCTATTTGTCCCTTTTGTTTGTTTGATTCAGCCATAATCCCTTTTCTTCTTTGAGGGCTGTTGGAGCGAGATGACTAAAGATTTTGGTTTCTTCAGCTCCGTTTTTCCTGCGATCGCTTTCTTTGCTTGCTATATTCTTGCCCTTGGCGCTTTATGTGTTATTTGAAGCGGGACGCCTTTGCTCCCATAACAAATGAAAGTCACGGTCTCATCTGGGGAGTTGCATAGTTTGAAAAGCTTCGATCGCTCTATTGTTTGGTATGCATCGGCATTTAAAATTTGCATCATAAGTCTATTGAGTAGAAAAAGCGCTCCCATCGCTTTGATGACGTTGCCCTGATTGGCTTTTTCGTAATTGGCTAAGCCTCGATCTGGATCGATTGATGCTCTGGAGTGTTTGACTGTGTTGTAGTCAGCCCACCATTGGAGGCGCTTTGAGCCTGGCGCTTTTACATAGATGGTTTGTCCCTTTTTATTTATTGCTGTGGTTTGTTGCCAGCTATCAAAGGGTTTTAATTGCATCCCATTCTTAAATTGGAGGACTTTCGTGTCTATCTCTGGGAAAGATTGGCAAAGATAGTATCCCCACTTAGAAATTGTGCAGTTGTTTAGATCTGCCTCAGGAAAGAAGTGCGTCCCAATGGCTTTTGCCAGCGAGTCAATTTCACCGCAGGTAGACAAAAGCAAGGTGAGGTATTCAATTGAAAATGCCTCTGTATTCCTCTGCGAGAATGCGCAGCACCTTTCTGTCTGCAGGAGACGATCTTCAAGGGCTAAGTAGTAGGTCCAGTATGTTTGCCGAAACGATTCGAAAGTGCTAATTGGTGACTGTTCTGACATGCGCATCTCCTCATGTCGTAATTAAGGAAAGCCTCGTGGAGGTTCGTTAATTAGTTTAAAACTATCGATGTTAAGCAAGGCATCCACTTCTATTTTTATGCCGATGGATCAATGTTTGCTCATTTGATCGCTATCGAAAAAAGCCTGCTTGTTAGGGTCAAAGTTTTGTAAGGGGTTCCTTCCCAATGGAGGGCATCCTCTAGCTATATTTAGGTAGAATCTGGGACCGAACAGCTGCATTGCTATTCGTCGTCCTGTTGAGTCGCTTGACGTTACGGTGTTCTCAGTGATGCAGTCGCCGTGTACTCTACGTGAGGCGGAGACAAAGAAGGGTCGTTGTTCGGTTTCCGGCAACGACCCTTTGATGTATTCGCGATTACTGGATGTTGTCGCGGACGTCGCCTTTGTTGCTAGAACCCTCGATGCGGAGACATCATTTCGGAAGTGCTGGGAAAAATCCAAAACCTCTGAGTACAACTCGATTTTTGCCAACAAAACCGCAGGTCGTGGAAGGGTGTGACCGGGGTCTGGCCCCCAGATCTCCGTTTTACCCCGCACTTCCGGATAGACGCAAAATAGGGGCGTTAATGCGCCTGGTGTGGACCGTTATATAGAGTTGCCAATTGGCAACAAGACGAATATAGTTAGCATTATGCTAACTAAGGGGTGGTTATGAATCGAACCAAGCTCCGACCGACATATTCACTTGACGAAGCGAAGTCTTTGGCTCGCTCGGGAAAGATGATTGTAAATGGTAGGGTGCGCAGACACCTGATGAATCAGTTTGGTTATTTGGACATTGATCATTTCCTTGCTGACCTATTTGATTATCTGAAGCCTGACGATTTTAGAAAATCCATCGCGCTCGATATGGATGGGCCTCTGCATGATGTTTACGCAGATGTCTATGTGTGCCGAGGTTTTGAATGCGAGGATTGGTACGTTAAGTTTTCAATTGATTCCGAAGGCAATGCGCATTTAAACGTTTTGTCTGCGAACATCGATGGATATATTCATTAAAGGAGGAGTCATGCGTTGCATGGAATGCGGCAAAGAAATGCAATTTACCACGGCGCCAATGACTGAAATTTACCGTGGCGAGAAAATTACCGTAAAAGGAATTGAGCATTATGTTTGCGAGTGCGGCAACGATGAAATGACTGCTACTGAGGCGACTAAGCTTGCCCATGCACTGGCTTCCCAATATGCTAAGGCTCATGAACTTTTATCTCCCTCGGATATAAAGGATTTGCGTTCTGATCTTGGTTTGACTCAGCATGAGTTTGAGTCGCTATTAGGGGTTTCAAAACCCACGGCGTCTCGCTGGGAGAATGGGGCATCGCAACAATCTATTACCGCAAATAACCTTATGAAGCTCATTCGAGATGTTCCTGCGGTGCGCACTTATCTGGGACTTTCTTCTGGTGAGATGGCTTCAAGACTTAATACGTCACGATTTTCGGTGATACTGGGAGGAGAAGCCCCGGCTTATAGGGACTCGGCTCCTTTGGCAGATGAGAATGCCTTTCGATTGGAGATGTAAATGGAATCGCTTCAGAAGCAACGCATTGAATCTCCGTTGATTACATGCGTGACCAGAAAAGTGGACAGTTTATCATTTGATGGCGGGATGATTCCGAAAGAGGGCGTCAATAAGTCTGACGTTGAATGCAACGTCCGAAATGCTATTACCAGTGCATTTTCGGACGAAAACGGAGTCAGGTTTCGTCAGCTCAACTTAGTTATTGAGCTTTTACCTGGCAATGAGGGCCATTATTACCGTTCCGAAATATCCGTCTCTGGCATATATCGCGCTCCTGCAGATTTAGATGACGATGCTTTTGACAGGGAGGCACTTAGCACTGGAATGCAGGATCTGTATTCCTACGCAAGGGGCATTATTGAAAATGTCGCTGCTGGTGGAGCATGGGGACCGCTTTATCTGCCACAGATTGGATTCACTATTTAGTTTTGCTGGCCCCCGCATCCTTTAAAAAAGTTCTTAAAACAGCCTTAAAGGCGCCCCAGCTTGTGTTGACAGCGTACAATACGCATGTTTGACTATGACAAATGTGGAATTAAGGGGAGGAGTGCGCCATGGAAGTGCTGGTTGTCGGCAACACAGCATATGTTGACGATGACTTTTGTGCCAAGGCGTTCCCCGGGGACCACGTTAAGGTCGTCGCTGCCGCGGAATCGCGCCGCGATGAGTCGTCGCCTCATGCCTCGTGGAATGAGCTCCTCCAGCACTTGGAGCAGGCCTACGAGTTCGACCGCGTGGTCTACCTGTCTAATTTCCTTACCCCGCATACCGATACCGTGGGCGATATCGAGCTGCTGCGCTCGGTCTTTCGTGCGTGCATGGGTCGCCGGGTCCAGCTGCTGTATGTAGCGGGGCCCGCGGGTGCCGAGGGTGCCTCCGACGCCGCGGGGCGAACGGGCAAGGGGATTATTGCCCGCGCGGCCAATGACCTGTGCCGCCATTACGCTGCGCACGAAGGCGTTCAGGCAAAGATTCTGCGCGCGCCTTTCCTGTATGCTGCCTCTTCCGCGCTGGATGATCCGTTTTTGGTGCCGCTGTTCGACGCGTGCTTAACCGGATCGGTCGCTTTGCAGGGCGCGGAGGACGCGCCGTTTCCCCTGCTGTGCGCCGAGGAGCTCGCGGTGCTGGTGCGCCGCATCTTTGACAGCTGGGACGCCTCCTTTGAGACGCTCGACGTTGCCGATACCTTCCATCACACCTCAGGTGAGGTGGGCGAGGCCCTCAAGGCGCTGTTCCCAGGGCTCTCAGTTGCCTATGGCGATTCTGCCGGCTATGCTCTGCCCGTCAGCGACATCATTCGCGTTCGCTACGGCTGGTTTCAGCGCTACGATCTGCTTCGTGATCTTTCGACCATTCAGGCTCGCTGGGATGCTGGCCGCGCAGGGAAGGTCAACCCCTTGCGCGCCGCCATCGACCGCATCCAGATGCACACGCTGCCTATTAAATGTCTGGAGACGGGCGTTGCCTGGATCCTGTTCGAGGTTCTGGATCATCTATTCTCCCAATCGGCGCAGCTCAATGTGCTCGATTATCGCCTGCTCTACGTCGTGCTCATCGGCACGCTGTATGGCCTGGACTTTGGTCTGGTTGCGGCGCTGTTGGCATCGATGGGTTTGGCCTTGAGCTACTTTACCCAGTACGGCTATACCTTCCAGGGCCTCTTTTACGAGCCGTCTAACTGGCTACCGTTTATCGCGTACTTTGTGGTGGGTGCCGTATGCGGCTATGTGCAGCTGCGCAACAGCGAGGCCATTAAGGTGGAGCGCGACCAAAACGAGCTCGTGCGTAATCGCAATACGTTCCTCACGCAGCTCTACCACGATGCCATCGAGGACAAGCGCACATACAAGCGCCAGATTGTGGGGCGCCACGATAGCTTTGGCAAGATTTTTGCCGTGACGCAAGAGCTCGACGTGCTCAATCCGCGCGACATCTACCGCAAGTGCTGCGAGCTCATGGGTGAGATTCTCCAAAACGATTCGGTGGCGATCTACCACGTTTCGGGTGGGGCGTTTGCACGTCTGGTGGCGGCGAGCCCCGTGATTGCCGAAGACGCCACGCGCTCGCTCTCGCTTGATCAGCTTGCGCCCCTTTTGGGCGGCGGGGGCCGTTCGAACCTGTGGGTGAATCGCGAGTTGATGCCGGGTCTGCCCATGTTTGGATACACGATCGAGCGCGACGGAGCACCTGCCGTGCTGATCTTTGTGCGCCGCGCAGCCGAAAGCCAAATGACGCTCTATTACCAAAACCTGTTCCGCATCTTGTGCGGCCTGGTCGAAAGCGCGCTGGGCCGTGCCTTCGATTACGAGGCGGTGGCGCAGGATAAGCGCTGCGTCGATGGCACGTGCGTGCTCAAGCAGGCGGCCTTTGGCCAGGAGCTCGCGGCCGAGCAGGCGCTGGCAGACGGTAAGATGGGGAGCTTTTTGCTCCTGCGCGTGGTACCGGGCATGGAACCTGTCGGCGAGCTGGTGGGCGCGATTGGGTCGGCAATCCGCGAGAGCGATGCGGCGGGCCTGGTCGATGGTGACGTGCTTTACCTGCTTATGCGCCAGGCAAAGGCGTGCGACTTGCCCATTATCCGTGAGCGCCTAAACGCGAAGCAGATTGCGGTGGAGCCCGTCGACGGCGAGGACATCGTGGCGCTGCTGCAGCACATTGCCGACACTGGTAACGGCGAGGGGGATATCGCTTGATCTCGCTTGTCGTTGCTGCCGTCTTGCTGCTGATTCATGCGCTGGTTTGCCTGGTTTTGTGGACGCTTATGAAGTTGGGCCTGCTGCCGGTGCGCGGGCATATGCTGGCCGTGATGGTGCTCGTGCCGTTGTGGGGGCCGCTGCTGGTGGTGCTGCTTATCGCGCGCAGCGCCGTGTTTGGTGCGGACCCCAAGGACGCCACGTTGGAATCGCTGCGCATTAACGACGAGCTGCATCGCAGCATCTTGGTGCACGACCGTGAAGCCGATGCAGGCGTGATCCCGCTCGAGGAGGCGCTCATCGTTAACGACCCGGCAGACCGGCGCCGCTTAATGCTCTCCATGCTCACCGAGGAGCCCGATGCGTATCTGGCGCAGCTGCAGGCGGCTAAGCTGAACGATGACGTTGAGGTGGCGCACTATGCCGCGACGGCGGTGGCGCAGATCTCCAAGGAGTCCGACCTTAAACTACAGCAGCTGGAGCACGCCTTTAAGACCGACCCGAGCGCGCATAACCTCAATGAATACTGTGATTTTCTTGGTGAATACTTGGACTCGGGCTTGGCCGAGGGACGCGTGGCTCAGATTCAGCGCCAACAGTACGCGCGCCTGCTTGCGCGCCGCTGCGAGCGCGAGGACTCCGTTGAGCTGCGTATTCGGTATGCCGCGGCGCTGGCTGATGTCGACCAGATCGACGAGGCGCAGGCCGTGACCGACCAGCTGGTGCTCGACGTGCCCGAGGAGCAGGAGGTTTGGATGCTTTGCCTGCGCCTGGCGGTGATGCGCCGCGACGGTGACGAAGTCCACCGTGTGATCGATGCGATTGATAAACAGCATGTGTACTTGAGCGCCGCCAACCGCGAGGAGCTGGCTTTTTGGCGCAACGGAGAGGAGGCCCGATGAGCGTGGTACAGCATATCCGCGACCGTGCGGGCCATTTTCGCTGGATGGGACTGCTTGTGGTGTGGGCGGTCTTTATTGCCATGGCCGCCGTGCTGCTGGTGGAGCGCGCCGGCGTGCAGTACAGTGCGGGCCAGCATAAGCTGGGGATGCTTGCCGCCAACGATGCGGTACCAGCCTCCTCGGCGATATTTGGCCAAAAGCCCAGATGCCTGGTCATTACCGACTCCGACCAAGCCGGCGTCGAGGACGTAAAGGAGCAGTTTGACCAGATCCTGCTCGACATGAAGATCGCGCGCCGCGACGTGGACCTTGCCCTGGACGGCGCGGACGCCATTCCCTCGTTGGCCTCCTTCGATCGCATGATTTTGCTTATGCCGTCGCTCGATGGGCTCGGTACGCACCTGACCGACATTATGAGTTGGGTGAGTGCCGGCGGTTCGCTTATGCTCGCCATGCCGCCGGACAACTCGAGCTATCTGCAAGTGATTGCCCCCAAGCTTGGCATTGAATCGGCCGGATACGACTATGTAAAAGCCGAAAGTATTGTGCCGAGTGAGGACTTTATGCTGGGCGGGGGAGAGTGCTACGAGCTCTCGGACCCCTTTGATTCGTCGCTTTCGGTTTCGCTGCGCGAGACGGCGCGTGAGTGGGCTAAGACCGGCGATGCGGGCGTCCCGCTCATTTGGTCCAATGACTGCGGTAGCGGACGCACCGTGGTGTGCAATATCGGTGTCTACGACAAGGTCATGCGCGGGTTTTACGCCGCGGCAATCAGCTTGCTGGGCGATGCCACGGCCTACCCCGTCATCAACAGCGCCGTCTTCTATCTGGACGACTTTCCCAGCCCCGTGCCCTCGGGCGACGGCACCTACATCAAGCGCGACTACGGGCTTTCCATTGCCGACTTTTATGCCAAGGTCTGGTGGCCCGATCTGCAAAAGCTCGCGCAAAAATACGGCATTCGCTATACCGGCGTGATGATCGAAAACTACGAGGACGCGGTCAACCAGACCGAGCCCGCGCGCCAAGCCGATACCACGCAGTTCCGCTACTTTGGCGGCATGCTGCTGCAGATGGGCGGAGAGCTGGGCTTTCACGGTTACAACCATCAGCCGCTGGCGCTTTGGGACACCGACTACGGCACGCTGTACGACTACAAGACGTGGAAGAACAAGGAAACACTCGTCGCATCGCTCAATGAACTTATCGCCTTTCAGGACGAGGTGCTGCCCAATGCGCACGGCTCGGTCTACGTGCCGCCGTCAAATATCCTTTCGGCCCGCGCGCGCAAGATTATTGGCGAGGACGTGCCGCGCATTAAGACCGTTGCCAGTACGTATTTTGAGGATGGCACCGACCTTCCGTACGTGCAGGAGTTTGGCGTGGCGAGCGATGGCATTGTGGAGCAGCCGCGTATTGTCTCGGGCGGCATGGTCGACGATTCTTACATGCGCCTGGCCGCAGTGTCCGAGCTCAACATGCACTACGTGAGCACGCATTTTATGCACCCGGACGATCTGCTCGATCCCGATCGCGGCGCTACGGAGGGCTGGGAGGTCTACAAGGGCGGCCTGACCGACTACCTGGACTGGCTTACCAAGTCTGCGCCCGATCTGCGCCGCCAGACCGGCTCGGAATGCTCAGGCGCCATCCAGCGCTTTTCGTCCGTGACGGTGAGTGTGGATACCGACGCGGATGCCTGGACGCTCAGTCTGGGCAATTTCCACGATGAGGCGTGGCTCATGTTCCGCGCCAACAACGGCGAGCCGGGTGCGGTCACGGGTGGCGAGATTACGCATCTGACGGGCGACCTGTACCTGGTCAAAGCCACGGACAAGACGGTGACCATTGCGCGCAAGGAGGGTGGCGATAAATGAGAATCTGCTTGGTGCTCGAGGGTTGCTACCCCTATGTGCACGGCGGCGTGTCCACCTGGATGCACGGCTATATCCAGGCCATGCCCGAGCACGAGTTTGTGCTGTGGGTGATTGGCGCGCATGCTGCCGACCGCGGCAAGTTTGTCTACGAGCTGCCCAAAAACGTGGTCGAGGTGCACGAGGTGTTCCTGGACGACGCCCTGCGCCTTTCTGGCGAGCAGGAAGAGGCAGACTATAACGACCGCGAGCGCGAGGCGTTGCGCCGCCTGGTGTCGCTCTCCAATCCGGATTGGGACGTGCTGTTCGATATCTTCCAGCGCCGTCGCGTGCATCCGCTCTCGTTTTTGCAGAGCCGCACCTTTATGGATATCTTTCGCGACGTGTGCCTGGCCGAGTACCCCTACACGCCCTTTGCCGATGCATTCCACACTATGCGCTCCATGCTGCTGCCAGTGCTCTATCTGCTGGGCAGCGAGGTGCCGGTGGCCGATGTGTACCATGCCATCTCGACCGGCTACGGCGGCCTGCTCGCCTGCCTGGGCTCAAGTGTTCACCTTGCGCCGGTGCTGCTCACCGAGCACGGCATCTATACCCGCGAACGCGAGGAAGAGATCATTCGCGCCGACTGGGTTGTGCCGTCGTTTAAGGATCGCTGGATCCGCTTTTTCTACCTGCTTTCGGAGGAGATCTACCGTCGCGCCTTTCGCGTGACGAGCCTGTTTCACAATGCCCGCAAGACGCAGATCGATATGGGCTGTGATGCGGACAAATGCCTGGTCATCCCCAACGGCATCCAGTTCGATTGCTTTAAGGACATACCCTTAAAGCCCGATGACGGCTGGGTGGACATTGGCGCGGTGGTGCGCCTGGCGCCCATCAAGGACGTCAAGACCATGATCTATGCCTTCTTTGAGCTGCACGAGCGCCTGCCCAAGGTGCGCCTGCACATCATGGGCGGCGTGGACGACGAGGAGTACGGCGCCGAGTGCCATGCACTCGTCGATACCCTGGGCGTGCGCGATCTGATCTTTACCGGCCGCGTCAACGTGGTCGAGTACATGGAAAAGCTCGACTTTACCATTTTGACGAGTATCTCCGAGGGCCAGCCGCTCAGCGTGCTGGAGTCGCTTGCAGCGCGTCGTCCCTGCGTGACGACCGAGGTGGGCTGCTGCCGCGAGCTGCTCGAGGGCGCCCCGGGCGACGACTTTGGCGTGGCAGGTTATGTGACGCCGCCTATGTATCGCAAGGGCTTGGCCGATGCCATGGAGCGCATGTGCATAAGCCGCGCTCGTCGCATTGAGATGGGGGAGCGCGGCCAGCGTCGCGTTGCCACGTACTTTTTGCACGAGCAGATGCTCGCCAACTATCGCGCGCTGTACGACGAGACGGCGCGTGCGTTTGACCTGCCCAGAGAGGGGGAGTAGCCAGTGGCCGGAATCGGTTTTGAGCTCAAGCGCCTGTTTAGGCGCAAGGGTCTGTTTGCCACGATGCGCGCCTATGGCTACGCCGGCATTGTGTGCACGGGCCCCATGCTGCTGGGCGTGCTGCTCCAGGTGGGTATTTTGGTGCTGTGCGGTCTGTGGGGTGTGGGCCGTGCCAACCAGGATTTGCTGGTGTGCATGGTGACCTATACGCTGCTGGCGTCGCTTACGCTCACGAGCTTTTTCTCCATGCCTGTCACCCGCTTTTTGGCCGACATGCTCTTTGCCGAGCGCGAAGAGGAGGTCTTGCCCTCGTTTTGGGGCTCCAACGCCATCATGCTGGTTGCTGGCACGGTGCTCTACGGCGTATTTTTGCTGTTCTCGGGCGCCACGCTGCTGCAGGGGCTGCTGTGCCTGTGGCTGTTCAACATTATGATCGTCAACTGGAACGGTATGAGCTATCTCACGGCCATCAAGGATTACCGCGGTATCCTGTGCAGCTTTGCGGCCGCCATTGGCGTGGCGTGCGTGTGCGCCCTGGCCACGCTCGCGCTGGGGCTGCCGCCGGTCGAGGGCCTGTTGGCATCAATCGCCCTGGGCTACGGCGTCATGCTCGCCTGGGATGTGGTGCTGCTGTACCGGTATTTTCCTCAGAGCGACCGCGGCCCCTGGCTCTTTTTGCGGTGGCTCGATCAGTTTATGCCGCTGGCGCTCACGGGCCTGTTTACCAACCTGGGGCTCTTTGCACACCTGGTGATTATTTGGGCCGGTCCCATTGGCGTGCAGGTCAAGGGCTTGTTTTATGGTGCGCCCTACCACGATGTGCCGGCGCTCATCGCGTTTTTGACGATACTGGTCACGACCGTCAACTTTGTGGTCTCGGTCGAGGTCAACTTCTATCCGCGTTACCGCGACTACTACAGCCTGTTTAACGACGGCGGCGTAGTGGGCGATATTGTGGTTGCCGAGGAGGAAATGCTCGCCACGCTCAACCGGGAGCTGTGGTTTTGCGCGCTCAAGCAGCTGTTTGTGACCGCGGCGGTCATCTCGCTCGAGACCACGGTGCTCTCGGCCCTGCCGCTGGGCTTTAACAGCCTTATGCACGGGTATTTTCGCACGCTGTGCGTGGGCTATGGTCTGTATGCCGTGGGCAATACGGTGATGCTCATCTTGCTGTACTTTACCGACTACAAGGGAGCCGTGCTGGCCTCGGGCCTGTTTGCCGGTGTGGCAGGGCTGGCGACCGCCGTGTCGTTGCTTTTACCGCAGCAGTTTTACGGCTTTGGCTTTTTGTTGGGTGCGGCGGTGTTTTTTATCGTGGCGCTGTTCCGGCTCGATACCTATACCGCCAACTTGCCGTATCGTATCCTGAGTCAACAGCCCATGGTGGCGACCGACAAGACGGGTCGCTTTACACAACTGGGCCGCTTGCTCGATCGTGCCGAGCAGCGCTATGAGGAAGGCCGCCATAAGGGTGAGCCGCATGGTTGGTTTGAGCGTACGGTGGTCCGTGTGTATCGCAACCATTGGGGAGGTTCTGTTGACCGATAGGATGATGTCTCGCCGTCGCCTGATTGAGGCGGCTGCCGGTGCGCTGCTGCTTTCGGGCTGCTCGGTGCAGGAAGACTCCTCGACCAAAAAGGTCAAAAAGCAGGACAAGATTAAAAAGGCCGAGTCCTCGGACGGTACCAAGCACCTCCGCGACAAGGACGAGCTCTACGAGGTCTACGATGACTCGGGCATTGTGACCATGTACCTGACGGTCTCGCGCGGCAACAGCTCCGAGAACACCGATCATAGCTGGGCCGAGATCAATACGTACTCGGTCTACGACTACGCCGACATGGGCGTGGCGCGCTATCAGGTTATGGGCCTGCTGCAGGCGGGCGACGAAGACGGCCCGGTGGCCGGCGAGGTTGGCTATGGCGAGGAAGCGCCCAATGCTACCGTGCAGGTGCGCGGCCAGACGTCGAGCGGTTATACGCAGAAGAATTACAAGGTAGAGCTCAAAAAGGGCAAGGGTACCTGGCGCCAACAGCGCGCGATTGCGCTTAACAAGCACATGGGCGAGGGCATGCGTTTTCGCAACAAGATGGCCTACGACCTTATCCGCGGGATTCCCCAGATGATGGGCCTGCGCACGCAGTTTGTGCATCTGTGGGTGTGCGACCAGACCGAAAAGTCCAACGACACCTTTGAGGACTACGGCTTGTTTACGCAGGTGGAGCAGCTCAATAAAACGGCGCTTAAGGCGCACGGCTTGGATAAGAACGGGCATTTGTACAAGGTGAACAGCTTCGATTTCTATCGCAGCGAGGAAACTATTAAGCTTGCCGACGATCCCGACTACAACCAGGCCACCTTTGAGGGCATGCTCGAGATTAAGGGCGACTCGGACCACACCAAGCTCATCGAGATGCTCGATGCGCTCAACGACGAATCGCAAAAGATCGATGACGTGCTCGACACCTACTTTGATACCGAGAATCTGGTCTATTGGTTGGCGTTTCAGATCCTGACGGGCAACTGCGATACGCAGAACCGTAACTGCTATCTGTACAGCCCGCTCAACTCAAATACCTGGTACTTTTTGGATTGGGATAACGACGGCATGTTGCGTAAGCTTGAGCTGAGCCTGAAGGGGTTCTCGGACTATGCGAGCTGGGAGCGCGGCGTGAGCAACTACTGGGGCAACGTGCTGTTCAACCGCGCGTTGCGCAGCAAGTCGTTCCGCAGCGAACTCGACCGTGCCGTCAAGGACTTGCGCTCGTATTTGTCCGAGGAACATCTGGCCAAGATGATCAAGCACTACCGTGAGGTTACCGAATCCCTGGTCTTTGCTTCGCCCGATATCGACAATCTGCCTGTCACCAAGGATCAATACGAGCAGATTGCCGCGGCGATTCCTTCTGAGATCGAGGAGAACTATAAGAGCTATTGCGAGAGCTATAAAAAGCCCATGCCGTTCTACATTGGTGTGCCGCAGATCGATAACGGTAAGCTGCGCTTGAACTGGGATGCCGCGTACGACTTTGAGGCGCGCGATATTCGCTATACCGTCGAGCTTGCGCGCGACTATGCCATAAGCGACGTGCTTTTTAAGGCAGAGGACGTGCTGCTTCCCGAGGTGACCTGCGATGCGCCCGATTCCGGCCAGTACTTTGTGCGCGTGCGTGCCACTAACTCCGACGGCTATACGCAAGATGCGTTTGACTATTACGTTACCGACGACGGCAAGCAGTACGGCATGAAGTGTTTTTACGTGCAGGACGGCGGTAAGGTCGTGGAGGATACGTATGAGGAGGGCTAGCGCGCTGCTTGAGCGCCTGGCGGCACCTCCTGCGCGTACCACGCAGGAGCGTTACCGCCACGAGCTCAAATATCTCATTAACGAGGGTGAGCACACTGCGCTTGCCTGTCGCATGGCGCCGGTGTTTAAGCTGGACAAGCATGCGCAGGCGGGCGGTTACACCATTCGCAGCCTGTACTTTGACGACTACTGCAACTCGGCCTACGAGGAAAAAGACGCCGGTATTCTCATGCGCAAAAAGTATCGCGTGCGCATCTATAACGGCGGCGACAAAGTGATTAAGCTCGAGCGCAAAAAGAAGTACGGTAGCTGGATCTACAAGGAGGACGCACCGCTCACGCGTGGCGAGTTTGAGCAGATTCTGGCTGGCGACTACGACTTTTTGCTGAGGAGCCCCTATCCGCTCTGCCGCGAGTTCTACATCGAGTGCATCTGCAACGTGATGCGCCCACGGACCATCGTGGACTACGAGCGCGAGCCGTGGGTGATGGATGAGGGTACCGTGCGCATCACGTTTGACATGAACGTGCGTGCCGCGGTGGGAAGCTACGATATCTTTGACGCGACGCTGCCCGCGCTGCCGGTCCTGGAGCCCGGCAAGCTGGTGATGGAGGTCAAGTTTACGGAGTTTTGCCCGCAGCTGGTGCGCGATATGGTGCCGCCGGGCGCGGCCGAGCTCACGGCGGTCTCCAAGTACTGCCTGTGTTACGAAAAGACCGCCTACTTGCGCGGATTTAATTACTGGGGATCGGATTTTGAGAACCGAGGGGATATTTAGACCATGAGCACCAGGGACTTTTTTAAGAACTCCGTCTTGGAGGCGTTTGGCCAGGTCGACCCTGCCAAGATCGGCCTGTCGCTGCTCGTGGCGCTCGCCATGGGCATCCTGATCTATTACGTGTACAAGCGCTTTTTTACCGGCGTGGTGTATTCGCGTAGCTTTGCCGTGACGCTCGTGGGCATGTGCGTGCTCACCTGCATGGTCACGCTCGCGATCTCGACCAACGTGGTTATCTCGCTCGGTATGGTCGGTGCTCTGTCTATCGTCCGCTATCGTACGGCGGTCAAGGACCCGCTCGACCTGCTGTATCTGTTTTGGGCCATTACCACAGGCATTACGGCAGGTGCCGGCATGTACGCGCTCGTGGGGCTCACGGCAGTGGTGATCGTGGTGATGATCGCCGGTTTTGCGAGCCACCAGGACAAGGCGCGCGTGTACATGATGGTCATCCACTACACGGGTCAGACTACTGGCGACGATATCGTGCGTGCATTTGGGCGCACCAAGTTCACCGTCAAGTCCAAGACCATGCGCGGCGACAAGGTCGAGATGGCCGTCGAGCTGTTCTCGGATGGCGTTGATATGCCGTATGCCGACGCCATTCGCGCGCTCGATGGCGTGGAGGACCTGACGTTGATCCAATACAACGGCGAATATCACGGGTAGAACCCTAGCGAGCAGATTGCACAAAGAGGGGCGCTCCTGGTCGAGCATACGTCAGCGAGCGGGCAGCTGCCGTGGCGAGGTGCCGCGAAAGAGGAGCGACGCGTACTTCATGTACGCGAGCGACGGTTTGAGCGTCAGATCGCCCGGCAGATGCCCGCGCAGCGTCGAGCGGTCCGGCGTTCGTTAGAACGCCGGAACGAACAGGTATCATGGTGAAAGCGATTTCAACGACGGGGGTGCTCGTGGTAAAGATGAAAGATGTGGCCGAGCTGGCTGGCGTTTCGAGCGCCGCCGTCTCGCGCTACCTCAACGGTGGCTACATATCGACGGACAAGGCCGAGCGCATTAAGCAGGCGATTGAGCTGACAGGATACGTGCGGTCCAGCCAGGCTCGCGCGCTGCGCACCGGTTCCACCAAGCTCATCGGCGTCATCGTGCCCAAGATCAACTCGGAATCCGTGAGCCGCATTACTGCCGGCATTGGCCAGGTGCTCGGTCGTCGTGGCTACCAGATGCTGCTTGCCAATACCGACAATGCCCCCGATCGCGAGCTCGAATACCTCGATTTATTCCAAAACCACCCGGTCGATGGCATTGTGCTGGTGGCAACCATGATCACCGACGAGCATCGTCGGGCGATCGAGTCGTGCCGTGTGCCCATTGTGCTGATCGGCCAGAATGTCGAGGGCGCGGCGTGCGTCTATCATGACGATTACGAGGCCGCCTTTGAGCTGGGCCGTGCGCTTGCGGGTCGCGTGGACGGCAAGATTGCCTACATTGGAGTTACCGAGGAGGACCGCGCCGCCGGTTATGACCGCCGTCGCGGTTTTGAGGCCGGCTTGCGCGCCGCGGGCGTGTCACTTGATCCGAGCCTGATTCGCCAGGGGTCCTTTACGCTCGACTCGGGCTATGGTGCGGCGCGTGAACTGCTTTCCGTCGACCCCGATGTTTCGTTTATCGCGTGCGCGACCGACACCATGGCGGCGGGCGCGCTGCGTGCTATCGATGAGGTTCGCGGCATGGGCGAGGGCATACACCGCGTGAGCGGTTTTGGCGACAACGCGTTTTTGCGCGCGCTGACGGGAGGCATTCCCACCGTGCATTATGGTTACCTGACCAGTGGCGTCGAGGCGACCAATATGTTGCTCAACACGCTCGACGGCGAGGAGGGGGAGCGCGGTCTCAAGACGCTCAAGCTCGGCCATCAGCTTATGAATGTCTAGGTTTTGGGCACGTCTGCCTGTCTCTGAGTCGTCTGGTTTTGCCGTAAAACTACCATTCGCCGGCTATTTCCTACCGTTCACCCTTCTGTGAAAACGATTACAGACATATGAAACTGAAAACGATTACAGTGTAAGTGTCAAAGCTGGTCGGGTGTAAATGCGCCCGTTGGAGGAAAGGGAAGTCATGGACTACCGCAAATCAGCCCAAGAGGTGCTCGACAACATCGGTGGCGCCGACAACGTCGTCTCTGCCGCGCACTGCGCCACGCGTCTGCGCCTGGTGATTGCCGACAACGCCAAGGTCGACAAGGAAGCCCTCGAGAATATCGACGGCGCTAAGGGCGTCTTTGAGGCCCAGGGCCAGCTGCAGATTATTTTTGGCACCGGCACCGTCAACAAGGTCTACGAGGAGTTCATCGCGCTCAGTGGCGTCGAGGCTGCTACCAAGGCCGAGGTCAAGGAGGCCGCGGCGCAGTAGCAGAACATCTTTATGCGTGCCATTAAGGTGCTCGGCGACGTCTTTGTCCCCATCATCCCCGCCATCGTGGCTTCGGGCCTGCTGCTGGGCATTATGAGCGCCCTCAACTTTATGGCCTCTAACGGCTTTATCGCGCTCGACACCAATAACTTTATCTACAAGATCGCCGACCTGGTCTCGGGCACGTCCTTTGGCATTCTGCAGATCCTGATCGGCTACTCCGCCGCCAAGGCCTTTGGCGCCAACCCGTATCTGGGCGCCGTCGTCGGCGGTGCGTTCATCAACTCCTCGCTGCAGAGCGCCTACACGGTTGCCTCCGAGGGCGTGCAGACCATGGTCACCGTTATTCCCGGCGTGTACAGCTTTGAGTGGGTCGGCTATCAGGGCCACGTGATCCCCATCGTTATCGCCTGCGCCATTCTGGCCTTCCTCGAGAAGCGCCTGCACAAGATCGTTCCCGAGATGTTCGACCTCTTTGTGACCCCGCTCGTCTCGGTGTTCGTGACCGTGCTCGTGACGCTCGTTGCCGTCGGCCCCATCTTCGTGTGGGCCGAAAACGCCATCCTCGGTCTGATCCAGGCCCTGCTGACCCTGCCCTTCGGCATCGGTTCCTTTATCGTCGGCCTGTTCTATGCCCCCACGGTCGTTACCGGTATCCACCAGATGTACACCGCCATCGACCTGGGCCAGCTCGCCCAGTACGGCGTGACCTATTGGCTGCCCATCGCCAGTGCCGCCAACATCGCCCAGGGTGGCGCCGCACTCGCCGTTGCCTTTAAGACTCGCGATGCCAAGATTAAGGGCCTGGCGCTTCCTTCGGCTCTGTCCGCCTTCATGGGTATTACCGAGCCTGCCATCTTTGGTGTGAACCTGCGCTTCTTTAAGCCCTTCATCGCCGGCTGCATCGGTGGCGGTTGCGGCGCCCTGGTCTGCGCGCTCACCTCGCTTGCCGCTTCCGGTACGGGCGTTACGGGTATCTTCGGTATCCTGCTGTGCCTGGCCCAGCCCGTGCAGTACGCGATCATGTTTGCGGTCGCCGCGCTGGTTTCCTTTGGCGTCTCGTTTGTCCTGTACAAGGACGAGCCCAAGGCTTCCGAGCAGGCCTAAGAGCTTTTGATTGAGGGAAACTCCCGCGGGTTGTATGCTCGCGGGCGTTTCCCGTATCTGGTGTCGATCTCTGGCGCCTTGTTACTTTCGATCAGTTAGGACTTTGATATGTCTAATGCACTTGGTCGCGACCTTGCAAAGCTGGTTGCCGCTGTTGACGCTGCCGCCTCTGAGTGCGGTCATGGCGCGTATGGCCAGCGCTTTCATATTATGCCGCCGGCGGGCTGGCTCAACGATCCCAACGGTCTTTGCCAGGCAGGCGGTGTGTTCCATGCCTATTTTCAGTATGCGCCGTTTGATGTCGAGGGCGGCGTTAAGGTCTGGGGCCATGCGACGAGTCGCGATCTTATGACGTGGGATTACGTTGGCGCCCCACTGCTGCCCGACGAGCCGTTCGATTGCCACGGTGTGTATTCGGGCTCCGCGCTTGCCGAGGACGGTCGCATTCGCGTGCTTTATACGGGGAACGTTAAGCTTTCCGATGCTGACGGCACGTACGACTACGTCAATACCGGCCGCCGCGCTGATACCGTCTATGTCGAGAGCGTCGATGGTCTTGCCGGTCGGGAGTTCAGCCAAAAGCGTGTGGTGCTGTCTTCCGAGGATTATCCCGAGGATTTGACCTGTCACGTGCGCGACCCCAAGGTGTGGCGTGACTCGGACGGGCGTTATCACATGGTGCTGGGCGCGCGTCGTCGCGTGGATGGTCCGCATGTCGAGAGCCGTTTTTGTGCGATGCACGGTGAGGGTGCCGGGCGCGATGTGGGCGAGATCCTGGTGTATGGCTCGGCCGATATGCTGAGCTGGGAACTTGAGAACCGCGTGTCTACGCCCGAGCGTTTTGGCTTTATGTGGGAGTGCCCCGGCTATATTGAGCTCGATGCGAATGGCGATACCGCTGCATTTTTGTCGTTCTCGCCCCAGGGCCTTGAGGGCGGTCGTTGGGATCGCGGCAATGTGTATGCCGCTGGCTACATGCCTGTATCGGGCGACATTACGGGTGGCAAGGACGCTTATGAGCTGGGCGAGTTCCGCCTGTGGGACGCCGGTTTTGACTTCTATGCGCCGCAGGAGTTCACGGCCGAGGACGGTCGCCATATTCTAATCGGCTGGATGGGCATGCCCGATGAGCCGACCTATGGCAACGCACCGACCGTGGTGTGCGGCTGGCAGCACTGCATGACGGTGCCGCGCGAGCTTACGGCCGGTGACGGCGGCGTGGTGCTGCAGCAGCCGACGCGCGAGATCGAGCGCCATTATGCCTCGGTGCGTGTGGGGGAGGGCTCGTTGGAGGTTGCCGGCGATACCTGCTTTGACGTTGTTGTCGACGGCGTCCACCGCGCGTTTACCACAACCGTTGATGGCGAGCTAAGGCTGTCGTTTATGCCTGCCGAGGGCGAACTGCCCGCGCGCTTTGAGATGCGATTTACCGATGAGAGCCGCGCTTCTGCCGGCTGCGGTCGCACCGTGCGCTGGGAGCCCGTCGACGAGGTTCGTAACGTGCGCATTGTTGGCGATGTTTCGTCGGTCGAGGTGTTTGTGAACGATGGCGCGCTCGTGTTCTCGACGCGCATCTATCCCGAGGCCTATGGCGTGACCGTTGACGCCCCGGGTGCGAGCGTGAACTATCACACGCTCAACATCTAGGCGATTCGTTGCATATCGGCGCTATACTGCAGCCGTTGCCCACGATGCGGGGAGCACCCGCATCGTGGGTTTTTGCTTGTGAAGGGACGGTGCTGCGTGGACGTGCAACAGCTTGAGAATGCTTGGTCTTTGAGGGCCGGCGCGCGCGAGGCGCGGTTGCTTGCGGCCTCGCATGTGCCGGCGGCGCTGTCGCAATTGGGGATTGTGCGCCCCGGTGACCGCCTGGTGGCCTTTGCGGACGACTTTGCCGATGCGTTTACGCGCGGCTTTGATGGCTGCGACGTTGTGCTCGTGGGCTCACCGTCTGCCGATGTGTTTGCTGCTGCGTCCGAGGGCTTTGATGTTTCGTTTGACGCTGCGGGCTCGCACCTGTGGTGGTTTGTGAACTCTATCGGCGGGTTTGGTCTGCGCGTTCCCGATCTTCGTGCGTTAGGCCGCGCAGCGCGTGAGGCTCATGCGCTGCTCGTGGTGGATAACACCGTGGCTGGACTCTTTGGGTGCGATCCGTTGTGCTTGGGTGCCGTGCTGTCACTTGAGGCGCTCGACCGTGTGTGCGCTGGTAAGGCTCCGCGCAAGTTGGTCGCCGCTTCGGTGGCGCGCTCGCCGCTCAAGCGCCATCGTGTGGATGCTGCTGCCGAGTGCGCGCACGTATTGTTTGCAGGCTGCGGTGCTTTGGCACTCGACCTTTCTACCGAGGAGACCGACGTGCTGGAGCGTGGGCTTTCCTCGCTTAACGCCCGCATGCAGGCGCATTTCGACCGCGCCCGTGCGCTGGCCGAGTATCTGGCCGCCAACGAGATGGTGCGCAACGTGCGCTATCCCGGACTGAGCTCGCATCCCGACCATGCGGTTGCAACGGGAATCCTCGAGCACGGCTTTGGTCCGGCAGTTGAATTTGACCTTATCGAGCGTAGCGCGGGCGAGCTGTTCGACGCTTTGCCGGGGGAGTTTCGCACATCGCCCGCCGGCGGCGCAACGACGCGTCTTTCAGCCCCACGTGGCAAGCAGGGGAGCACCATCCGTCTCTTCGCCGGCACCGACGATCCCTTGATCGTGGCCGCCACCCTAGATAATGCCCTCCGCAACTAGCTAAATCATCCTCAACTCCATAAGTTGCGGTGAAATATGGATTGATTTACGGCTTTAACCGCATAAACAGTCCCTATTTCACCGCAACTTAGGAGAAGGGGTTGTGTAGCTAAAAGCCCCAAATTGGCTACTCTTTGATGCTGGCGATGAGGTCGTTGGCTTTGGTGGCGATGACGTTGTTGATGTCGGCCTGCAGCTCCTCGTAGACCGCTATGGCTCGCTCGCCGGCGGGGGTGAGGGTGGATCCGCGGGCGCCGTCTCGCTCGATGAGTTTGCAGCCCAGCTGACCTTCGGCCTCGTTCACGATGCGCCAGGCCTTGGAATACGCCATGCCCATGCTCTTGGCGGCACGGTTGAGCGAGTGCTCGCGGGCGATGCCTTGCAGCAGCAAGACGCAGCCGTGGCCGAACACGCCCGGCAGATCATTGTCGCACGCTTGAATGACCAGCTTTGCCGTCGTCTTGTACTCCATGTGCTCCACGTCTCCCCGCTAAAGTGTTTGCTGGGTAAACGCAAAGCCTGCGTCAAACCCTCATGTTAAATCATGCATTGTAGCAGTCAAAGTGCGTTAAGATACTTCCCCAGTATTGGGCGCCCAAGGTTGGGCTGGGTCCTACGAGGCCTGCAGCCGACCGGTCGCATGGAAAAAGGAGAAACATGGCTACGTTCTTTCCCGGTGAGTCCCACACGTTTTCGGAGTATCTGCTGGTCCCTGGTTACTCGTCCTCGCAGTGCATCCCCAACAACGTCTCTCTTAAGACGCCGCTGACCCGCTTTAAGCGCGGTGAGAAGCCGGCAATCACCCTGAACATCCCCATGGTTTCCGCCATCATGCAGTCCGTCTCGGGCGTCGACATGGGTGTCGCGCTCGCTACCGAGGGTGGCCTGTCCTTCATTTACGGTTCCCAGAGCGCCGAGTCCGAGGCCGCTATGGTCAAGGCCGTCAAGGATCACAAGGCCGGCTTCGTTCAGTCCGATTCCACGCTGACCCCCGACATGACCATGGAGCAGGTCATCGAGCTCAAGGAGAAGACCGGTCATTCCACCATGCCGGTCACTGACGACGGCACTCCCAAGGGTAAGCTCCTGGGCATCGTCACCAGCCGTGACTATCGCCCCAGTCGCGATGACCACCAGACGAAGGTCTCCGAGTTCATGACCCCGCGTGAGCAGCTCATCGTAGGCGACAAGAACATCAGCCTCAAGGTTGCCAACGACGTCATCTGGGACAACAAGCTCAACGCTCTGCCCATCGTCGACGACAACGATCACCTCATGGGCATTGTCTTCCGCAAGGACTACGACAGCCACAAGACCAACCCCAATGAGCTGCTCGATAACGACAAGCGCTACATGGTCGGCGCCGGTATCAACACCCGCGACTATGCCGAGCGCGTGCCGCTGCTTATCGAGGCCGGCGCCGATGTCCTGTGCATCGACTCTTCCGAGGGCTTCAGCGAGTGGCAGAAGCGCACCATCGAGTGGATCCGCGCCAACTATGGCGAGGACGTCAAGGTCGGTGCCGGTAACGTCGTCGACGCCGAGGGCTTCCGCTTCTTGGCCGACTGCGGTGCCGACTTCATCAAGGTCGGTATCGGCGGCGGTTCCATCTGCATCACCCGTGAGACC
>CAJMRN010000025.1 GCA_905215815.1 uncultured bacterium | reverse complement strand
CGCTGTGAAGCATGCAAGGGCGACGGGCAAATTAAGATCGAGATGCACTTCCTTCCCGATATCTATGTCCCCTGTGAGGTCTGCGGCGGCAAGCGCTATAACCGCGAGACGCTTGAGGTCACCTACCGTGGTAAGACCATCTCGGACGTACTCGACATGAGCGTCACCGAGGCGCTGGCGTTCTTTGGGAATATCCCGCAGATCAAGCGCAAGCTCCAGACCCTGTATGACGTGGGCCTGGGTTATGTGAGCTTGGGCCAGCCGGCAACGACGCTTTCGGGTGGCGAGGCACAGCGCGTAAAGCTCGCCAAGGAACTCCACCGCCGTCAGACGGGGAAGACGTTCTACATTCTGGATGAGCCGACGACCGGTCTCCATTTTGAGGATGTCCGCCAGCTGCTCGACGTGCTGCAGCGCCTGGTCGATGCGGGCAACACGGTTCTGGTGATTGAGCACAATCTCGATGTCATCAAGGTCGCCGATCGCCTGATCGATATGGGTCCCGAGGGTGGCAACGGTGGCGGAACTGTCGTGGTCTCGGGTACGCCAGAGCAGGTTGCGGCATGCCCACAGAGCTATACTGGCAAGTTCTTGGCGCCCTTGCTCAAACGCGATAAGGAGCGTCAAGCGCAACTCGATGCCTAATACATAGGTGTTTTTGAAACATGAGCGCCGCCGATTCCTTACGATTCGGTGGCGCTCTCTTTGTCGAGATAGCGTATGCCGCGCAAATGGACATATACTTAAACCTTGCGTTCGAATGTGAGGGAAAGGATATGCCATGTCGAAGGCCGTGAAGACGCCAAAGACCAATGCGATGCGCGAGCTGGAAAGCGCCGGCATCTCCTATGTTCTCCATACGTACGAAGACGATGGCGATGAATCGTCGGGGCTGGGCGTCGCGATTTCCGAGCAGCTTGGCGAGGAGCCCGGTCAGGGATTTAAGACCCTGGTCTGCACGACGCCGTCCAACGACCATGTCGTGTGCTGCATTCCTGTTGCCGACGAGCTCGACCTCAAGGCCGCCGCGTGCGCCGCAGGCGAAAAGACGCTGACCATGATGCATGTCAAAGATTTGCTCGCCGCGACGGGGTATGTCCGCGGCGGTTGCAGCCCGGTCGGTATGAAAAAACGCTTCCGGACGCTGATCGATGAGACATGCGTCCTTTGGGATACCATTTTTATCTCGGGAGGCAAGCGTGGCTACCAGCTTGAGGTCGCGCCCGACGATTTAGTTGCATTTTGCGGGGCCACGGTCGCCCCGATCACGAGAGAGGACTGAGCGATGCCTCAGGAAGATGCAAAGCGCGGGGCTCATTTTGCAAAAGGGCCGACCCCCTCGGCGTCTTCGTCTGAGCTGGCTTCGGTCGAACATGAGATTCGTAAAGTCTGGTCGGCTGCCGCCGACCCGGGTGAGACGGCGGTGTATTTGCGTGCCGCCGGTGCCGGTCCGGCGCCTTCTCGTTCGTCTCTTTCCTCGACTCGACCCGACGAGACGGCCGTGTTTTTGGCCGCTGCTCGTACAGGCGTTGATCGGATGTCCAGCACTTCGGATAAGCCTCATGCCCCGCGTCCCGATGAGACTGCGGTGTTTTTGATGGCCGCACAAGGGAAAAGTTCGCATCAGGGCGCGGCCGCCGTTAGCCCTGCACCGCAGGACGCTCCCGATGACGGCGAATCGTTGCTTTCAGATGATGAATGGTCTCCGCTCGGTTCAATTGGTCTCGTCGAAGGCGTGACGGTCGATGACGATGACGATTGGGATCCCTTGTCGTTTTCTGGTCGAGGTGCTGCCACACAGGAAGTCGATACGGTGTTTGGGGGTCATGCCGCGTCTGGTGACAATGCGATCTTAGTCGATGATTCCTTTTCAGCGAACAGGTCTCTTTCCTCTGTGGATGAGATTGAGCCTCAGTCTGAGTCTCACATGGAATCTCAGGATCACATAGACGATATGGGCTCGTCCGACTACTCCACGGTTGGTCGGTCTGCCGGCCTTATGACCGTATTGACCATTTTGTCGCGTGTCACCGGTTTCATCCGCACGTGGGCCATGGCAGCCGCCATCGGCATGTCGCTGCTCTCGTCCTCCTATCAGGTCGCTAACAACCTGCCCAATATGCTCTACGAACTCGTGATGGGCGGCATGCTCGTGACGGCGTTTTTGCCCGTGTACATGGGCGTGAGGCGTGAACAGGGCCGCGAAGCCTCAAATGAATATGTGGGCAACCTGCTTGGCATCCTGCTCTTGCTGCTGGGCGGCATTTCGGTGCTGGGTACCGTGTTCGCTCCGGGCTTTATTTGGACGCAATCGTTCCTTTCGGGTGACGGCGGCAGCATGGATACCGCTGCGTTCATGTTCCGTTTCTTTGCCATCCAGATATTGTTTTATGGTCTGGGCTCGGTGTTCTCGGGCGTTCTCAACGCGCATCGCGATTACTTTTGGTCGACGTTCGCCCCCGTTTTGAACAACGTGATCGTTATCGCCAGCTTTATTGGTTTTGCGCCCGTGTCCGCGCAATTTGGCGAGCATGCAGGCATCATCTTGATTTCGGCTGGCACGACCCTCGGCGTCTTTGTCCAGATGGCCTGCCAGATTCCCGCGCTTGGCAAGTACGGCGTGCATCCCCATATCCATATCGACTTTAAGGATCCTGCGCTTCGTCAGACGATTGCGCTCGGTATCCCGACGCTGCTCGCCACGGTGTGCACGTTTGTCCAGACCTCCATTATCAATGCCGCCGCGCTGGTGGTGCAGCCCGAGACCGGACCTTCTGTCATTGCATACGCGCGCTTGTGGTATACCCTGCCTTATGCTCTAATCGCAGTCTCGCTCTCGACGGCGCTATATACCGAGCTTTCGCATGATGCTCAGGAGCAAGACTACGATAGCGTTCGCAGCGGCATCTCGAACGGCGTTGCTCAGATTCTCTTCTTCCTAATTCCATTTGCACTGTATTTGATCGTCTTCGCCCGCCCGCTCAATATGATCTACTGCACTGGCAAGTTCGATGAGTCTGGTGTTGCGTTGGTGTCGGAGTTCCTTATTTACCAGGCTCCTTCGTTGCCACTTTACGGAGCGGTTGTGCTTATGCAGAAGAGCTTCTCGGCCTTGCTCGATATGAAGCCCTTCGGTCGTTATTGTCTTTACTCCACCATCGGACAGGTCGGTTCGGTGCTGTTGTTTGGCGTGGTGCTTGGCTACGGCATGCCTGCGATCGCACTTTCGTATGTTGTCGACTACGTGATTTTGGTTGGCTGCTCGCTGTGGTGGCTGCGCCGTCGCCTGCATGGCCTTCAGGTCAAATCTATTCTGCATGGCGGTTTCTTTGGCCTTTTGCTTGGAGGCCTGGGTGCGGCTGCGGGTGCCGGTGTCATGTGGACGCTTGAGCACTTTTTCGGCGCGCTCGGCGGCTCGATTCTGATTACCTTGGGCTATGTTTGCGTTGCGGGCATCGTCTCGCTCGCCGTCACCATTGGCTTGGCCATCGCCTTTAAGGTGCCCGAGGTCTCCTCGCTGCTTCGCCGCAAGTAGGCAAACGTGGCCGGTCACGACAACATTCCAACACTCGCCGAGCAGGTTTCGCGTGTTCCCACGCAGCCCGGATGTTACCTTTGGAAAGATGCCAAGGGCGATGTCATCTATGTGGGTAAGGCGAAAAACCTGCGCGCCCGCATGCGCCAATACGTAACGCTGCAAGATGAGCGTCAGAAGATTCCACTTATGATGCAGCTGGTGGCGAGTTTCGACTATATCGTGGTGGAGACCGAGCACGAGGCGCTTGTACTCGAGCGCAACCTGATCGGCCAGTACCATCCGTACTTTAATGTGGACCTTAAGGACGACAAGAGCTATCCCTTTATCGCTATCACCAAGAGCGATCTGTTCCCAGCTATCAAATATACGCGTGAGCGCCATAAGCCGGGAACGCGTTATTTTGGTCCCTATACCGACAGCCGCGCGGCACGTGAGACCATTGATACGTTGCGCAAGGTGATCCCGATCTGCTCGGCGGCTTGTGCGGAGTGGCGTCGATGCCGCCGTATTGTCGAGTCCCACAAGGGCGAAGAAGATATCGTCAATATGATTTGCGCGCAAAACGGACGGCCTTGCTTTGACTATCATGTCGGCCGAGGGCCGGGAGCGTGTGTCGGTGCGATTTCTCCCGCCGACTATGCCAAGAACGTTAAGCGCGTCGAGCGCTTTTTGTCTGGCCATCGCAAGGATGTCGTCGACGAGCTCACGACCGAGATGGCAGAGGCTGCCGAGGCGCTCGATTTTGAGCGTGCGGCGCGCGTCAAGCGTCGTCTAGATGTCATCAGGGGCCTGGATGATCGCCAACAGGTCGTATTTCCGTCCAGTGTCGATATCGATGTCATTGGCTTTTATCGCGAGGAGACCATCTCGGCTGCCTGCGTCTTTGTCGTGCGCGAGGGCCGAACGGTTCGAACCTGCGAGTTCATTCTCGATAAGGGTTTGGATGTCGACGAAGAGGAACTTCAATCGGGCTTTCTTAAGCGCTATTACGACGAGACAGCTGATATTCCAGCTGAGATTAACCTTTCTGTTGAGCTTGAGGACGCGGAGGCGCTGGGGGAGTGGCTTGCGGCCAAGCGCGAGCGCTCCTGCCATCTCCATAGACCTCAGCGCGGCGAAAAGCATCGATTACTCGATATGGCATCCAGAAATGCCCGTCATGCCCTTATGCGCTACATGATGCGCACGGGTTATGCCGACGATCGCACCAATCAGGCACTTTTGGAGCTTGAGAGTGCTCTGGCACTGCCCGAGCCTCCGATGCGTATCGAGTGCTTCGATATTTCCACGCTGCATGGCACCTTCACAGTTGCGTCGATGGTGGTGTTTACCAACGGCCGTGCCGACAAGAGTCAGTACCGACGCTTTAAAATCCAGGCCGAACTGGACGAGGCGAACGACTTCGTGTCGATGTCCGAGGTCCTTGGTCGGCGCTACGCTCCCGAGCGCATGGCCGATGAGCGCTTTGGCTCGCGCCCCGATTTGCTTGTTGTCGACGGCGGCAAGCCGCAATTGACGGCTGCAATTAAGCAACTTGAGGCCCTTGGGCTCGATATACCAGTTTGCGGCTTGGCGAAGGCCGATGAGGAGGTTTTCGTGCCTTGGGACGAGACGCCTGTCGTGCTGCCGACAGGGTCCGCTTCGCTCTACCTAATCAAACAGGTGCGAGACGAATCGCACCGTTTTGCCATTACATTCCATCGCGAGCTGCGCGATAAGGCAATGACGGTCTCGGTGCTCGACGATGTTCCAGGCGTGGGACCCACCAGAAAACGTGCCATTATGCGCCATTTTGGCTCGATGAAACGGTTGCGCGCGGCGAGCGAGAAAGAGATTGCAGAAGTTCGAGGCGTTCCTGCCGATGTCGCAAGATCGGTCCATGAGGTTCTTGCTGCCTGGAATGAAGAGCGAGACAAAGCCTCCACAAGTGGATCCGAAAACTAAACTCACCCTAAACAACTGATATATATGATTGCGCGAATTTCAACCTTATATTTCGCTATGATTGCCTGCTGATTTCTCGTTTTATTAACGCTAAAACGTTTGACTACGCCGAAGGAAAAGCGCTGCTATCCTGCGGATTGACGATGACTGATATCTCACCTCGTCGATGCTTACTGTCTGCCATTTTGTTTGTCAACGATTTCGGTGAACGGTAGTAAATACCGTTCAAGCGGATGTATGTATCGGTCGCCGAGCGCGGCACCCAAGTTGGGTTTGTCGGTAGGTAAGGTATATATCGTCCGCAAGTTGCGCGGGGGCAAGTCTAGGTGCTCCCGGGTAAGATTCTCTATTGATAGGAGAAGACATGGCCATCATCAACAAGGGTATGTCCAGGCGTTCGTTCCTCGGCCTCACCGGCAGCGTCGCTGCTGTCGCAGGGCTTGGTCTCACCGGCTGCGGTGGCAGCTCTAGCGACGAGGGTTCCGCTTCCGGTTCCACCGATTCCGCCAACCGTGGCGGCGGCGTGATCACCGCTGGTTCCGCTTACGCTCCGTCCAGCTTCGATCCCGCCAGCACCGGCTCCGCTGTGGGCCTGGGTGCTAACTGGCACGTCGTCGAGGGCCTCTACGGTATCGATTACCACGACTACAGCACCTTCAACGAGCTCGCCACCGACGATCCCAAGTCCGTGGACGACACCACGTTCGAGGTCACCATCCGCAAGGGCGCGAAGTTCTCCGATGGCACCGAGGTCACCGCTGACGATGTCGTCGCCTCCTACACCGCTTGCGCCGCTTCCGCTACCTATGCTCCGTTCTTCCAGCCCTTCGAGTCCATCGAGGCCAAGGACGCCAGCACCGTGACGGTCAAGACCAAGGTCCCCAACTTCTCCCTGCTCAAGGATCGTCTGGCCATCGTCCGTGTTACCCCGGCCACGCAGGCCGAGGAGGATCGCGCCAAGCAGCCGATCGGCTCCGGCCCCTGGATGTACGACTCTATCTCCGATACCGAAATCACCCTGGTTCCCAACCCCGAGTACAACGGTGAGTATGCTGCCGAGGATAAGAAGATCCAGTACAGCATCCTGACCGACCCCACCGCTCGCGTTACCGCTCAGCAGGAGGGCTCCACGCTCGTTATGGAGCTCGTTACCGCTGACGCCGTCGACCAGCTCGAGAACGCCGGCTGCAAGATCGATAACGTTCAGGGTTTCGGCACCCGCTTCATCATGTTCAACGTCGCCAAGGAGCCTTGGAACAACGTCAAGGTCCGTCAGGCTGTCATGTATGCGCTCGACACCGAGAAGATGGTCAGCAACACCTTCGCCGGCCTTGCCACCGCTGCCAGCTGCTACCTGCCCAAGAGCTTCACCAACTATCATGAGGCTTCCACGGTGTACAAGACCGACGCCAAGAAGGCTAAGAAGCTCATCGAGGAGTCTGGCATCACCCCGGGTGCCATCACCCTGCGCACCACCGACAACGAGCAGATTAAGGGCATGGCCGCCCAGGTCAAGAACGACCTCGACGCTCTCGGCTTCGATGTGACCATCCAGACCGATACCTCGCCGGCCACCTACGCTGCTATCGACGGCGGCGAGGCCTACGATATCCTCCTTGCCCCTGGCGATCCTTCCTGCTTCGGCGCCGACCCCGACCTGCTGCTCAACTGGTGGTACGGCGACAACGTCTGGATGCAGACCCGTTGCCCGTGGAAGGAGTCCGCTGAGTGGCAGAAGCTCCACGGTCTCATGGACGAGGCTCTTGCCGCCGAGGGCGACGAGCAGCAGAAGAAGTGGAACGAGTGCTTCGACATCATTGCCGAGAACGCCGTTCTGTACCCCGTTGTCCACGTCAAGACCGTCTCCGCTTCCTGGGACGATCCGTCCACTGCGCCCAACGGCGAGGCCCTCGATGGCTTCAAGGGCATCGGCACGACGAGCATGTCCTTCAGGGGCGTTGCGACCGTCAAGGCGTAAGACTCGCTTGAGTCTGTATGCAGGATGTCGGTCGTTGGGACCGTATCCTCATAGTTGAAGCAAAGACCCGGGCGGCAACGACGTCGCTCGGGTCTTGTAATGAGTATCCGTACTCATATACCAGTTGGTCCTACCGACAAAAGAAAGGGGAGAGAACGTGAACAACTTGCTACGTTTGATTGGAAGGCGTCTTGTGGCGCTGCCGATCATGGCATTGGGCGTCACCGTCCTGGTGTTCTTCCTTATGTCGTTCTCCAAGACCGACCCCGCCTACACGGCGTTGGGTGACGGTGCCTCGCCCGAGGCGGTTGCCGAGTACCATGAGAAGTATGGTCTGGACGACCCCTGGCCCGTGCGCTACGTGCGCTATATGGGCGATTTGATCCATGGTGACATGGGCACCTATGGTGCTGCTCGCAACTCCGTTGCCAAGCGCATCTCCACAGCCCTGCCCGTCACGATGCAGCTGACCTTCATCGGTCTTGCCATCGGTGCGGTCGTTTCGTTTTTGCTCGGCGTCATCGCGGCGCTGTATCGCGATAAATGGCCGGACCAAGTGATCCGCGTCTTTTCCATCGCCGGCTTGGCAACCCCGTCGTTCTGGCTTGCCGTTCTGTTGATCCTGCTGTTCTCTTCCTACCTTAAGGTGCTCCCGGCATCGGGTGCTCTGCCTCACTTCACCACGAATCCGGTTGGCTATCTGGGACGTATGATCATGCCCGCTATCGCCTTGGCATTTCCGCTGACGGGCCAGATGACTCGTATCGTGCGTACCGCCATGGTCGAGGAGCTCGACAAGGATTATGTCCGTATGGCTCGCGGCGCCGGCGTTCCCGAGAAGGTCGTCGTCGGCATCAACGTTCTTCGCAATGCGCTGATCACCCCGGTCACCACCCTCGGTCTTAAGATCGGTTACCTCATGGGCGGCGCCGTCGTCATCGAGGTTATCTTTAACCTCCCCGGCATGGGCACCGCGATTTTGCAGGGCGTTCAGGGCAACGAGGCGAACCTGGTTCAGGGCGTCGTTATCGTCGTTGCTCTTGCCTTCATCATCATCAACATCGTGGTTGACATGCTCTATCTGCTCATCAACCCGCGCATCAGGACGGTGTAGATTATGGTAAAGATTCGAGAGAAGCAAACCGAGCAGCTCGAGAAGGCTGCCTCCAAGGGGCTCAAGCTCGGTGGCTGGAAGAAGATGACGCTGTCTTCTAAGATTGCCGCCGTCGTGCTGGTGCTGGTCGCCCTGACTGCGATTCTGGCGCCCCTTCTTGCCCCCTATAGCCCGGTCGAGATCTTTACGGCTCGCCAGGCTCCCGGCAACGGATTTATCTTCGGTACCGACGATAAGGGTCGCGACATTCTGTCGCGTATGCTCTATGGTGGCCGTTACTCGCTGATTATCGGCTTTGGCGCCACTGCCATGGCTCTGGTCTGCGGCTCGGTCGTGGGCGCCCTTGCAGCGGTTTCGCGCAAGGCCGTCTCCGAGACGATCATGCGTATCTTGGACATCATCATGTCCATCCCTGGCATCGCCCTCGCGGCCGTCTTCGTCTCCATCCTGGGCAACTCCGTGCCGTCGATCATCTTCGCCATCGGCTTTATGTACACTCCGCAGATTGCCCGTATCGTGCGCGCCAACATCGTATCCGAGTACGGCGAGGACTATGTTCGTGCGGTCATCGTTTCCGGCGCCAAGGCTCCGTGGATTTTGATCAAGCATGTTCTGCGTAACTGCATCGCCCCGATCATGGTCTTCACCGTTACCCTGGTCGCCGACGCCATCATCTTTGAGGCCTCGCTGACCTTCATCGGTGCCGGCATCCAGGAGCCCACCGCTACCTGGGGCAACATCCTCGCCGACGCCCGCGGCGGCGTGCTCGCTGGCCGTTGGTGGCAGGCGCTGTTCCCGGGCCTGGCCATCATGATCACCTGCCTGGCGCTCAACATCCTCTCCGAGGGCATTACCGACGCCATGGCCGCTGCTCCTTCCGCCGCCCTGGATCCGACCGATTCCTCCAAGCGTCGCGAGGCCGACCTGCTGGTCTCCGACCCCGTTCGCGCCTACAAGGAGCAGGCCCAGTCCCTCTCCGCTCGCCTTGGCGCTCTGCGCGATGTCGAGCTCAAGCGTGACGATCGCCATGTGCCCGACGAGTCCGTTGAGCCGATTCTTTCGGTCCGTGACTTCTGCATTCAGTTTGAGCATCACGGTGATATCAACGTCGTCGACCATGTCAACTTTGACGTCCGTCCTGGTCAGACCATGGGCCTGGTAGGCGAGTCCGGCTGCGGTAAGTCCATCACCACGCTGGCCATCATGGGCCTGACCGACGATGACGAGCATCTTTCCGGCGAGGTTCTCTGGGAGGGCCGCGACCTGCTCAAGATGAGCAAGAAGGAGTGGTTCGGCCTGCGCGGTACCGATATCGCCATGGTCTACCAGGACGCCCTGTCTTCGCTTAACCCCTCCATGCTCATTTCCGCCCAGATGAAGCAGCTCACCAAGCGTGGCGGCACCCGTAGCGCCGAGGAGCTCCTGGAGCTCGTGGGCCTCGACCCCAAGCGTACGCTCGAGAGCTATCCGCATGAGCTTTCCGGTGGTCAGCGTCAGCGCGTTCTGATCGCTATGGCCCTTACCCGCGACCCCAAGCTGGTCATCTGCGACGAGCCCACGACCGCTCTGGACGTTACCGTCCAGAAGCAGGTCATCAAGCTGCTCAACGATCTTCAGGCCAAGCTCGGCTTTGCCATGATCTTCGTTTCGCATGACCTGGCTCTGGTCGCCGAGGTTGCCCATAACATCACGGTTATGTACGCCGGTCAGGTTATCGAGCAGGCACCCACCAAGGAGCTGCTCACTAACCCGATCCACGAGTACACCCGCGGTCTTCTGGGTTCCGTTCTGTCCATCGAGAGCGGTTCGGGCCGCCTGCACCAGGTGCCCGGCGCCGTTCCGAGCCCGCGCGATTTCCCCAAGGGCGATCGCTTCGCGCCCCGCTCGAGCCATCCGCGTATTGGCCTGGACACCCGTCCGGTCTTCAAGCGCGTGCCCGGCACCGAGCACTTCTATTCCGAGCTCCCCGACGAGGTGCTCAAGGCAAATGGTTTGACCCCTCACGCGGAGGTGATGTAGATGAGCGAGACCGCAGTCAACGGCGTCGAGCCGATCATCTTCCTTGATGACGTCCACGTCACCTTTAGGACCCGTACCGGCTCGATTCTGCACCCCAACCTGGTTCACGCCGTCCAGGGTGTAACGATTAAGCTCATGCCCGGACAGACCATCGGCATCGTCGGTGAGTCCGGTTGCGGTAAGTCCACCACCGCCAACGTCATGTGCGGCCTGCAGGCCCCCACGAGTGGCAAGGTCTACTTTAAGGGCAAGGACGTTACCAAACGTACCGCCGAGGACCGTCGCCACATGGGTCGCGTTATCTCGGTCGTGTTCCAAAACCCGGCCACGGCGCTCAATCCCCGCATGGTCGTTCGCGAGCAGCTGCTCGATCCCATGCGTGTCCACAACTTGGGCACCGAAGCCGAGCAGGAGAAGCGCGTCAAGGAACTCCTGGAGTTGACGGGCCTGCCCAGCTCCGCCGCCGAGGTTCTTCCCGGCCAGCTTTCGGGCGGTCAGCGCCAGCGCGTAGCTATCGCGCGTGCCCTGTCGCTGAACCCCGATGCTATCATCGCCGACGAGCCCACCTCGGCTCTGGACGTTTCGGTCCGCGCGCAGATTCTGAACCTGCTGACCGACCTTAAGAAGGAGCTCGGCCTGGCCATGGTGTTTATCAGCCATGACATCCAGACGGTCCGCTATATCTCTGACGACATCATCGTTATGAATGGCGGCAAGATCGTCGAGCAGGGCGAGGCCAAGCAGGTCTTCCAGCACCCTCAGGACCCCTACACCAAGATGCTGCTCGGCGCTGCGCCGTCGCTGCTGCATCCCAAGCTCGGCGAGTAGCCTCGCTTTCCCTCCCGTGCGCCCGGTTCCCTTGCCGGGCGCACCTCCGTTGCGATTTCGAAAGGTTGGGTTCACGAGCCATGCCAAGTGCTCAGGAGCTACAACAGCAATTTGGTGAATATCGAGGCGCCATGCCCCGTCCATCAGATTTCGATCTCTTTTGGAAGGATCGCATGGCCGAGGCCGACGCCGTCGGGCTTGACTATGCGATCGAGGCGGCATCGGTCACCGATGCTGCGACCTGCCAGCTTTTCGATCTCTGGTATACCGGCATGTGTGGCGCTCGTCTGCACGCCAAGTACCTTAAACCTGTCTCGGACGAGCCCGTGCCATTGGTGCTTCAGTTCCATGGGTATCCGGGCGCAAGCCGCAGCTGGTTTGAGCAGGCGTCGTTTGCGGGTATGGGCATGGCGCTGATTGCTCTCGATTGCCCTGGCCAAGGAGGACCCTCCGAGGACATTGGCGGATTTGAGGGCACAACGGTCGCGGGCCATATCGTCGCCGGTATCGACGGCGATCCGGCCAATCTCTACTATGTCCGCTTGCACCAAGATATTCGCATCCTGTGCCGCATCGTTCGCGAGCTCGAGGGCATCGATCTTGCCCGTGTGTTTGTGAACGGCGCGTCGCAGGGCGGCGGTTTGGGTATTGCGACCTGTGCGCTTAACAGCGAGTTTATCAATCGCGCCGCCATCCTCTATCCCTTCCTGTCAGATTTCCGCCTGGTCTGGGATTTGGATGCCGACGACATTGCCTACGAGGGCCTGCGCTATTGGTCTCGCTGGTTTGACGAGGACTCGACTCGTATTGACGAAGCCTATGCCAAGCTGGCGTACTTCGATTCCAAGAACTTTGCCCCTATGGTCAAATGCCCCGTGCTGTTTGGCACGGGCACGGCCGATATCGTCTGTCCACCGGCGACGCAGTTTGCGGTCTACAACAACCTGACCTGTGAAAAGCGTCATGAGTTCTTTGAAGGCTTTGGCCACGAGGAGATTCAGGATTTTGACGATCTGATCATTCCGTTTTTCTGCAAGGGAGGGGAGGCTCATGTCTAAGTGCGAGAGCAATGTCAATGAGCTGATTGTCCCCGAGCTTGCGGGAATTGCTGGGACGGTTTCGTCAAGGCTATCTGATTTCCGGGGTTGGCGCGGCGATACTTCTGCGGATGTTTCCGAGTTAGAGACAGCCGCTTTGAGCCCGCACGTTTGCGGGCTGACTGTTACGGCGATTGATTTTGCCAATCCGTTCGCGCGCTACTCCGAGGTTTCCTTTGAACTCGGTGGGGATGTCGTCCACGGTCGTTTGATCGAGCCTTATGGTCGTGCCCGGGCATCCGAGCTTGTGCCACTATGCCTGATGTTCCATGACATCGACCGACCCGTGCGGGGATGGCATCACATGACGAGGTTTGCCGCCATGGGATATGCCGTGCTTGCGCTGGACGATGAAATGATTGGATCTAGCGATCTGCAGCAGGGGATTACCTCGCCTGCTTTTGTCGAGCGCGTCCGTTGGGGCTGCGCGTTGGCGAAGGTCGCGCGCAATCTTGATGGCATGGATCCCGACCGCATTTTTGCATGGGGTGAGGGTCTTGGCGGCGGTGTCGCGCTGGCGGTGTCTGCTCTGGACGAGCAGGCTCTTGTCTGCACGGCGGTCGCCAATCCAATTCCCGGCGGTCTCGAGGCGCTGTCGTCTCGGGTGCGCGGATCGGTGCTCATGGGCACATCGCTTATGGATACCGTGAGCGATCCCAAGGGTCAGTTTGCTGTATTCAACGGCCTTGAGTGTGACCGAAGGCATATCATCTATGCCAAATACGCTCATGAGCGCATCAATGCGTTCGAAAACGAAGTCGTCGACTTCTTTAACCAAACGTTCTACCCGTGTTCTTTGGCCTAGGCGGCCTGGACACTGCCAACAAGAGTGGATGGCATAGGGCCGTCCGCCAGACAACTAAGGAGATTCTTGTGGCAACTCAGAAATTCACCGGCGTTATTCCTCCCGTCGTTGTTCCCGATACCGAAGACCACCAGCTCGACGTTGCCTCCTTTGAGCGCAGCATCAACCGCATGATCGACGCCGGCGTCGATGGCCTGTTCTTCTTGGGCTCTTCGGGTGAGGTCGTCTTCTCCACCGACGAGCGCCGTCGCCAGATTATCGCCGAGGCCGTGCGCATCGTCGATCACCGCGTGCCTGTTCTGGTCGGCATCATCGATACCGAGACCGAGCGCATGATCGAGCATGGCAAGGTCGCTCAGGAGCTGGGCGCCGATGCGCTCGTCGCCACCTGCCCGTTCTATGCCCTGCAGGGCATGACCGAGGTCGAGGAGCACTTCCGCATCCTTCACGAGGAGCTCGACCTGCCCATCTTTGCCTATGACATTCCCGTCTGCGTTCACACCAAGCTCCCCTGGAAGCTCCTTGCCAAGCTCGGCGCCGAGGGCGTCCTGGCAGGCGTCAAGGATTCCTCGGGCGATGACATCTCGTTCCGCTATCTCGTTCAGGAGAACGAGAAGAACGGCCATCCGATGAGCATCCTCACCGGTCACGAGGTCGTTGTCGACGGCGCTTACCTCGGTGGCGCCGACGGTTCCGTCCCGGGTCTCGCTAACGTTGAGCCCGAGGGCTACGTGCGTCAGTGGAAGGCCGCTCAGGCTGGTGACTGGGCTACCGTCAAAGCCGAGCAGGATCGCCTCAATGAGATTTCGCACATCTGGGATGTCACCTCGGGCGTTCAGGGCTATGCCGGTGGCGTCGGCGCCTTCAAGACCGCTATGAATCTCATGGGCATCTTCGACAGCCCGACCATGCCGCGCCCGGTGAAGGCCATGACCGGCGAGAACGTCGAGGCGATTCGCAAGGTCCTCCAGGACAACGGTCTCCTTTAAAGCTTTCCCAGGCACCCGACCTCGCCGTTCAACCGTGTGGCCATGACCCATTAGGTCAATGGCCACACGGTTTCTCGGCGATCTCGGGCACCTGGAAAACCTTTACCGCGCTGTGACGGCTAGCCTGACGGCGCATTTCCTGTAGTTGTTTTTATCTCCTAAGGAGAGCGACATGGAGAACAAGTACGTTTGCTCCGTCGATATCGGCGGCACCAAAATTGCGACTGCCATTATGGAGTATCCGGCTGACGGTAGTGTGCCCCATCCCGTATTTGAGGCTGAGGTTCCCACCGAGGCCCAAGAGGGCGGCGAGTCCGTCTTCCAGCGTATCGAGGCGTCCATCAAGGCCGCTCTCGAGGCGAATCCCGATGTCGAGGTCCTCGGTGTCGGTATTGGTGCCGCAGGCGTCGTCGATCCCAAGACGGGCGCCATCGCGTATGCCAATGAGATCATGCCCGGCTGGTCCGGCGTTCAGTTGGGGCCGCGTCTGCGCGAGGACCTTGGTCTTCCCGTTGCCGTTGTGGGCGACGTGCAGGCTCATGCTCTGGGCGAGGCCCACTGGGGCGTCGGCAAGGGCAAGTTCTCCGTCTTGTGTCTTGGCATCGGTACGGGCATCGGCGGCGCATATGTCGAGAACGGCCGCGTGATGCAGGGCTTCCATGGTGCTGCCGGTCATATGGGCCACATCGAGTGCTCGGCTGCCGCCGGCATTCCCTGCGCCTGCGGGCGTTCCGGCCATCTTGAGTCGGTTGCTTCCGGAACTTCGATCGGGCGCATGTACGATGAGCGCTTTGGTCGCGTCGACCCCAGCCGTCCTTCGGTCGGTCGCGACGTGAACGACCTGTGCCGCGCAGGCGACGCAAAGGCGACCGAGGTCATCCATGACGCTGGCTTTGCGCTGGGTGCCAGCTTGGGCTCGCTTGCTAACATCCTGGACCCTGAGGTCATCGTGCTTTCGGGCGGCGTGATTCACCAAGGTCCCGATTGGCGTTCACAGACGTGGAAGGATTCGGTGCACGAGGGCTATGCCAGCCAGGCGCTCGACCCGCTTCAGGACACGCCGATTCTCATCGGCTCTCTGGAGGGCGATGCGCCGCTTATCGGTGCCGCTGAGCATCTTCTTGCTTCGTTAAAGTAAACGTATTTGCTGTAGGAGCCTCCCGAGACAACACGCCTCGGGAGGCTGTTCTGAGAAAGGTTGCAGCTTTATGACCGTCGATCCTTTGATTCAATCCCTGAAGGGCAAGCTCGTCGTGAGCGTTCAGGCGTATATGGGCGAGCCGCTTCGTACGCCCGAGACCATGGCTCAAATGTCTCGCGCTTGCGAGCTTGGCGGCGCCGCCGCCATTCGCTGCCAGGGCCTTGCCGACATTGCCGCCATTAAGGGTCGCTGTGAGGTTCCCGTCATCGGCCTGTGGAAGGATGGGCACGAGGGCGTTTACATCACGCCGACGCTGCGCCACGCTCGCGCCTGCGTTGCTGCGGGTGCCGATATCGTGGCGATCGACGCCACCGATCGTCCGCGTCCCGATGGCAAGACCGTCGAAGATACTTTCCGTCCGCTGCACGAGGAGGGCGTGCTCCTGATGGCCGACTGTGCCACCATCGAGGATATTCGTCGTGCTGTCGACATGGGCTTCGACCTGGTGTCCACCACGCTGTCTCATGGTGTTGCCGCCATCGACTGCACCATGGCCGATGGCCCCGATCTGCCGCTCCTGCGTCAGGCGACCGAGGAATTCCCCGGCCTTCCCATCATTTGCGAGGGTCGCGTGCATACGCCCGAGGAGGCTCGCGCCGCGATCGATGCTGGCGCCTGGGCTGTTGTCGTCGGCACCGCCATCACGCACCCCACGAGTATTACGAGTTGGTTCAAGGCTGCGCTTGAGGCGTAAGACAGGCCTCGTATCCGCTCGGGGCGGTATACTCAATATAGGCAATTGACCGCGCGGGATCCGGGTGCTGGGTCCCGCGCTTGTTTTCGGGAGGCAACACATGCAAAAGGGAGATGCCATGGATGCGGCGGAGCGCTCGGAGCGCATCCCCGATATCGTCATCATCACCGGAATGTCCGGATCAGGCCGCACACAGGCCATGCACGTGTTCGAGGACATGGGCTATTTTTGCATCGATAACCTGCCTCCGCGTCTCATCGCCCAGCTTGCCGAGCTCGTCGGCATCAATACGGGCGTGGGCAGGCATCTCGCCGTCACCTGCGATTTGCGTAGCCAGGGACTGTTTGACGAGTTGCTCGATGCGGTCGCCGCTCTCGAAGAGCGCGAGATGAGCTGCGACATCGTGTTCCTGGAGGCTTCTGACGAGGTGCTGATTCGTCGCTACAGCGAAAATCGCCGCCGTCATCCCATTGCCAAGCCGGGGGAGACTACGGCCGATGCCATTCAGCGCGAGCGCCTTCAGCTGCAGGGCGTGCGCGACCGAGCCGATATGATTATCGACACGAGCCGTCTGCGCACCTCTGCGCTGCGCAACAAGCTGCGTATGGCATTTTCCGAGCTGTCCGACCAGCAGCTTATGGATGTCCACGTGTTCTCGTTTGGCTTTAAGCACGGCATGCCCGTCGAAGCGGATATTATGATCGACGTCCGCTTCCTGCCCAATCCGTTCTACGATCCCGAGATGCGCACGATGACCGGTCTCGATAAAAAGGTCTCCGATTTTGTTCTGGACCATCCCAAGACGCAGGAGTTTTGGAAGGCTTGGACACAGCTGCTCGATACGGTCATGCCCGGTTATATCGCGGAGGGTAAGCCGCAGCTTTCTATCGCCATCGGCTGCACGGGCGGCCAGCACCGCAGCGTTGCCATTGCCGAGGCCACGGCCCGTTACCTGGAAGGCGCTCAGTATCATGTGAGCATCTCCCACCGCGACCTGTCGCGCGCCAACACGAAGGCATAGGCCTGCATGTCGTTTACCGCTGAGGTGCGCGACGAGCTTGCGCGCTGCGAACCCGAATGTGAATACTGCGACTTGTCGACGCTTGCCGCCCTCACGCGCGTGAGCGGTACGCTCTCGCTTACCGGCTCTGGGCGGTATCGTTTGACGGTTGCGACTGAGACGGGAGCCGTCGCGCGCACGATGATCACGCTGACGCATCGTATCCTTAAGCTCAAAACGGAGTTCACCGTCCGTAAATCTGTATTGCATAAGGTTCGAAACTACCTCATCACCTTGCCTGATCAGCCAGACCTGGATAAGGCCTTGGTTCTGCTGGGTATCCTCGAACGTAGGGGAGGACTTGTCGCCGGCGTACCCCGACATATCGTTGCCCGTCCTTGCTGTAGACTTGCCTATATCCGCGGCGCGCTCATCGCGGGCGGCTTCGTGGCCGATCCACGCGGCGATTTTCATTTGGAGATTGCTGTGCAGGGCGAGCAATATGCCAAGGGGCTTTGCGATCTGTTGGAGCAGATTGGGGTCCATGCTCGTGTTAATGCACGGCGGGGGTCATATGCCGTGTACATTAAGAGCGCCGAGGAAATCGAGCATCTATTAAAGCTGATTGGCGCCAAGCGCAGCGTTGCCGAGATTGAGGAGGCGCGCGCGGTCAAGTTGGTTAAGAACGATGTGAACCGTCGCGTGAACGCCGAGCTCGCCAACCAGACCAGAAGCGCCGGTGCCGCCCAACATCAGCTTGCGCTTATCGATGAGCTCGAGCAGCGTGGCCTTCGTGATGCGCTTCCGGATGCCTTGGCGGTCTTTTGCGACCTGCGCGAGCGCTATCCCGATCTGTCGCTGCGTGATTTGGGGGAGATGGCTGACCCTCCCTTGTCGAAGTCAGCCCTCTACCATCGTGTTTTACGGCTTGAAAAGCTCATTGAAGCAAACAGGTAGTTTGAAGTAACGACTTATATATGGATTTAGCTGCTATTTTAGTATTTAAAACGTTTTAACGTAAATTTGATTTTCAATTTCGAGCATTCTCGTGAAATTCAAGTCAAAAAAAAGGTATATTAGGCGAGTGGTTAGTTTGTGGGCCTCAACGGCGGGCGCTGTAGCTCGCGGGGGCCTTACGAAAGGAGACACAATGGCAGTAAAGGTTGCTATTAACGGCTTCGGTCGCATCGGTCGTCTGGCTTTCCGTCAGATGTTCGGTCATGAGGGCTCCGAGATCGTCGCTATCAACGACCTCACCTCTCCCGATATGCTCGCTTACCTGCTGAAGTACGACTCCACGCAGGGCAACTACGCTCGCGATCACGAGGTCGTTGCTGGCGAGGATTCCATCACCGTTGACGGCAAGGAGATCAAGATCTACAAGGAGGCCGACGCTAACAACCTGCCTTGGGGCGACCTTGACGTCGACGTCGTTCTCGAGTGCACCGGCTTCTACACCAGCAAGGCTAAGGCTCAGGCCCACATCAACGCTGGCGCCAAGAAGGTCGTCATCTCCGCTCCGGCCGGCAGCGATCTGCCCACCATCGTGTACAACGTCAACCATGAGACGCTGACCGCTGAGGACAACATCATCTCCGCTGCTTCCTGCACCACCAACTGCCTCGCCCCGATGGCCAAGGGTCTGAACGACTTCGCTCCCATCGTGTCCGGCATCATGACCACCATCCACGCCTTCACCGGCGACCAGATGCCGCTCGACGGCCCGCAGCGCAAGGGCAACTTCCGTCGCTCCCGCGCCTGCTCCGAGAACATCGTCCCGAACACCACGGGCGCTGCCAAGGCCATCGGCCTGGTTCTCCCCGAGCTCAACGGCAAGCTCATCGGTGCCGCCCAGCGCGTCCCGACGCCGACCGGCTCCAACCTCTACGCCGTCGTTGACAAGAAGGTCACCGTCGACGAGGTCAACGCTGCCATGAAGGCCTACGCCGAGACCATCCCCGAGACCTTCGCCTACAACGAGGACCAGATCGTCTCCCGCGACATCGTCGGCGAGACCCACGGCTCCATCTTCGACGCCACTCAGACCATGTGCTCTGACCTCGGCAACGGCCAGACCCTCGTTCAGGTCACCTCTTGGTACGACAACGAGAACTCCTACACCTCTCAGATGGTCCGCACCATCAAGTACTTCGAGAAGTTCGTTGCTTAATTTAGCTTTTAGCGAATAGCTCGTTGAGCGTCTAAAGAAGGGCGCGGCCTTATAGGGCTTACACCCTAGGGTCGCGCCCTTTTTATAAGAAATCGTCTGCCGTAATGGGAGGCAGACACGTACGAAAGGTAGAAGCAAACATGGCCTTTACCAAGAAGACCGTCCGCGACATCGATGTCGACGGAAAGCGCGTTCTCGTCCGCGTTGACTTTAACGTGCCTATCAAGGATGGCGTCGTTGGCGACACCACCCGTATCAAGGCTGCCCTGCCCACCATCAACTACCTCGTTGAGCACAACGCTCGCGTCATCCTCATGAGCCACCTCGGCCGTCCCGAGGGCACCGGCTTCCAGCCCGAGCTGTCCCTCGAGCCCGTCGCCAAGAAGCTCGCTGAGCTCTCTGGTCTCGACGTTGCCTTTGTCGCTGACACCTACGGCGAGAAGGCTGCTGAGGCTGTCGCCGCCGTCGAGCCGGGTAAGGTCCTCGTTCTCGAGAACGTCCGTTTTGACAAGCGTGAGAAGAAGAACGATCCCGAGATCGCCAAGAAGCTCGCTTCCTATGGTGACGTCTTCGTTCTCGATGCCTTCGGCACCGCTCACCGCGCCCAGGGTTCCGTCGTGGGCCCCGCCGCTTACCTGCCTGCCGTCGCCGGCTTCTTGCTCGAGAAGGAGGTCGACACGCTGACCGGCATCTTCGCCGAGCCCGAGCGCCCCTTCGTCGCCATCGTCGGCGGTTCCAAGGTTTCCTCCAAGATCGGCGTTCTCGATCACCTCATCGACTCCGCTGACACCCTGATCATCGGTGGCGGCATGGCCTACACCTTCTTCCTGGCTCAGGGCCTGTCCGTTGGTCAGTCCCTCAAGGAAGAGGACTGGGTCGAGCGCGCCGGCGAGATGCTCAAGAAGGCCGAGGAGAAGGGTGTCAAGATCCTACTCCCCATCGACAACCGTGTTGCCGATCACTTTGGCGAGGACGCTGTCCCCGAGGTTGTTGCTTCCGACGCTATCCCCGACGATCGTGAGGGTATGGACATCGGTCCCAAGACCGAGGAGCTCTATGCCGAGGCTGTCAAGGGCGCCAAGACCGTGTTCTGGAACGGCCCCATGGGCGTCTTCGAGTTTGACAACTTTGCTCACGGCACCCAGGCTATCGCCGAGGCTCTCGCCGAGGCTGACTGCACCTCGATCATCGGCGGTGGTGACTCTGTCGCAGCTGTCAACAAGTTCAACCTGGCCGACAAGATGAGCTGGATCTCCACCGGCGGTGGCGCTTCCATGGAGCTCGTCGAGGGTAAGGCCCTGCCCGGAGTGGAGGCGCTTCTCGATGCCTAATCGCACCCTTCTTATCGCTGGTAACTGGAAGATGAACAACGACGTCGCCGAGGCCGCTAAGCTCGCCGACGAGCTGGCTCAGGCTCTGCCCGAGGTTCCGGCTGGCGTCGAGGTGCTCGTCTGCCCTCCGACCATTGACATCACCACGGTTCATGACCGCATTCAGGCTGCCCCCATCGCCCTCGGTGCACAGAACGTGTACTGGGAGGCCAAGGGTGCCTTCACCGGTGAGTCCTCTTGCGACATGCTCAAGTCCGCTGGCTGCACCTACTGCATCATCGGTCACTCCGAGCGTCGCGACTACTTCCACGAGACCGACGAGGATCAGAACAAGAAGGCCAAGGCTCTCGTTGCCGCCGGTCCTCAGCTCTAAGCTGCAGCACTGACACTCATCAACCCCCTATAAGAGAGGAGGACATCCCAATCCGGGACGCCCTCCTCTCACTTTTTTGTGCAAAAGCAGTTTATGGCAAGTCAAATCAAAACCACTTATAAACGCGTGCACAAAAAAAGCGACTTATAGATTAAAAAAAGCTCGCAAACGCCAAGGTTCGCGAAAAACACTTCGTAAGTAAATTATTGAATTACTGCATTGACAGAGCCGAGCGAACGCCCGGTCATAAAAGCAGCAGCCGTCAGCGCAGCACGTACAGCGGACTGGAATCGAAGCGGGGCAAGGCAGCCAACAGCACATCCGAAGTACCCGGGGACGGCATAACGGCATGGTCAGCGGACATAACCTTGCGGCCGACCCCCTCGAGCGCCTTGCGCATGGTGGCTGTGGCCGTTTCGGGCGTATTATTATCATGCGACAAGTGGCACAGGAAAACATGACTCAGATGCGCTTCCGGATGCGCGACAGCCACCGAAGCGACGGCGGCCGCAGCCTGTCGATTGTCCAAATGTCCGCACTCGCTCTCGATACGGGCCTGCAAATACGGCGGATAAGTACCATTATGCAGCATATCGGCATCGTAATTCGATTCTATCATCAAATAATTGGCTCGGCGCACATACGCCTCGGCACGCTCGGTGAGATAGCCCGTATCCGTCACCACCACAAAGTGGCGCATTCCGTTATCAATATCAAATCCCACGTTGTCGGTGCCGTCATGACTGGTCTCGAAAGGCGTAATATTCAGCCCGGCAGCCTCAAAGGCAAATTCCTTGTATATAGGCTTGTGATAATCCTTGATACGGCGCGAAAGGCTGCTGCGTCGCAATATGCCCGAGAGACAGCGCGGCGTGCAATACAGCAGCATATGCCTGTTGTTGCGCAACAGCGAGTATGCATACCGCACATGGTCGCTATGGTCATGCGTCAATATAATACCCACGATTTTTTTTATATCCAAACCATTAGCCTCAAGTGCCGCAGTCACGAACTTGGAGTCCACGCCGGCATCAATGAGCACCCCTCGTCCTCCCCGCGCGCCTACATATGCACAATTACCGCTGCTGCCGCTACCAAAGGACACAAACA
>CAJMRN010000024.1 GCA_905215815.1 uncultured bacterium | reverse complement strand
GACGGAAAGCACATTAAGTGCTTTCCTTTGCGTGCGGAACTCGCGACAAACTTAACCCCCGCCCTCGGCCCCGGAGACCCTCCCTGCCGTCACATTGTTCAACCAGTTTTGCGGGCGTGCGCCGCTGCGCGGCTAGCCCGCGTGCTCCTCGGCGGGGTTGGTCTGATTATTCTTGTTGAAACTCGGCCTTTGGCTCATAAAAAACGGGGGATGCAGTTTTACATCCCCCGTTTTTGTTGCGGTTAGTCTAGGTCAATAAATTTGGTGCTTATGATCTTGCCGTCTTTTACGAGCATTCTGGCCATGGTGGGGCCTCGGGTGCCTCTGGGGTAGCTGGCGCTGCCTGGGTTGAGGACCAAGCAGCGGCCCACTTGGGCTTCTTTAGTTACGTGGGTGTGACCGTTGATGGCTACGTCTACGGATCCCACCGGAAGGTCTTCGCGGTAGTGGGCTACGGCGAACTTGAGTCCTTCGTAGGTAAAGAGCGCCAAGCGGTCCACATCGGGACCGTAGTCGCGGTAGTAGTCGTTATTACCCAGCACCGCTCGCACGGGAGCGATGGTGCGCAGGTGCTCGTAGTCCATCTCCGACGTAAGGTCGCCGGCGTGGATAATCAGATCCGCACCCTTAAGCTCGTCCAGGAGCGCAGGCGAAAGATAGCCGTGGGTGTCCGAGATAATGTCGATACGCTTGGCGCTTGCACTGTTCATGGGATCCCTTCCGCAAAACGATTTGGTGCATTCATGCAAAAAGCCCCACGGCTCCGCAGACGATTTTGGTCTACAGGGCTGCGGGGCCAGTGTACTAGAGGCTCAGGGCCTTTTTGAGTGGCACGACGCGACGGCGCGAAACCGGTACGCGTTCGTCGACGCCCGTAATGCCCAGCTGGATAGCGCCCGAGGGAACCGTCTCGACGTCGGTGACACACGCCAAGTTGACGATATAGCGGCGGTGAACGCGGAAGAAGCCAAAGTCGCAGAGCTTGGCCTCGAACTGTGCCAGCGAGGTCGTGGACAAAAAGCGGTCATCGACCGTATAAATACAGGAGTAATCGTCCTTGGCCATAATAAAGCGAATGTCGTCCACGGGGATGAGGACCTTGCGGCCGCCCTTTTCCACCGGGATGCGCTCGATGGTCACCTTGCTGTCCGTGACAGGCTTGGCGCGTTGCATAACCTTATCGATCGCTCGATCCAGGCGAGCCTCCTCGACCGGCTTCATCAGATAGTCGACGGCATCCACATCAAACGCCTCGACCGCATGATCGCTGTACGCGGTTACGAATACGATCGCCGGCGGATTCTTGAGCTTATGCAGTGCCTCGGCAAGTTGCAGACCCGAAGCGCCAGGCATCGAGATATCGAGGAACACAACATCGACGCGGCTCTCCATAAGCATCTCGATAGCGGAGCGAACGCTCGACGCTTCTGTGATCGTGCCGATCTTGCCCGTCTGCTCGAGCAAGAAGCGAAGTTCCGAACGGGCCGGGGCCTCATCATCCACAATCATCGCACGCAGCATAGGGATAAAACCTTTCGTCAACTAACTACGTCGGGCATCCGCCAACTAGCGTTAAACCCGTAACCTATCATTCTACTCTTGAATGTCGAAGATGCTCTCCGACAAATCGAGATGCAGGAGCACTTTAGCGCCCTTGCCCGGGGCCGATTCGACGCGTGTATAAGAGTGCGGTCCATAAAAGCGATGGATGCGCTCCGAAATATTGTGCATGGCCACACCGGCGCCGCCGCCCTGCGGGGAGCTGGCGTCGGGACGGGCGGAGCGTTCGTCAAACAGTCTGGCAGCGGTGCCTTCGTCCATGCCCACGCCGTTATCGGCGACCGCAATCAAAATCGCATCTTCGCCATCCCTGTGGACCGACACGTCGATCCTCAGCGCATCGTCGTCACCCATACCGTGGCGCACGGCATTCTCGACGATCGGCTGGATCACAAATGCCGGCACCGGCGTGTCCTCGATGTCCTCGGACACATCGAAGGTCGCCAGCACGCGATCCTCGCCAAAGCGCGCCCTCTCAAACGTCAGGTAGCGCTTGGTCTGCGCGACCTCGCGCGACACGGGAATGAGCGAGCCCGAATTGTCGAGCGTGGCGCGATAGAACGAGGAGAACTCGCGCAGCAGCTCGCGGGCGCGCAGCGGGTCGGTCCGCGTAAACGACGCGATGGTGTTGAGCGTATTGAACAGGAAGTGTGGGTTGATCTGCGCTTGCAGGGCACGCACCTCGGCACGGGCCGTGAGCTCCTTTTGCACCTCGAGCTCGTGGATGGCGAGCTGCGTGGACAGAATCTCGGCAAAACCCGAGGCGAGCGCGTACTGGGTGCGGTCGACGGCACGCAGGGTCTTGTAGTAGAACTTAAGCGTGCCGACGGTGCGGTCGCCCACCTTGATAGGAGCGATGATACCGGCGGGAACATGGTTGTGCGAGCCATCCGAGCCCACCACGTCCACCACGCGGTTGAACGACTGGACGATACCGTGCTCGATGACGTAGCGCGTGGCAAGTGTGTGGATGGGCGAATCGGGCAGCAGCTTTTCCTCAAACTCGCCCGCGCAGGCCAGCACGTTGCTCTCGTCGGTGATGGCAACCGTCATGGCACGCGTCTCGGGCAAAATGCGCTGGCACACCAGACGCGCCGACTCCTGCGTCAGGCCGCCCTTGATGTCCTCGAGCATGGCAGAGGCCACCGAGAGCGTCTCTTCGGTGTACTGCGAACGCACCGAATCGGGATTGAGCGTCAAATAGATAAAAATGCATAGAAAGATGCACAGCAGTGCGCAGGCGACCACGGTCGCGATCGGCTCGATTCCGGTCGCCAGGGCAAAAATAAAGTACACCAGCACGCAAATGGCGCAGACAACGGCGATCACGCGAAAGATTGATATTGAATTATCGCGCTGGGCGCGGCGGTCGATCATTCAGTCCCCTCCAGGATGCTGGTCAGTTGTGCGTCGCGCCAGAGCCCGTCCATGATCTTGGGCCAAAAGCTCTGGAAACGCAGGTAGCTTGCGGCGTTTTGGCGCGCGTAGGTCTTGGCCTCGTCAATACCGTGCCTCCAAATGCGCAGGTACCCCTCGTGCTCGCGGGTAAACATGCTGCGGACCATGGCGGTCTTGCGCACGCGGTCGTCGAGCTCGCGCGAAATCCACGGGCCCGGATAGGGCATGAGCGACGCGGCCGTGACGGGAACGAGCTCCTGCTGGTGCGCGGCAAATGTCAGCTTGGCACGCTCGTAGTACCAACGGTACACATCCTGCATAAAGCGCGGCGAGCGCTTCTCGGACTCGGGTGGCAGGTGACGAACGGTCCACTCGTTGTCAAACCACACGTCGTAGCCAAACATGCGCATGTTAAAGAGGTAATCCAGGTCCTCGCCTCGGGTGATAAACGGGTCAAACGCCACACGGGTAAAGGCGCGGGCATGAAGTGCCATAAGGCCGCCGCATGCGTAGTTTGAACGCGAGATGCGAGTGCCCGAGAGCGCCTTTTTCATCCAACGATTGAACTCGATGCGCTTGGTCCACCAACGATGGCAAATGCCCGCCTTGTCTGTGGGCGCCAACGGCGATCCGTCGCGATCGTAAAAGTAACCGCTCTTAACCAAAATCGGCAGGCCCTGACGCGTCTGCTGACCCAGTGCATAGGTCGCGCGCTTCATAAAGTCGGCATCGATAACGGTCTCGTCGTCATCCAAAAAGACAACGGCGTCGTGGCCGAGCACTGCAGCGCAGGCAAGCCCCATATTGCGAATGGCACCGTATCCGCGCAGGCTCACGCACTCGCCCGAGCCCTTGGGAGCAATCTGCGCCACACGGTCGGCGATACGCGATGCCTGGGTGTTGGTAACCACGGTGACCTTGAGCGTAGGGTGCGCGTCGACGATTTCGTGAACGCGCTTCGACACATCAGCCGTGGCCGAAATGGGACAGACCACCAAAAGGATAATCCTCGGAATGTCGTGCACCTGCTCGAGCGAAGCAAGACAGCGGTCGAGTTCGGGATTGGTAGCGTTAAGCTTCGTCGAGTGGTCATAGACGCCGGGAGCGTTTGCACGGGCATCATCGCCCGCCCAATATGTTGGAATCACAACCGTGGCGTTCATGCCTTCCCTCCCTGCAACACAAAAAACGGGACGCCGCCAAACACAGGCGACGCCCCGCGACCTAGCTGATTCCATCATACCCACTTGGGCAAATCATTGCTCGCAAGTCGCAATGTTTATTGCGGATAACCCCAAAAGAGTACCGTGGACAGGCACAATAGCCGCTCGCTCCTATGCGGCATGCTCTGCCGCCCGAGTCATGCGGGACAGGCGAACCAGCAGCATAAAACCAACGATCAGCAGCACGCCAATGGAAAGGACGCCCAGCGACGGGTTGCCGGTCAGCGAGGTGACGACCGACACTAGGAAGGTACCCATGACGCTTGCATAGCGACCGAAGATGTCAAAGAAGCCGTAGTACTCGTTGGACTTTTCCTTGGGGATAATGCGGCCAAAGTAGCTACGGCTGAGCGCCTGCACGCCGCCCTGGAACAGGCCGACCATAATGGCAAGCACCCAGAATTCAAAGGCGGTCTTTAGGAAGAACGCGGCGAACAGCACAATGCCCATGTAGGCGGCGACCGCCACCAGGATCATGTTGAGCGTGCCCACGCGTCCGGCGAGCTTACCGTAGATGATGGCGGACGGAAAGGCCACGAACTGCGTAACGAGCAGCGCCAGCACCAGCTGCGTCGAATCGATGCCCAAAGCCGAGCCGTAGCTGGTAGCCATGGAAATGACCGTGTGGACGCCATCGATATAGAAGAAGAACGCAATCATGTAGACCAGCACGGTCTTGTTGTGGGCGATCTCGCGCATGGTGTGTCCGACCTCGGAGAACACACCGCCCACGATGTGGCCGATGGTGTCCTCGGGACCGCGCTCGCGACCGTACTTTTGCTTATAGGTGCGAATGAGCGGCAGAGTAAAGATGAGCCACCAGGCGCCAGTGATGATAAACGACAGACGCGTTGCCAGCATGGTGGGGACGCCAAGAGCGGGGCCGCCCATGATGAGCGCCAGGCAGATGATGAACGGCACGGTGGAACCGATGTAGCCCCAGGCATAGCCCGAGCTGGACACGGCGTCCATGCGCTCGTCGGTGGTAACGTCGGGCAGCATGGCGTCGTAGAAGGTCATAGAAGAGTTAAGGCCGATGGTGCACAACACGTACACGGTCAAAAATGCCATGGCGGACATTGGGATAGCCTGCGCCAGGCAAAGCACCAGGCCCGTGAGGAAGAAGCCCAAGAAGAACTTGATCTTGTTGCCGGCGTAATCGGCAAGCGCGCCCAGAATGGGCATGAGCATGGCAATGACCAGCGAGGCGATCGTCTGCGCGTTGCCCCAAGCGACCACCAGGTCTGCCGAGGAAGCACCGGTATTGATGGCGTTAAAGTAGATGGGCACCACCGAGGTATTGAGCAACACGAGGGCCGAATTGCCCACATCGTACATAACCCAGTTACGCTCGAGCTTGGTGTATTTCATGGACAGGGGCCCTTTCGTATTCGCCCAATATGCAGTTAGTTCATCGTACCCCAATTGCATAGAGGCACCGGTAAGGATTCGGCAAAGGGACAGGAGCGGTCATACGGACACGCAGGGCGAAACGCCATCCCATCAACGCAGTTGCGGTGAAATAGTTCCCGCTTAGCCCTCCGGGGGCCTCATTCAGGAGCTATTCCACCGCAACTTATTGAAACGGTTTGTTATTCCTCGCGGTCGAACTCCTCGTCGGCGTCGAGTACGCGGCCGCTGTAATTGACGTGGTTGGTCACGGCTTCCATATCGCCGGTCTCGATAAAGCGGGCGACCGTGCACTCGTAATCGACCAACGCGCGGTCAAAGACCTCGGGGAAGCTCTCGTTCGAGACCTCGTCGGTAAAGGGGTTCTTCCATGTCAGGTGACCCAGGTTACCGGTGCGCTCGGGCAGTTCCGTCGTCACGCGATGGGCAAGGCCGTCGAGCAGCGAGTAGTCGTGCACCAAGCCCTCGACCAGGGCAATCGCGCGCGTCTTTACCGAGCCGGCAGGCTCAATGGTGCGATAGAGCATCTGCATGTCCGAGACGGCGCCGGCGTACTCCCCCGCCGGGATGTCGATACCGTACACGCGCCCGGCGACGTAGCTCATCAGCACGCCGGCCACGCGATTGATGCGGTCGGTGGTGACGATCTCGCCCGCCGGCGGATAGTCCTCGACCGTGGCCCCGTCGCGCTTGAGCTGCAGCATCAGCACGTCCAGATCGCTTTCGAGCACGGCGTGTACTTGGCTGCCCGAAGCCTCGAGCTCGGGGGCGGAATCTACAATGCCAAACTGCTGCTCGTAGACAAAGGGGTGGGCATTGCGGTCGAGCACATAGTGCGACAGCAGGCCCAGCGCAAAGGCGCGACCCAGATTGGCATCGCGCGGCTGCAGGTGCGACACGCCGTCGCGCAGGCACGAGAACTGGCGCGACATGCGTGAGCGGTGCATGACCTGAGCAAGCGACATACAGTCGGAAATGCGCGGCGTCAGGATGTGGAAGAAAAACGGGTCGGGACCTTGGTTTCCCAGGATAAAGGCGATGCGCTCCTCGTCGGACGTAATAACGCCCTGCGGAAGACGGTCGATGCTTTCCTCGCCAAACAGATGATGCGTAATGAGCGCGGGCATAATGATCCTTTCGATTTCATTCGATGCCACCCATTATGCCCACCGCACGGTCATGCCAAACCTGCGGCGGTAAACGATGGCATGCAGACCGCCTACGCAAGCCCCAAGTGTGCCTTGACCTCGGCAGCACGACGACGGGACACGGGCACCGTCGAGTTCACACGGTCGAGCCTGAGCTCCATAAGACCCGTGGAACCAATCTCGACATTGTGCACGTCTTCCAAATTGACCAGATAACTGCGGTGGACACGGATAAAGCCCTCGGGGGCCAGGCGCCGCTCGAGCGAGGAAATCGACTCATTGACCAGATACGTCCCCTCGTCACAGACCGCATTGCAAAAATCGGCGCGCGCCTCAAAGTAGCAGACATCCGCCACGGGAATGAACACCCTTTTGCCCCCGCGATCCACCGTCAGGCGCAAAGGCTGGCGCGGAGCATGGACGACACGGCGAGCGCCCAGGGCAGTCTCGATCTTGTCGAGCGCCTTTGACAAGCGGGCATCCTCGACCGGTTTGACGATGTAATCGACAGCATCGAGGTTATAGGCATCGGCCGCATACTCGGCAAATGCCGTCACAAACACCACGACCGGCGGCGTCTTTAGGTTCTGCAGCGTCTCGGCAAGCTCAATTCCCGAGCGACCGGGCATGGTAATGTCTAAAAACAGCACGTCGGGCTTGTTCGACAGAATCGACTCCACGGCTTCGGTGACATTGCCCGCCTCGGCAATCTGACCAACACGCGTATCCTTTTCCAACAGATAGCGTAGCTCAGCTCTAATGGGAGGCTCGTCATCAACCACCAAGATGTTCCAGCCTTCGGACATATGCGCTTCCCCTCTTTTTCTCTCAATCCAACCGCGTGCTACACCGTTAGCGGCGCCGGCTCATGCGGCTCGCCGTTCAACTCTACGATGACCTGTGTTCCCACGCCCTCCTGGGACTTCACGCGCATGCCAGAATCTTCTCCGTAAAAGAAATGGATGCGCTGAAGCACGTTGAAGAGCGCCAGGCCGCAACCTCGCTTGATGGAGCCGTCGGCGGTAATGCTCTCGGGCTCCTCTCGGCGATGCTGCTCAAACAGATGCGCGCAGACTTCTTCGCTCATCCCGATGCCGTCGTCTTCGACGATGATCTCCAAGCCGTCATCGGTCTCAAAAGCCCTAACACGAATAGAAAGCGGCTCGATCTCGCGCTGCGCATGCTTGATGCAGTTTTCGAGCAGCGGCTGCAAGATAAATGGCGGCACCAGGCTGTCGCGCACCTCAAAGTCGATGTCGACCGAAACGCGCAGACGGCCGTCGCCATACCGGGCCTGCATAAGATTGATATAACGAGTACCCTGTTCCACCTCGTGCTCGAGCGTGGTGAGCGTATCGGAATCAGAAAGCGTCTGACGATAATAGTTGGAAAAGTCGATCAGCAGCGATCGCGCCTTGTCGGGCTCGGTTCGAACGAGCGACACGATCGTGCTAATGGTATTGAATAGAAAATGCGGGTCGACCTGCGACTGCAGGGCGCGAAGCTCAACGCGGGCCGTGAGCTCGTCCTGGCGCTCGAGCTCAAAGCTGGCGAGCTGCGTGGAAATTAGATCGGCAAAACCCGAGGCAAGGGCCGTCTGGCGCATATCGATGCTGCTCAGGCGGGGGTAATACAGCTCGAGCGTGCCCACGCAATGCCCGCGCACGGTAAGCGGCGCGACAATGCCGGCGCGCAGGCGGGGAAAATAGCCGCCCGTCTCATTGGAGGCGTCACGCGAAAACACGCTCTGCTCGCCCGTCTCAATCACGTTGAGCGTGGTCTTGAGCACCACCGGGGTGCCGGCAGGGCACTTTGCCGAGTCCTCGCCCCAGCTTGCCAGCACCTGCTTGCCGTCGGTAAAGCAAATGGCAGAGGCGATGGTCTCGGACAGGATGATTTTAGAGGCGCCCAGGGCCGCTTCGGGCGTAAGGCCGCGCGACGTGTAGGCGAATATTTTTGATGCGATGGCGAGCGTACGGTCGGTTGCGCTCGATGTGAGGTCGTCGGGAACCACAAAGACATACGAGAAGAAGAAGCACAGCATGACCATGCCGGCGATGACGACGACGCCCGGAACGGGATTGGGGTTATCGGTTAAATCCCAGATAAGCAGCAGGATAAGCGCCGGAACGACAACACCGAGCAGGATGGCCTGGACCACATGCTGGGCCGTACGAAAGACCTTGGTAGAGTTGTAGCTCTTGCCCAGAATCAGCCTGTTTAAATCCACCGTCATCCCCTTTTATCTACCGCACCGATAGCAATAAAGAGGGCCGCAAGCGACCCTCTCCATTGCATTATGCAATCAAAAACTGTGTTTTACATCCAGCCATCGACAAACGGTATCTTAGGCGCTGTATTTGTTGGCCTCGCCAAAGGTGCCAGCCTCGACGATCCAGCCATCCTTCATGATGACGTCCATGTTGTCGGTGTTGAGCACGTGGATGTCGGCGGCGACGTCACCGTTGACGACCAGCAGGTCGGCGCACTTGCCGGCCTCGATGGAACCGGTCTCGTCCTCGATGTGGCACATCTTGGCACCGTTGAGGGTGGCGCAGGTGATGGTCTCGACCGGGGTGAAGCCGATCTTGTCGACGAACTCGTACATCTCCTCGATGGAGCAGGTGCCGTACGGGGTGACGAAGGAGAAGGAGTCGGAGCCGATCGTCATGACGACGCCGCGCTTCTTGGCCTCGCGCAGGCAGTCGTAGTTGCGCTGCAGCTCCTTCTCGACCAGGGTGCCCTCGTACTTGTCGTGCAGCTCGGGGACGTAGACGGGCGGATAGGTGGCGTACCAGGTGGGCAGGAAGGCGATTGTCGGGGTGAAGAAGGTGCCCTGCTCGGCCATGAGGTCCATGGTGCGCTCATCGATATCGAAACCGTGAATCAGCTGCTCGCAGCCAAAGCGGACGGAATCGTAGGCAGCGGCGTGGTTGTTGTAGCAGTGGCTCCACACGGGGATACCGACCATCTTTGCCTCTTCGACCACGGCCTGGATCTCCTCGGAGCAATAGTGCTGGTCGCGACCGGAATCCCAGCGCCAGATGCCGCCACCGGTAGCCCAGATCTTGATGGCATCGGGGTTCTCGCGCAGGCGACGACGGACGGCCTTGCGCAGATCCCAAGGACCATCGACCTGGTCGCCCCAGGGGTGGGATTCCTTGTTGAGCTCCTGGGTGCAGTGGTGGGAGTCACCGTGGCCGGCAACGCGGCAGAAGCCGAGGCCGGTGGCCAGAACGCGCGGGCCCTTAAAGACGCCCTTGTCGATGCAGTCACGGATCTGGATACCAAAGCGGCCGATCTCGCAGACGGTGGTGAGGCCGTGGGTGAGGCAGTCGTAGGCCTGCTTGACGGCGACGGCCTGCTTCTCGAGGAGCGGCTGCATGACCCAATCGGTGTCATCGTCGGTCAGGTTGCCCGAGAAGTGCAGGTGGGTGTCGATCAGGCCGGGAAGGACGGTCTTGCCGGCGGCGTCGATAACCTCAACGCCCTCGGGAAGGTCCTGCATAGCACCGGCGTACTCGATCTTGCCGCTGTCGTCGACGAGAACGAGGGAGTTCTCGACCGGCTCGGCACCGGTACCGTCGATGAGCTTGCCGCCAACGATTGCATACTTAGTGGACATGGTTCCTCCTTATGGATCCATATAGTGGGCGAGGCCATGTTGGGCTAGGCCTCACAAAGCTACCCAAGTGGTGCCGGGTTCGGTGCGCGGGAGAGAGGATTCCGCGCACCCGATCCGCCCCGGCTAGGCGTTACTTTTTGCGGGAATTGGTGAAAGCCATGAGGGCCAGGCCGATAGCCAACCAGCCGATCACGATGCTCCACTCCACCATGTTGAGGGAGGCGGGAGAGAACGGAATCACGAGCAGGCCGATGATGATGGCGCAGGCGGCGATAGCGAGGCCGATGCCAAACTTGCCGCCGGGCACCTCGTAGGGACGAGGCAGATCGGGCTCGGTGAAGCGCATGCGCAGGCAGGCGAGGGCGACCATGCCGCAGGAGAAGATGAAGGCGAGAGCCGACACGTTGGTCAGAGGAATGAGCATGTTCTTGCCCAGGAACGGACCGATGACAGTGATGACGCCCAAGACGACGCAGGCAAGCTTGGGAGCGCCGGACTTGGGGTCGACCTCGGCGAACTTCTCAGGCAGCTGGCCCTTGCGACCCATGGCGAGCATGATGCGGCTCGTGGCGCCATAGAAGGAGTTCATCGGGCCCATGGGTCCAAGCGTGGCGATGACGAGCATGGCCAGGTACAGGAGCATGTTGATGCCCTTGAGGCAGGCAAGCGCGGGAACCGGGCTCTTAACAAACTCATGCCAGTCGAGGATGGTGCCGAACGAGTAGATGCAGACCATGTAGAAGCCGCCGGCGGCCAGCAGGGCCAAGGAGATGATCTTGCCGAACTTGTTCCAGTTGAGGCCCTCAGCTGCTTCCTCAGCCTGCTGAGGAATGGTGTCGAAACCGGCGTAGAAGAACGGAGTTAGAACCAGGACCGACACGATGCCGGCGAACAGGCTGGTGCTTTCGGTAGCGGCCTTGCCGCCGCCAGCGCCGCTGACCTGGGAGAATACGGGCATGGCGTTGTCCGGCGAGCCGGTGAACAGCGAGACGCCCATGGCGAGCAGCATGCCGCAGAGCAGAGCCTTGGTCAGGAAGGCCTGGAGCTTGGCGGCCGAGCTGGCACCGCGGAAGTTGAGGAAGATGACGTAGACCGCAAAGCCGAGCGCGATCAGCGTCGGGAACAGGTAAACGTCGGCGCCTAGGATGGTGTAGAGCTTGACGGCGCGCAGCCACTCAAGACCGGGCAGGCTACCGAACATCTCGGACACGAGGGTCGAGATGGCGATGGCCTCCCACGGGCACAGGATTCCGTTGCCCAGGGCCAGGAGCCAACCGGTGATGTAGCTCAGCGTACGGCCAAAGCTACGATCGACATACTCGACGATGCCGCCCGAGATGGGGATAGCAGCCGTGAGCTCACCGAAAACAGCTCCGACGGGCACGAGGAAGATTGCACCCAAGAGGAATGCGATCATAGCGGGAACGGGACCGCCGCCCACGACCATCCAGTCGCCGACCTGCAGAACCCAACCGGTACCGATGATGGCACCGAAACCGATGGTGAAGAAGTTCCAGAGCGAAAGCGTTTTCTTCATGCCACCGTCGCCCTCGACTGCAACTTCTGCGTTCTTGTCCGCCATTGTTCCCCTCCTTTCCTTTTTGACGCCCCTTGGCGTCACCCCTTGCGCGGTCCGTTTTGCCGCGCGCTTTTATTTCGTGGCTTTAAGATACGGCCTTGGCACAGCAGCGCCGCTTGTAGCTCGACCGAAGGCAGAACTGTACAACGAACGGCACCGTTTTTGGGACGAACGGCGAGGGGCGCCACTCGTTGCGAGTGCCCGTTTTGATGACGCGATTCGATCGCTCGCGGAGGGTGCCACTTTATGGCGACAGGCTCGCTCCCGTTCGTGCCGTTTACCGAGCTTTTGTCGCACGCACTCATTTGCTGCACGTCTTTTTTGTAGGATGGACGGGTTATACGTGAGACGAGGCGGTACAGATGGCATACGGATACAACGACGGCGAACGACAGCGAAACGTTCGCCTTGCCGGGCGTACCACGCCAACATTCAGTAGTGTTTCTGACAGCGACGAGCCGCAGAACCCGCAGCGTCCGCAGGATCGCCCCTCGTCGTCTATGCCGCAGAATGCCAACGCGCGTCAGGCTGATCGCCCATACTCGGGCACCCGTCAACGCCGGGCCGAAGTGCCTCGGCGGCAGAAAAACAATCGACGAAAGTCTGACAATCACATCAGCCGTTTCTTTTCGAAGCCCCGCGGCGGACGCAGCGCAAAGCAGCCACGGCCGATGGGACGTGTCAGGGCCGTCAGTCCGCGGATTCATCGTCTCTGTCTTGTCCTGTGCTCCATCATGGCATGTCTGGCCTTTGTGTATCTGGGGTCGTGTGCCTCGCATGGCTCTGCCGGCCTGGAGCCCACCGCCGAGGACAAGCTGCTCAAGGCCCCGGTTGCGCCCGGCTACTCGTTTGCGTTTTCGACCCCGCGCTCGCAGTGGCAAGCCGGCACCATGCCCCATATCTATCAGATAGATCCGGCATGGTCGGAGCTGCCCTACGCCGGCGGTACCATCCGTCAAAACGCCTGCGGCCCCACCTGTCTTACCATGGTCTACATTTATAAGACCGGCCACACCGATATGACGCCGGTCGATATGTGCGCTCTTTCCGAGGCGGGCAACTATGCACCCACCGGTGCCACCGAGTGGTCGTTTATGACGAGCGGTGCATGGCAGCTGGGGCTTAACGGGACGCAGCTCTACAACGATCGAGACTCGATGGCCCAGGCCTTGCGCTCGGGTGCTCCCGTAATCGCCGCCGTGCGCCCCGGCACGTTTACCAACGTTGGTCATTACATCGTGCTCTACGGGATTGACGACGCCGACCAGATCGGTGTCTACGACCCCAACTCGCAAAGCCGCAGCGCCCGCCGCTGGGGCGTCGTAGAAGTCCTCAACGAAATCGAAGCCATGTGGGCCTACTACTAGTCATTGGGGACAGACTTAAATGAGTGGCCACTGGGGACGGCCTTTGCAGACGACCGCTCGCACTGTCGAAAAGAACTGTCCCAAGATGCCGGCAGAAAGGAACGTCCCCAAGTGCTGGGTTTCCGCGGTCTGCAATGCTTCTCATGAACAGCCACCTCAATAGCAAAAGCCCCGCAGTCGGAGCGGACCGCGGGGCTCATGAAGAGAGGCTAGTTTGCGGGCGCCTTGCCCGGCGCCCACGAGAGAGGCAACAGAGTAGAGACTACTCGTGGATGCGGGTACCGGAGAGGCCGGCCATGGTCTCGGCGGCCTTGTCCAGTGCGCCGATGATGCAGGTGCGGCCCTTGCGGGAACGGGCGAACTTGATGGCAGCGCGGACCTTGGGCTCCATGGAACCCTTGCCGAACTGGCCCTCGTCGGCCAGGCGCTCGGCCTCGTCGGCGGTGAGGTCCTCGAGCTCCTCCTGGTTGGGCTTGCCAAAGTTGATGGCGACATGCTCAACGGCGGTCAGCAGGAACAGAACGTCGGCGTCGCAGTCCTCGGCCAGCAGCTCGCCGCCCAGGTCCTTGTCGATGACGGCGGGGACGCCCTTGTAGCAGCCCTTGTTCTCGTAGTCGCGGACGACGGGGATGCCGCCGCCACCGCAGGCGATGACGATGAACTCGTTGTCGAGCAGGTTGAGGATGGAGTCGGCCTCGACGATCTTCTTGGGATCGGGGGAAGCGACGACGCGACGCCAGCCGCGGCCGGAATCCTCGACGAAGACCTTGGAGGGATCCTCGGCCATGAACTCCTTGGCCTGCTCCTCGGTGTAGAAGGGGCCGATCGGCTTGGTCGGGTTCTTGAACGCGGGATCATCCGGGTCGCACTCGATCTGGGTGACGACGGTGGCGGCGTGCCAACGCTTATAGCGCTTGTGCATCTCGCGGCCGATGCCCTGCTGCAGGTGATAACCAATGTAGCCCTGGGACATGGCGCCGCACTCGGGCAGCGGCATCTCGGGGGTGCCGATGGCGTCGTGGGCAGCGGCGAAGGCGTTCTGGATCATGCCGACCTGCGGGCCGTTGCCGTGGGTGATGATGATCTCGTTACCCTGCTCAATCAGGCCGAGAAGGGCATGAGCGGTGTTGCTCACGGCCTCGATCTGCTCAACGGGGTTGTTGCCGAGGGCGTTGCCGCCAAGGGCGACGACAATACGATCGGGCTTACCGTAGGGTTTGGACATGCGTGCCTCCTTATCGAAGAGTAGCGTACATCACAGCTTTAATGGTATGCATGCGGTTCTCTGCCTCTTGGAAAACGCGAGACTTATCGGACTCGAAGACCTCGTCGGTGACCTCCATCTCGGTTACGCCGAACTTCTCCGCGATTTCCGCTCCGATGGTGGTCTTGGTATCGTGGAAGCTCGGGAGACAATGCATGAAGATAGCGTTGGGGTTTGCCTTCGCCATGACCTCCGAGGTTACGCGGTACGGGGAGAGCAGCTTGATACGGCTCTTCCAGAGCTCCTCAGCCTGGCCCATGCCAACCCAGACATCGGTGTAAATAACATCGGCATCCTTTACGCCTTCATCGATGTTGTCAGTAAGCTGAATGGTGCAGCCATTTTCCTCGGCGATCTTCTGGCAAGTCTCAAGCAGCTCGGGATCAAAGTGGGTAGCGCCCTCAACATCGCCCTTCGGACCACAAGAGCAGAAGTTGATGCCGAGCTTGGCGCAGATCACCATGAGGGAATCGCTTACATTGCCCTGCTCCTTGCCGAGATAGGCCAGCTTGAGGCCACGCGTGTCGCCGAATTCCTCGCGCATCGTAAGGATGTCCGCCAAAGCCTGGGTCGGGTGATACTCATTGGTGAGACCATTCCACACGGGAACGCCGGCTTTATCGGCAAGCTCCTCAACAATGGACTGGTCAGAGCCGCGATACTCGATACCGTCGTACATGCGACCAAGCACGCGGGCGGTATCCTCAATGGACTCCTTTTTGCCCATCTGCGACGAACCGGGGTCAAGGTAGGTTACACCTAAGCCGAGATCCATACCACCCACCTCGAAAGCGCAGCGCGTACGCGTCGAAGTCTTTTCAAACAGCAGAACGATGTTCTTGCCCTCAAGATAACGATGGGGAGCGCCCATGCGCTTGAGATTCTTAAAGTCCCTCGAAAGCTCGAGCATATACTCGATCTCCTCGGTAGTGAAATCAAGCAGGGTCAGAAAACTACGACCAGAAAGATTCAGTGCCATGATAGGTTCCTTTCATTATTAACCTAATTGATGAGTGCGCGGCGCGCGAAGAACGTGCATCCGCACATCTCGGACCAGAACGAAATTAAATCTCTTCGCGCCAGAACGGCATGGTCATGCAGCGCGGGCCGCCACGACCACGAGACAGCTCTTCGGAAGGAGCAACCAGCAGCTCAACGCCCGCCTTATAAAGCGCATCATTGGTAACAACGTTGCGCTCATAGACGCACACCTTACCCGGCGCAACAGCAAGCGTGTTGGAACCATCGTTCCACTGCTCACGGGATGCCTCGATCGGATCGCCGGCACCGCATTCGATCATCGTGATATGGTCGATACCGGTTGCCATTTCAAGAATCTGCTGAATCGTTCCCTCGATCTCCTCGATACAGACCTCGCCATCCGAATCGCCCTTGGTGAGTCGATAGGCACGAAGCGTCTCGTAGATACCGGGGTAGACGGTAAACTTATCGTAATCGACCTGAGTACAAACCGTATCAAGATGCATATAGGCATAGCCGTGGGGGATCTTGATGGCAAATACCTGCTCGATCTCGGACTCTCCCGTGCCCCAGAACAGATTCTTGGCAAGCTGGTCGATGGCTGCAGTCTGGGTACGCTCGGAAATACCGATTGCAAGCGTGGTGGCGTTAATGTTCAGAACGTCGCCGCCTTCGATATGCCAATCGCTATTGTGGTCGTACCAAAGCGGAGCCCCAGCATAATCAGGATGGTGGCGCATGATCGTCTCATAGAATACGACCTCACGGTTGCGCTGATGCCAGTACATGCGGTTCATCATCGCACCCTTGCCGACCACAGCAATCGGATCACGCGAGAAGTAGGAGGCGGGCATCGGGAACAAGACCATTTCGTCGGGCTTCAGCTCGTCGCTATCCATGCTCGCAAGGGAACCGCTCACATGCGGAATCTCGAGATCGCGTACGTAGAGGCCGCCCATAGCGGTAAGAACAAACTCTTTGTTGTCCTTGATGGAGTCGAGCTTCTCCACGACTGCCTGACGAAGTGCCAGATTCTCGATCTTGGCCTCGGGAACGAACTTGCTCATAAACTCGGCACGAGAACCCTCAACCTGATCGAAAGTCTCGGCAAGCAAGTCCTCCATATAAACGACCTCGGCGCCAGCACCGCGAAGAAGATTAGTAAACTCGTCATGCTCTCGCTGGGCATACTCGAGATAAAACGCGTCATGAATCCAGGCGCGCTCAAAATCCTCCGCCTTCATGTTTACCAGGTCCAAGCCCGGTCGATGCACGCATACCTTCTTGAGGGCACCAATTTCGCTATGAACGTTCAGACCTTTGCTCATCATCGTTCCTTTCTGGATTAGAGCTCAATAGTTATTGCAATGGCTTACAAAGTTGTCGTTTCGTTTGCTAGACAATCGGAAGCAGACCGGATACCGCGGTAAATACGAGACAGACCACACTGACCACAAGGAAGAACTTCCAGGAAACTCGCCACCACTGGCCAAGAGAGATCTTGCAAACACCAAGACCGGCGACAAGCATTGCGCTGGTGGGAGAAATCAGCGACATTGCTGCAGATCCCATCGAAAGGCCAGTAACCGCAGCTTCTGGATTTAGCCCCATGAGCTCAACCAGAGGCCCAAAGATGGGGATGGTGAGCGCCGCGATGCCCGAAGAGCTGGGAACCAGAATCGAGAGCAAGTTGTCAACGACATACAAAATGCTGGTAAAGAGAACAGGGGGGATTCCGGCAAGGCCAGTCGCAAGAGCGTTTAGGACCGTATCGATAATCAAGCCATCGTTGGCGATAACCAAAATGCCTCGAGCAAGACCGACCACGACCGCAGAGAAAACAAAGTCGCCCAAACCCTTAACAAACTCTGTAGCAATCTCCTTCTCGCTCATGCCCGATACGATGCCAGACAGGAGCGCCATAGCCATAAAGACTGCAGAGATCTCGTTCATATACCAGCCCTGGGTGACAAGACCCCAGACAATGGCGACGATTCCAAGCACGAATACGATGATTACGGCCTTCTGGCGCCCGGTGAAATCGGCTTCGAGCAGCTCGTCATTTGATGCATGCTCTTTGCGCTTCTCGATATCATCAGCGTAAGCAATCGAGGACTCGGGGTTCTTCTTCACCCTTCGAGCGTACAACACGACCCAGGCAATAGCGATGGCGGTCAGCACAACAAGGGCAACAACGCGAAGCCAGAGCTGGGGATTACCCTGGATATTCAGAATTCCCTGAGCAATCAAAACATTGAAGGGGTTGACCGTCGATGCGATATAGCCAATACGGGCGCCAACGAACACGATCATAAAGGCCGTAATGGAGTCATATCCCATAGCCATAACAATCGGCAGCAAGATGGCAAAAAATGGAAGGGTCTCCTCTGCCATGCCGAACGTGCTACCGCCCAGCGCAAAAACCGCCATCAAAATCGGAATAATCAGGATGTCTTTACTCTTGAACTTCTTAACGATGCGCGCCACGCCGCTGGTGATAGCTCCAGTGGCAGTAATGACCTGAAAGGATCCGCCGACAATCAGAATAAAGGCAACGACCTCAACTGCCTGCTGAATTCCCACCGCAGGAGCCTCGAGCACATCGAACAGGCCTTGCTTCAGGTCAACCTCAGCGCCGTCTTCGTCCGCATAAACCTTTTCAACGGACTCATATGTTCCAGCAACAGTGACCTCGCGTCCGTTGAGCTCCTGCCTCTCAAACGAGCCGGAGGGAACGATCCACGTAAGAGCTGCGGTCAACACCATGAGAATGAAGATAATGGTGTAGACGTGCGGAATTCGTAGCCCACGTTTCTTTTGCACTTCGGCCATTATGCCTCCTTTAGTTTGCAGGTTTTCGATACGAGCTTTTCGCCGGCAACCTTATTATTCGGTTTTCACGCCAGTTGACATTAGATATTTATGCGAATGGATAGTATTAAAACGCAGACGGGCTATAGTTGATATATAAGCTCAATTATCGAACTAAATTGATATTTTTTATCAATTGGTGACTTTTAATCAAGAGCTTAAGCCGTCCACCGATACCCACAACATACTCACTTAAACTTCTCCCAGCAGAACGATAATTGACATCAGTCATCATCCGAATTAAAGCGAGCGTTCTAATGCCAATTCATGTCACCAGCGAAATCGGTAAGCTTAAACAGGCCCTTTTATATCGACCCGGTATCGAAACCCAAAACTATCCCGAAGGCCATTTTGGCCAAGTTTTTAGCCTAAGACCATCGAGCAGCCTATTTGACTTGGATAGAGCCCTAGCTGAGTGTGATGCCTATACCTCAGTGCTCGAGCACGAAGGCGTAGAGGTTCTGTATCTCGACCAACTTCTTATAGAAGCGCTTGACTCATGCCCCGAAGCTCGAACATCTTTTGTCGATTCCTTTGTCGATGAATGCGGCGCGATTGGCACCGAGCTGCAGCAAGCAGTCCGCGAACATCTTGAACACACCCGATCGGCGCAGGAGCTCGTCTCGGCATCGATTGGCGGCATCCGCCACGGGCAAGTTACATACTGCTTCGACGGCGGGGACAGACTCGCCGAATTAACCGACGAGGCCTATGCTCCTGACGAGCTGCTCGTTAGCCCATTAAACACCATGTGGTTCGTGCGCGACCCGGTAAGCACCATCGGCTCCGGCATCTCCTTCAACCACATGTATTGGCCCGAGCGCAATCGCGAAGTAGCGCTCTACCAAACGATTTTTAAATACCATCCCAATTTCAAGGACACGCCCTCGTTTTATCGTCACGATTCCACCTTCCATATTGAAGGGGGCGATATCATCAATCTTGATGCTCATAATGTCGCAGTCGGTATTTCTCGGAGAACCGAATCTGCGGCCATCGATATGCTCGCTCGTACCCTCCTGTGGAATCCCGACTCGAGCATCGACGCCGTATGGGCAATTGAGGTACCCGAACGGAGCCTGTGCATCCATCTTGATACGTACCTAAGCCGGGTCGACTACGATACTTTTGTAGTCGATCCCCAGCTACTCACGGAATCTCGCTGTTATCAGATTACGCGAAATCGAGTAGAGAATCTCTGCCAGATTCACGCCGTCGAAAAAGGAGTCAAGGAGGCACTGGCCGCCGCGCTCGGCATACCCGAGCTTCGTTTTATTCCCTGCGGTGGATCTAATCCCAATTTGGCAGAAAAAGAGTGCACGAATAACGCAGCCAGTGTGCTGTGCCTCCGACCGGGCAAAGTCTGTGTCTATGAAGAGAATCAAGCGACGAACGCTGCTCTTGAACAGGCCGGAATCGATCTTGTTCCCATTTCCATACACGAGCTGACAAACGGCTTTGGCGGGCCCAACTGTTTGTGCTTGCCACTTAGGCGTGATGAATAACATGGCCCAAGGGGATAACATTAAATGCCTTAGAACCCGCGAAGGCTTGACGCAGCAGCAATTTGCCGACATGCTCGGCGTTACCAAAGAAACAGTATGTCGTTGGGAACGTGGACACACCGCCGTCAAGGTGTCGACTCTCGATAAGCTGACCGAGCTTTTTGATGTAACGTTTGATGAGCTCGCCGCAAGTAATAGCGGCCTTGCCTCTGCCAGCTTAAGCACGCGGCCTGAGAAAAGCCCGACCGTAGCCCAAAACGAAGAATGCGGGATCTATAAAATCGTACGCTTCAATGGTGGCTTTAGCCTAAAGAAAAGTGGGCACACCTTCGTTCCAGAACCCGTTCTCGAAAGGCACCCGGGAGGCTTTCTAGTTCAGATGAACAACAGCAGCATGTCACGCTGCTATCCGCAAAGCTGCGTTCTGCTGGTCGATCCTGTTGCTAAACCGTGGAACGGATGCACCGTCGTTGCGATGGTAGACGCATCGGCCATAGTTATTCGGCGATATGAAATCCGAGGGAATACGATTGCGCTGTCAACGTATTCCTATTTGACAGAAGAACCCAACATCACTCTGGACAGGCATCGCCTTCGTGTCTTAGGTGTCGTCGTTTGGTTTCAGGCAACTCACGATCTGACGTACTAGCCTCTTAGTCGTAAATCCCCAGGTGCCGTACCTGCTCGCGGCAAGAGTGCCCCTTTTGACTAGTCGTTTAAGAACGTCCCCGATGACTAGGTGAATAGCAAAAGCCCCGCAGTCGGAGCGGACCGCGGGGCTCATGAAGAGAGGCTAGTTTGCGGGCGCCTTGCCCGGCGCCCACGAGAGAGGCAACAGAGTAGAGACTACTCGTGGATGCGGGTACCGGAGAGGCCGGCCATGGTCTCGGCGGCCTTGTCCAGTGCGCCGATGATGCAGGTGCGGCCCTTGCGGGAACGGGCGAACTTGATGGCAGCGCGGACCTTGGGCTCCATGGAACCCTTGCCGAACTGGCCCTCGTCGGCCAGGCGCTCGGCCTCGTCGGCGGTGAGGTCCTCGAGCTCCTCCTGGTTGGGCTTGCCAAAGTTGATGGCGACATGCTCAACGGCGGTCAGCAGGAACAGAACGTCGGCGTCGCAGTCCTCGGCCAGCAGCTCGCCGCCCAGGTCCTTGTCGATGACGGCGGGGACGCCCTTGTAGCAGCCCTTGTTCTCGTAGTCGCGGACGACGGGGATGCCGCCGCCACCGCAGGCGATGACGATGAACTCGTTGTCGAGCAGGTTGAGGATGGAGTCGGCCTCGACGATCTTCTTGGGATCGGGGGAAGCGACGACGCGACGCCAGCCGCGGCCGGAATCCTCGACGAAGACCTTGGAGGGATCCTCGGCCATGAACTCCTTGGCCTGCTCCTCGGTGTAGAAGGGGCCGATCGGCTTGGTCGGGTTCTTGAACGCGGGATCATCCGGGTCGCACTCGATCTGGGTGACGACGGTGGCGGCGTGCCAACGCTTATAGCGCTTGTGCATCTCGCGGCCGATGCCCTGCTGCAGGTGATAACCAATGTAGCCCTGGGACATGGCGCCGCACTCGGGCAGCGGCATCTCGGGGGTGCCGATGGCGTCGTGGGCAGCGGCGAAGGCGTTCTGGATCATGCCGACCTGCGGGCCGTTGCCGTGGGTGATGATGATCTCGTTACCCTGCTCAATCAGGCCGAGAAGGGCATGAGCGGTGTTGCTCACGGCCTCGATCTGCTCAACGGGGTTGTTGCCGAGGGCGTTGCCGCCAAGGGCGACGACGATACGGTCGGGCTTGCCAAGAGGCTTAGACATTGCTGGAATCCTTTCTGTAAAAGGCCTACAACCCATTAATAACCCGCGCCCGTGCGATACGCGAGTTTATTAAGGTTTATATTCTCTTTATCGCTCATTTTATTCATTTTGAAAACAGTTGAACGGTGAACGGTCACTTTTACCCGCTCAGCGTAAAGAATCCCAGCTCAAGCATATCTACGTCATTTACGTGCAACTTTATTTTAATAGAGCAGGGATTAGACCAGATTATGCAAACTATATCTTTGCTAAACACAAAACAGGCAGCGTAATATCTTACTCGCACTATACGAGATTCTATGCATTGATAAGACGAGTATGCACCCTTACAAAAACATGGGGCATTTCATCCAGCATAAGGAATAAAGAAGCGCTCCAAAAAGGCACCCAGTCCCAAAGCACGGGGACAGAAGGCAGCAACGGCCAAAACCTCCATCCATCCCCAAAGTGGCGCGAGGTTTCGCGGCAAAGCCGCGAAACAGCGAAGGGGACAAAAGGCCCCCCACAACCACGTTCTTCATCAGCCCACACAATCCGAGGGCGTAGTCGTAGCAGGATCTGAGGGCTGACCTTCGCGAACACTCCGCAGGACGAAAGAACCCCCGCCGCACGTAGTGCGCAGCGGGGGTTCTTTCATGTCCGAGGACGTCCGCGAAGGTCAGCCCTCAGATCTTGCGGTGGGAGACCTAGGCCTCGTTGTACACCGTCTTGAGCTTCAGCAGGTGAGCGTAGCGGTCCATGGCGGCCTGCTCGTTCTCCTTGAAGAGCTCCTCGGCGCGCTCGGGGAAGGAACGCGTCAGCGAAGCGTAACGGGCCTCGTTCATCAGGAACTCCTGATAACCGCCCGCGGGCTCCTTGGAATCGAGCGAGAACTTCTTGCCGGCAGCAGCCTCGGGGTTGAAGCGGAAAAGGTTCCAGTAACCGCACTCGACAGCCTTCTTCATCTCGGCCTGGCAGTTCTGCATGCCGCCCTTCTTGATGGAGTGCATCTCGCAGGGGCTGTAGCCGATGATGAGGGACGGACCGTCGTAGGCCTCGGCCTCGTGGATGGCCTTGAGGGTCTGAGCCGGGTTGGCGCCCATGGCGACCTGCGCCACGTAGATGTAGCCGTAGCTCATGGCGATCTCGGCAA
>CAJMRN010000023.1 GCA_905215815.1 uncultured bacterium | reverse complement strand
CTTCTCTCCGGAATATTCCGCAGGACGCAAAGAGGCTCCGCAGCGCGAAGCGCGATGCGGAGCCTCTTTGCATGTCCGAGGACGTTCCGGAGAGAAGTCCCCGTCCCGCCCCCGGATTCCCGGTGGGAGTTCTAGACCTTGTCGGCCTTAGTACATACCGCCGCCCTGCTGACCAGCGGTAGCAGCAGCGATTGCGTCCTCAAGCTGAGTGTTCTTGGGGACATCGGAGACGGTAGCCTCGGTGATGAGGATCAGGCTGGCGACAGAAGCAGCGTTCTGCAGGGTGACGCGGCTGACCTTGACGGGGTCGAGGACGCCCATCTCGATCATGTCGCCCCACTCGCCGTTGGCAGAGTTGAGACCCTGGCCGGCGGGCAGCTCGGCAACCTTGTCGACCACGACAGCGCCCTCAAAACCAGCGTTCTTGGCGATGGTAGCGACCGGAGCAGTCAGAGCCTTCTTGACGATATCGACGCCGATCTTCTCCTCGGGGTCGTCGATCTCGACAGCATCGAGCGCAGGAGCAGCGTCCATGAAGGCGACGCCGCCACCGGCGACAATGCCCTCCTCGACAGCAGCGCGGGTAGCCTGCAGGGCGTCCTCGACGCGATGCTTGATCTCCTTGAGCTCGGACTCGGTAGCAGCGCCGACCTTGATGACGGCAACGCCACCGGAGAGCTTGGCCAGGCGCTCCTGGAGCTTCTCGCGATCGAAGTCAGAGGTGGTGTTCTCCATTTCGCCCTTGATCTGAGCGATGCGGGCGTCGATGGCCTCCTTGGAGCCAGCGCCGCCGACAACGACGGTGTTGTCCTTGGAGATGGTGACGGACTTAGCGGTACCGAGCATATCGGCGGTGATGTCAGCGACCTTCACGCCCAGCTCGTCCAGAGCGGCCTGGCCACCGGTGAGGACGGCAATGTCCTCGAGGATGCGCTTGCGGCGATCGCCGTAGCCCGGGGCCTTGACGGCGCAGACGTTGAGAGCGCCACGGATCTTGTTGAGGACCAGGGTCGGCAGAGCCTCGCCGTCGATATCCTCAGCGATGATGAGCAGGCCACGGCCGGCGCGCTGGACAGCCTCGAGAACAGGCATGATGTCCTGAACGCTGGAGATCTTCTGGTCGGTGATGAGGATGTACGGATCCTTCATCACGGCCTCCATGCGGTCGTTGTCCGTGACGAAGTAAGCGGAGACATAGCCCTTGTCGAACTGCATGCCCTCGACGGTGTCGATGGTAATGTCGAACGTCTGGGAATCCTCGACGGTGATGACGCCGTCCTTGCCCACGACCTCCATGGCCTCGGCGATCTTCTCGCCAACCTCGGGGTCACCAGCGGAAATGGTGCCGACGGAAGCGATCTGCTCCTTGGTCTCGACCGGCTTGGCCTGCTTCTTCATCTCAGCGACGGCGGCGTTTACAGCCTTGTCGATGCCGCGACGGATGGCCAGCGGGTTGGCGCCGGCAGCGACGTTGCGCAGACCGTCGTTGACGATAGCCTGAGCGAGCAGGGTCGCGGTGGTGGTGCCGTCACCCACGGTGTCGTTGGTCTTGGTGGCGACCTCCTTCACCAACTGAGCGCCCATGTTCTCGATGTTGTCCTCGAGCTCAATCTCCTTAGCGACGGAAACGCCGTCGTTGGTGATGGTCGGGGCACCGAACGTGCGCTGCAGAGCGACGTAACGGCCCTTGGGGCCCATGGTGACGGTAACGGCGTCGGCCAGAGTGTTGACGCCCTTTGCGAGCTTGGCGCGGGCATCGGTGTTGAACGTAATGTTCTTTGCCATGGTAGGTAATCCTCCAAAAGAAATGTGACTCGCGTCGCCGTTTCCGAGTCTTATACGGCGGACGCGTTCAAAGACGAATCAGAGATTCTGACGAGACTAGGCCTCGACGACAGCGTAGATGTCGTCGGCGCGCATCAGCAGATACTTCTCGCCGTCGACCTTGACCTCGTTGCCACCGAACTTACCGTAGATGACAACGTCGCCAACTTTGACGTCCATGGGGATGCGCTCACCCTTGTCGTTGACCTTGCCGGCGCCAACGGCAACGATGGTGCCGCGCTGCGGCTTCTCCTGAGCGTTGCTGGCGATATACAGACCAGAAGCGGTCTTCTGCTCGGCCTCGTCGGGCTTGACCAGAACACGATCTGCAAGCGGCTTCAAAGACGACATGCTTGTCTCCTCCTTTTTGGGCCGCGTGGTTGTGCCACGCGAATTAACCCTTTTTTGTTTGCGTACGCGTTGAATGGTACCCACGAATGGCGGGTTATACAACACAGAGTCAAAAAATCTTATTTTTTGGCACTTAGATTTTCTGAATGCCGGGGGATAGCTTAGCGGTGGCTCCCGTGTGGCTCCGGAGGGGCGGGGCATAAGGTTTCCTGCTCGGGCAGTCCTGCTCGCACGAAGGCCACATTAAGTGGCCTTCGGCTCGTGCGGAACTCGCGATAAACCTTATGCCCCGCCCCTCCGGAGCCACACGGGAGCCAGGTTAACTAATTCGGGCCCGGCATTCAGAAAAGTCAGTGCAGCAAAATGGCGATGCAGATGGTGCGAACAAGAAAGGGGCACGTTGCTGAAACGTGCCCCTTATGGGTGGGGTATGGGGTTAGCGCTCGTAGATTAAGTTGCCTGCCAGGTAGGTCGCCTGAACCTTGGTGGCTTGGAGTTCTTGGGGGTCGATGGTGAGCGGGTTTTGGTCCAGGACTACCAGGTCGGCATACTTGCCGGGCTCCAAGCTGCCGAGGTTTTGCTCGTCGCCAGCTGCGTACGCGCTGCCAAGCGTGTAGTTGCGCAGGGCCGTTGCCGCATCGATACGCTCGCTCGGTAACCAGCCGCCCTCGGGCCAGTGGCTCTTGGGGTCCTGGCGCGTGATAGCCGTGTAGAGCACGTTCATGCTGGTAACGGGCGTGATAGGGCTGTCGGTACCGAAGGCTTGGCGAATGCCGCGCTGCCTATAGGTCGCAAACGGCCACATGATGCGGCTGCGCTCCAGGCCCAGGTCGCGCTCGGGGCCGCCCGGGTCGAGTGTAATGTGGCAAGGCTGGCTCGAAGCAACCACGTTAAGCTTGCGCAGGCGGTCAATGTCCTCGGGCAAGAGGTTCTCCAGGTGCTCGAGCGTGTTATGGCCGTGCTGGGGCAGGCCGTACAGTTCGGCGGCCTCCTCAAAGATATCGAGCGCGGCATGGATGGCACCGTCGCCGATGACATGGATGCGCACGGTATGGCCGCGCTCCGCGGCCGCCAGAACCAGCTTGCGCATGCGCTCGGCAGGAACCGTCAGGCGACCTTGATCGCCCGGGAAGCGCGGGTTGGTATAGGGCTCGGTGAGATATGCCGTGTGTTCGCTCGACACACCGTCGAAAAACTGTTTAAAGCCTGGCGCCGAGAGCAGCGCGTTGTTTGCGTAGCGGGTCTGGAGTTCTTCCAAGCGCGATTGGTCATCCAGCAGCGTGGGAAACAGATGGGCGCGGATGCCCAGCTTGCCGGCTGCCTGCAGTTTGTCGTAAACATCGTCGCGGATAAAGTCGCAGCCCGGCATGGGCATGAGCGACATATCGCAGATCGAGGTGATGCCCTGCTCGGCCATACGCCTCATTTGATCGGAGTAAGCGCTTGCAATGCGATCCTCCCCCAGCCACTCAAGGCAGCGCGGTAGCAGCTGCATGGCGGCCGCCTCGTGAGCAATGCCCGTGAGCTCGCCGTTTGCGTCCTTGTCGTAGCTGCCGCCCGCCGGCGGCTCGCTGTCGCGCGTGACGCCGAGCGCCTCGAGTGCACGGCTGTTGAGCCAAAGCGTGTGTCCGTCGCCCGAATACATAACGCAGGGACGATCGGGGAATGCCGCATCGAGCGACGCCTTGGTTGGATGCTCGGGCGGATCCCAGCGGTAGTCGCGCCAGCCCTGCGTTACGACCCAAGCGTCGCCGGGCAGATCCTGGGAAAACTCGAGCGCGTGCTGCACCAGCGCTGCCTCGGACGTGCCCATATCCATGAGCATGTACGGCGAGGAACCGACCGAGGTATGGAAGAAGTGCAGATGAGCGTCATGGAAACCGGGGCAGACAAACTGCTCGCCGTAGTCGATAACCGACGTGGCGGCAGGAGCGGCGGCGATCACGTCATCGGGCGCTCCGACTGCGACGATACGGTCGCCTGCGATGGCAATCGCCAGCTCGCGGGCGGTATCGATGCCGTCTTGCGCGGTAAAGACGTTCTTGGAGCGGATAATCCGATCGATATGTTGCATGGGCATCCCCATCTCTGGCAGGAAATTCAACACCCCCGAGTGTACTCCCCCGCCCTTGTAACAAAACCCCAAGCGGCAAACGGCAACTTTACCAGCCCTAGCGGCAGGTGGCATACTGGAGAGAGCCTGTACGATTTTGCGATCAACCCAGCAAGGAGCAAATCGACCATGACGAAGACCAAGGCACAGCAGATTATGGCGGCGACCGAGGCTCGCGCGGCTGACGACGTCACCGCAGCCATCAAAGATATCGCTACCGAGTTTGAACCCTATATCATCAAGCAGCGCCGGCACTTCCATAAGCACCCGGAGCTGAGCCTTGCCGAGGAGCGCACGACCTCCGACATCGCCAACCAGCTCGACGCCATGAATATCCCCTACGAGCGTCCGCTCAAGACCGGCTTGGTGGCAACGCTTCGCGGTACCGCGCCGGATGCCTACCGCGAGGACGGCACGCCACGCCGCCGCATCCTACTGCGTGCCGATATCGACGCCCTGCCCGTCACCGAGCAGACCGGCGAGGAGTTCGCCAGTGTCAACGAGGGCTGCATGCACGCCTGCGGCCACGACTGCCACATCGCCATGATGCTCGGCACGCTGCAAATCCTGCGCCATATGACTGACGACATCCACGGCGAGGTCCGCATCGTCTTCCAGCCCAGCGAGGAAAACGGCCAGGGCGCCAAGCTCATGATCGGCACGGGTGTGCTCGACGGCGTCGATGGCGCCTACGCCGCGCACATCTGGAGTGAGGTCGACGCCGGCACCGTGAGCTGCGAGCCCGGACCGCGCATGGCCAATACCGACTGGTTCCGCATCGACGTCCGCGGCACCTCATGCCACGGCGCCATGCCCCAGCGCGGCCACGACGCCGTTATGGTTGCCGCCGAGATCGTCAACGCCCTGCAGACCATCGTTTCGCGCGAGATCAGCCCCTATGAGCCGGCTGTCATCACCGTCGGCGAGCTGCACGGCGGCACCGCGCGCAACGTTATCGCCGGCACGGCCTATCTCGCCGGCACGGTGCGCACCTACGGAGATTCGACCCACGAGGAAATGCCGGAGCTTATGCGCCGCATCGTGGAGCATACCGCGGCCGCCTTGGGCGCCGAGGCAGAGCTCACCGACTACACCATCGCCAACTACAAGGTCGAAAACGACGCCGCCTCGAGCGAGCGCTGCCGTCAGGCCGTAATCAAGTGCTTGGGCCCCACTGGTCAAGGCCATTACCGTGGCACGCTTTCGGGCGAGGATTTTTCGGAGTACCTGCGCCGCGTACCGGGCGTGCTCGCCTTTGTAGGTACGCGCAACCCCAAGATCGGCGCCACGTACGCCCAGCATTCCTGCTTTTACAAGATTGACGAGACCGTGCTGGCAAAGGGCTCCATGGTGGCCGCCCAGTATACTATCGACTTTTTGGCCGAGCCCACGCAAGAGGAGCTCGACGGCCCCGCGATTACCGCGGTCGCCGAAACCAACCCCGATCTGGCCGCCAAGTTGCGCTCTGCCAAGGCGACGACCGCCGAGGCTCGCGACGCCATCCATGATGCCCGAACGGCTCGCCATGCCGCGATCAAGGGCATCCACGACGCACGCGCTGCTGCACGCCGCGAGGAGAAGCACGACGAGTAGTCGTCACACCCATCCATAACAGCCTGGCTAAAGCAGAGCGGGGGCGGCCGTATCGAAACGTCCGCCCCCGCTCATTCTTCAAGCGCTATTTCTACCATTTCTACCCCGTCCCCAAATGGCAGACGGCATGGCTACTCGTCCTGAGGCTCCTCGTCGGAGCTTGGCTCGGACGCCGACTCAGGTACAGGTGCCGGCTCAGGATCAGGCTCAGGCTCAGGCGCAGGCTCGGGCTCAGATGCCGTCTCAGGCTCGGGCGCCGGTTCAGACTCGGGCGCCGGCTCAGGCTCGGTCGCGGGAGCGGGTACAGGTGCCGGCGAAGCATCCGGAGCACCGTAACCCGAAGGAGCGGACTTCTTCTCGAAGGGCAACACAAAAGTCAGGACGTCGTCCTTATCCTCATCGGCCCACTCGCTTGCATAGCGTGCGGCCCAATAGCCAACGGCACGGTGCTTGAGCATCTTGCCAAAGACCGTAAGAAATACGGTGACGAAAGCGACCAGCACCAAGAACAGCGCGAGCGTGACGCCACCGCCGGTAACAATTGCCTCAATACCCGTAGGACGATAGTAGTAGCTATACATACCGACAGAGGCAATGGCGCCAAAGACGACCGTCAAGATCCATGTGACAACGTTGGCGACCAGGCCCGTCAAAAACTCGGGAAGGAACGAAGCACAGAACAGCTTGGTCTTGTTGTGCTTAAACGCCGCCCAGACCTTATCGAGCGAAAACGCGCTCTCGACGCGACCGGTCACCGCAAAGTGCATCACGGCGATGTCGGCGAACATCTTAAAGAAGACACCCAGAATCGCCGAGGCAATTAGCGCCAGGACAAGCAGGCCGAGCGAACCGAACAGCGCAGCCTCGAGCGCATAAGAGCCGTAATAAGAATACGAGCCCGCGGCGCCAATTACCACGCCCTCCACCAGCGAAAGCACTACACCGATAACGGGAATGGCAGCGATAACCTCGAGCACCACCGAGATGACGCTCGAAAAGACCCCGAGACCAAACGACGTGGAGCGCATGAGTGGACGGTCCATGCCGTCATCGACCTTGAGCGAAAGATCACGGCCCCACTCGATTCCAAAGCCGGAACCGCACACGCTCGCAATGCAAGCTGCCAAAAAGCCGATGGCAGCCGCAATGCCGCCAATAACGGGAATAAACAACACGAGCACCGACACAACGCAAATCAGCGCCGGCAAAAACGCGATTTGGCATACACGCTGAAGCACGCCCGGAGTCTTAGTCATATCTTGGAACGCCTGAGCCACACAGCCCTTTGGCGCATTCGCCACGGGCGGTTGCGGAACAAACTGCTGGGGCTGAGGCTGTCCCTGGGGAGCGGGGCCAGCGGCACCGGCATTAGGAGCACCACACACGCCGCAGAACTTGTCGTTATCGCCCATGGGGGCGCCACACTGCGAGCAGAACATAGAATCATCCCTTCGTATCTTGAGCGAATCACTTGGATCGCAAACGATGTCTTTAGCATCATTATTGCCCAATGTGGGGTCAAATACTCAAAGATGACCGATTTGCAAGGTACACGGCGCCAGCAGGCGGTTCGTTGAATACGTCTGTGCTAGTTCGTTCCGCGGAAGCCCTTGCCGACGATCTCGGAGCTGTCGACGATCGTGATAAAGGCACCCGGATCGACTTCGCGCGCGTAACGGCGCAGTTGCACGGCCTCGCGACGGCTCAGCACGCTCATGATCACCGTCACGCACTTGCCCGAGAAGGCACCGTAGCCGCGGCTGATGGTCGCCGTGCGGTTGAGATGTTTGACGATAAACTCCTCGACCTTAAGGGGCTCGGAACAAATGACCGTGCAGACTTTGCGCAGATGAATGCTCTCAATGGCTTTGTCGACCACAAGCGTCTTGGCAAACAGGCCGAGCACGCAATACAGACCGACACGCGGGCCATACAAAAAGGCCGCGATGGTCACGATGCCGATATCGACCAGCAGCAGGGCGCGACCAATCTCGAGCGTGGTGCGGCGCTTGAGAATCATGGCAAGAATGTCCGTGCCACCCGTCGAGGCGCCGATGTCAAAGACAATAGCGCTGCCGAGCGCCGGCAAGATGACGGCAAAGCACAGGTCGAGCCACATATCACCCGTCAGAGAGACATCGGTCGGAATGAAGAGCTCAAACAGCGAGACGTAGGCCGAAAGCGCAAACGAGGCGAAGACGCTCCATAGAATTGCCTTGCGTTCCAAAAAAATAAAGCCCAAAACGACGAGAACCGCGTTGATAATCCACATAAAAACGCCGACGGGCAGAGTCGGGAACAGCGTGGACAGAATGACCGACATGCCCGAGGTGCCGCCAAAAGCAAAGTGATTAGGGGTTTTAAACGCAACGATGGCAAAGGCCGTAAGAATCAGACCCAGATTGAGCTCGGCAAAAAAGCGCGGGAAGCCCGGCTCCTGGCTGCGCTTTTGGCCGGCACGCTCGCCGCGCTCGATATCGGTGCGATCGACCACGCGCTCCATCGGCACTACGGGAGGACGATGCACCTCCTCGGCAGCACGCGACGCCGCCTCTGCCGCAGCGGCCTCAATTGCCCATGCCTTGCTTTCTGTTTCGTGCTCGTCGGCCATTACGGCAACTCCTCGTTAACAATTTGGAAACAATGCGCTCATTAGGGTAACGCGGAACGTGGGGATTGCAACCCTTAGTTAGACGAGCGGTATGACTATATCGGGAGCGTACAAAAACGGCCGGCCACGCTTTTGCTTGCGCGGTCGGCCGTTTAACGTTTTCGCAGATAAAACCTGCCAAAACAAACCTGTCTTTTTGGAAGGTTATTCGTGCTGGCTGGTGCGGTGCTCGTACTCCTCGGGGGTGATGACGTCCTCGATGCGCAGGTTGACGCCCGCCACCTCAAGGCCAGTCATCGCGGCCAGACGCTCGGTCACGCGCGCCTTAACGTCGTCGAAAATCGCGGGCGCATAGGCGCCGTACTCGATGATGACAGAGATGTTGACGACCACGCGATTGTCATCGGTGACCTCGACCGTCACGCCCTTGGTCAGATTCTCGGCACCAAACTGCTCCTGCACAAAGTGCATGAGGTTACCCTTCATGCCCAGAACGTGCGGAACCTCGCGGGTGGCCATGGCAACGATCTTCTCGATCACGCCGTTGGAATAGGTCAGCGAGTCCTCGGACTCGTCCGCTTCCTCGTCGTCCTCATCCTCATCGGACTCGACCTCGACAAGAGCCTCGTCCTCGAGCGTCACATCCTCGGCTTCGGCGACGACCGCCTCGTTCTCCTCGAGCTCGGTATCGGCCACATCGACCTTCGTATTAAAAGCCATGGTTCCTCCTTATGCCTGCCGCGGATGCGACAGTCGAATACATATTAGCGGCCGCTAAACAGACGGGCGGAGAAGTTGACGATCCCGTTCTCGCCGTCGCGAATTTGGCCGATCACGGCGCCGATCAGCACGAAGAATGCAATGACGAGTGTGTCCCACAGGCCGAGCGTGAGCACCAACACGGCGAGGATAAAGCCAGCGACGGCGCCAAGCGTGGTGTTGGGATGACGCACAGCATAGCTCCAGATGGCAGCGCCCGTACCCTTGATGAGACCCATAGCCTCATCAAAATCCGCGGCTGCCGCGTCTTGCAACTCGGTTGCCTCTGCTTTGGAATCAACAGGTTCGCTCGCCGGCGCTGCGCTCTGGTCAATCGTCAGGCGCGGCGTACGAGCGGTCTTATCTTGATTGGTATCACTCACCGGAAACCTCCACGGTCTGGACGGTAGTCTTGGACGGCAAAAAACGGACGCGCGTGGTCGTACCCGGCGTGCCGAGCATGGTGTCGCAAGCTTCTTCGATGCGCTGCTGCATCGCGGTAGCCAGAGATGCCACGTCCTTATCGTCAAGCGCGATAGCCTCGACCTTAAACCGGACGTGCGAATCGTCGGGGCCTTGGACGCGGGCCTCGACATGCTCGACCATCACGCGGTCGTCGCACTCGGCAGCAGCCCTGGCACACGAAGAAAGCGCCGCGAGCGTGACCTCGATATTGCGCTCCCCCGCCGGATGCACGCAGGACGGCTCGCGACGAGCAAACATCAGGCGGAAGAAGCTTACCAGTACGTCAATCGCCACAACTCCGCCGCATGCCGTCACGACAATGCGCGGCATGGGGTCGCGCATCAGCAGCATAAAGCGATACGTATACGGCCCCCAAAACTGGCAGACAAGCGTACCCAGCGCCACGACGGCGGCGGCAAGATACACGATCGCTAGGGCTCGTTTGAGTACGCGCACGCGGCGCTCCCTTCAAATCTCGGCTCTCGAAATGCAAAACGGTTCGCATCATTATAAAAGAGCCGGGTCCGGTGCTCTACGCACGCGGATCCGGCTCATCTATTCCACGAGGCTTGCATGCTCGCTTCATTATGCCCAGATATGCACGGCTTAACCCGTGCGGGCGCTACTCCTCCTCGAGGGCAGCGATGACCTCGTCGGTCATGTCCATGGTGCTGTAAACATCCTGGACGTCGTCGAGCTCCTCAAGACGGTCGATGAGGCGCTGAACCTTCTTGGCGTCGGCGCCGGAGACCTCGGTCGGGGTGGTCGGGACCATGGTGGTCTCGGAGCCCTTGACCTGGACGCCCTGCTCCTCGAGCGCCTTGGAGACAGCCATGACCTCGTTGGCAGTAGTCCAGACGATCCACTCCTCGCCGGCGTCCTCGTAGTCCTCGCCACCGGCCTCGGCGATGGCCATCATGAACTCATCCTCGTCACCGGCAGCACCGTTGGCGATCATGGTCTCCTTCTTGGCGTTCTCGTCCAGGATCTCCTTGGCGACGACGATCTGGCCCTTGCGCTCAAACTGGAAGGCGACGGAGCCGGAGGTGCCCAGGTTGCCACCAGCGTGGGAGAAGGCAGAACGGACGTCGGCAGCGGTACGGTTGCGGTTGTCGGTCAGGCAGTCGACGTAGACGGCGACACCGGCGGGACCGTAGCCCTCGTACACGATGTTCTCGTAGACGGCAGCGTCGGCACCCGAACCAAAAGCCTTGTCGATAGCGGACTTGATCTTGTCCTTAGGCATGGACTGAGCCTTGGCCTTGGCAACGGCAGCGGCGAGGCTGGCGTTGTTCTCGGGCAGCGGGTCACCGCCGAGACGGGCAGCAACGGTGATGTTGCGGCTGAGCTTGGAGAAGAGGGCGGAACGCTTGGCGTCCTGCGCGCCCTTACGATGCTTGGTTGTGGCCCACTTAGAGTGTCCGGACATACGTGTCTCCTATCGGTTTCGACCTAAAGCCCAGCGCAGATGCTCGGGCAATATAAACAAACGTCGTTATGATATACCTACTGGCCTGCGAGATAAACCCCAAAATGAAGGCGTCGTGATGATGTCCCCTTTGGTGCAAAGAAACCTGGCCCTCAATGCACCAAATTAGAACCAGAAGAAGTCGCTGCGGGTGACGGTGGCGCCGATGGCGAAGGGCATGCAGGCGATGACCGGATACAGGTAGCGCATGTAAGTCGAGCCGTTGCACGGGCCAATCAGGCACACAGCGAGCACGCCCAACAGCGGCACCCAGATCGCCAGCGCACGCCATGAATGACGACGCAGCAAGTAGACCACCACGGCGATCATGATCCACACATAGGTGGCCGAGCTCATGCTGAGCGAGATAAAGGGAACACGCTGCACCGCCACACGGTACAAATTGATCAGGTGGTCGCACCAGCGCACCACGTTGCTGTCAACCGGATGGAAGTCGAAGTACTTGAGGTTGTCGGGACGCGCCATGATCTCGGCACTACGCGCCGTGCTGTAGACCCAGGCATCGCGCGCGCTCGGATAAAAATAACCGTAGTAGTTATTGATGAGCGCCGAGATATAGCACTCGGGATCCTTTTTGAACATCTGGGCCCACACCTCAAAATAGGCCTTGATGTCCTCCTGCGAGGCGTACTCGTTAAAGCAGTTCTTGACGGCATCGGACTTGTCGGGGTTGTAGCGGCGGCCCAGGTTCTCGTACTTGAGTACGTGGTCGATCACGGCACGCTCTTCGTCGGTCACCGAACCGTCGCAAGGAGCCTCCACGATGGTGCCGTCCTCCTTAACCGTGGGGTTGACGCCCGAGTTGAGGCCGTCGTGCTTTTGGACGAAACGAGCCGTCTGCTGGAACGGAATCGAGAGGATTTCGCGCTTGGAACCAGGCGTGATGTCGTGCGCCGGCATAAAGACCTTGGTGAAGTACATATTAGAGGCAAGGCAGAGCGCGAGCACCGCGAGAACGCCAACCCAGCGGAAACGCGGGATGGCGCCCGAAGGCGCAGCGCCAGTCTGCTTGGCTGCACGACGAGCCACATGCACGTCCCATGCGCAAAACGCCGCCGCGATTACGCATGCCGCCAGGGGAAACACCAGGCCGCCGTTGCGCAGAAACGTGGAACCCATGGCGCCCAGAGCGAGCAGCAGCCAGTCGTGGCGCGCAAAGAGCACGGGGGCTTTCTCGCCCGCTCGCTCGACATTGGCATCACGACGGGGCAAGCCACATGCCACGAGCTTGACGGTCTGTACCAGCAGCACCAAGAACGCGTCGGCAAAGAGCACGTCTTTGGTGAGCAACGCCGCATAGTTAGAGAACATCGGCATAAACGCAAAGAACAGCAGGATCGCACCGCGAACCGGCAGGCTCACGCCCAGTTTGCGCAGCGACGAAATGGAATAGGCCATGCAGGCGGCCGTGATGACAAATTGAGCGCAGGTATAGATGATGAGGCCCGCGTTAGCGCTGTTGAACAGCGAAAGCCCCAGCTGAACGCACGAGCCGATAATGGCCGTGTGCACTACGGGATGATGCCCGTTGAGCAGCACGTTGGGGTTGAGTAGGCGCAGGTAGTCGCTCGTGCCGTTGGGATAGTTGAACCACTGGCGAATCTGCGCGCCCGTATCTCCCATAAAAAGGCCAGGCAGCGAAGCGATGAGCGTGGGCGCCCAGGCGATCATAAGCACCAGGAAGGGCCCGGCAAAAGGATGGACCGAGAGCACGGCGTGAGCCACACGCCATACGCGGCCAAAGTGCGCTTCCGAAAACGGAATGCGCCGAGAGCTCAGCCAATCTAGACACTCAAAGGCAAGGTAGAAGGCAACGATCGCTAGGAGCATCCAGCCCGCGCCGCCAATCCAGGCGCAGATGATGCGGGCTTTGTCGCCAAGGACAATCTCGGCCGAGTCGGTGAGATCGTAGCTGCGGCCGAACACCATGCAGATGGCGAAGAACAGCGACGGCAGAATGATCGATGGACGCCAGGTGTCGCCACGGCCAAAGAACACGTAGCGAAACGGCAGAGTGAGCAGGCAGGCAAGCGCAAGCAGCATGACCGCGTCGGTATGGCCGGCAAACGAGAGGAGCACCTCGTAGCACACGTACAGCATGCCCGAGGCGTTGGGGTCAATCGCCAAGACTGCGTTGCTCGACACCGGGGAGGGATCGATGGAAAACGCCGTGGTCGCCAACAGCGCGAGCAAAAATGCGATGAGCGTCTGCTTGGCGGGGTAGCGCTTAAACCAGACGATGCGGGCAGCGTCGCGCGCAGCCGTTGTGGAGAGGTCGGAATCCTTCACAGTCCAAAGAGCCTTTCTAGAAACCTGCCAAAAAGGGACAGGTTTATTTTGGCAGGTTTTATCTGGGGAAACGTTACGGTTCTGTCATCGTTGCCCAGCGAACCACCACAAAGGCGCCTGTCCCCTTTGTGGTGGTTTTGGTGGCTAGGCGTCCAGGTAGACGCGCTGGGGTTGGTTGCGGCGACGAGCAAAGATGATGAGCGCCAGGCCCGCGATTACGAGCGGCAGGCTCAGCAGCTGACCCATGGTGATGACGCCGCCCAGCAGATAGCCCAGCTGCGCATCGGGCACACGCACAAACTCAATCAAAAAGCGAACGATGCCGTAACCCATCACAAACACGCCCATAAACGTGCCTTGGGGCAGTAGCGGCTTTTTGCGGCTGAGCACCTGCAGAATGCAAAAGAGCACAATACCCTCGAGGAATGCCTCATAAAGCTGGGAGGGGTGACGCGGCATATCGCCCGCGGTGCCACCGAAGACCACGCCCCAGGGCAGATCGGTCGGCTTGCCCCACAGCTCGCCGTTGACAAAGTTGGCGCAGCGTCCCAGACATAAGGCCAGCGGAGCACCGATAACGGCAAGGTCGGCGATGGTCCAGGCGTCGAGCTTGTACATGCGGCACACGAGCACGCCGCCGATGATGCCGCCCACCAGGCCGCCATGGAAGCTCATGCCGCCCTCGTTGGTGGCAAAGATCTCGAGCGGATGCGCCCAGTAGTAGCCGTCGCCGTAAAAGATGACGTAGAACAGGCGGGCGCCAATGATAAGGCCAAAGACCACGCCGACCACGACACTCGTCAGGTCGTCGACCGTAATGTCAAAACCCCAACGGCGCTGCGTGCGGTACATGACGACCGCCGTGAGCAGAGCTCCGACCACATAGGCCAAGCCGTACCAGTAGATGGTGATGGGCCCCGCCGAGATGGCGACGGGATCAAGCATATGGTAGAGGTCGTTGAGCATATCGGTCCCCCTGCTCCCTACATACAAAAGCGGCCGCGGGCCTTGCGCTCGCAGCCGCATATTCGGGCGTGACGTCTATGCGGAGCATATCGCCCGCAGCTTTCACTTCTTAGAACGGCGCATACTCGTCGTACAGATCGTTGGTCTCGCCGGAGGCATTGACCTGCTCAACGCGGGTAACGCCGGGCACGTGCTCCTTGAGGATACGCTCGATGCCCATGGAAAGCGTCAGGGCGCTCATGGGACAACCGGCACAGGCGCCCTGCAGCTCCAGTTTGACGACGCCCTCGTCGTCAACGCCCACATACTCCATATCGCCGCCGTCGGCCTGCAGGTTGGGGCGGATCTCCTCAAGAACCTTCTTAAGCAGCTCTTCGTTAACAGCCACAGGGGCTCCTTTCTCACAATAACGCGGGCACGCCCGCGGACAGGGGCTATGTTACTACAGCCATGTACCCGCTCACGAGCCATCCATGCGTGCGGACACGACTTTCACGAGCAGTCAATTTGGGACGGGGCTCTTTTAGCTGCTTTTGCCGGCGCCCGACGCTAACACAGGCTGCCGCTACTGCTGAGTTTGTCCCCCGGTACCAATATGAACATCGACGATAACCTGGCGGTAGCTGATGCCACAGGAGTCGAGGATGCGGCGGCTGATGCGCCCATCATCGGTGTCGGCGTACTTGTTGTCCAGGTAGACAACCTCGCCCACGCCCACCTGCGCCAAAATCTTGGCGCAGTCGTGGCACGGGAACAGCGTGACGTAGACCGTGGAACCCTCGAGGTCCTTGAGCGAGCCACGGTAGTTGAGCACGGCGTTGGCCTCGGCATGGACCACGTAGTTGTGCTTGTCCTGCAGCGGGTCGTCGCTCGTACCCCACGGGAAAAAGTCGTCGTTGAGCGCCGAGGGTGTACCGTTGTAGCCCACCGAAAGGATGCGGTGGTTGGTGTTGGCGATGCACGCACCCACCTGCGTGTTGGGGTCCTTGCTGCGGCGCTGCGCGGCGATGGCCACGCTCATAAAGAACTCGTCCCAGCTAATGACGTCCAGGCGCTTGCCTGACGAAGTTTGATGAAGATCGTCCGACATGGCAGACACCTCCGTAATCGCAATAGTTTGACCCATTGTAGCAGGTGAAAGGTGGAGGCGTTTGTCCCGCCGGCGCCCTCACTTTTACACGCGGCGGGGCTTTTGGTTGATGCGATACAGCTCGGCGAGACCCCGCAGCGTCAGTGCGTCGTCTACCGTCAGGCTGTGGCCGACCAACGCCGCGAGCGCCTCGGAATCGTCGCCGGTGATGACAATGGGCACGCTGCCCTCCCCCGCCGCCTTGGTCGCGCGCATCTCGGCAAGCACCATGTCGAGCATGCCGTCGATGCGGGCTACCTCGCCCAAGACCACGCCCGAGCGCATGGCCTCGCGCGTGTTGCGACCGATCACATGCGTGGGCGCCGAGGGCTCGACCTGCGGCAGGCGCGCCGCAGCGGCCGAAAGCGAGCGGGCGCCAAGTGCCAGACCCGGCGCGATGACGCCGCCCACAAAGGTTCCGTGCGCATCGATGACCTCAATATTGGTCGTAGTACCCAGGTCGATCACGATGCACGGTGAGCCGTAGACGGCACGGGCCGCCACGGCGTCGGCGATGCGGTCGGGGCCAATCTCGGCCGGGTCGTCGTAGTGGACGGGCATGCCGGTCTTGAGGCCCGGCCCCACGGTGAGCACGCGCCCCGTGCAGGTACGGGAAAGCGCCGCCTTCCACGGGCGCTCGAGCGCCGGCACCACGCAGCTCAGCACGGCCGCCGTGGGCACGAGCGCGCCGGGCATGCCCGCATCAGCCGCCAGCGCGGCCATGACTTGAGCGAGACGCATGCGCGCTTCGTCGGCCGTAATGCTCGGCGGCGTCGTGATCTCGCACGTCGCAAGCGGGCATTCCTGCGCCGCGGCCGAATCCTCGGCAAACAGACCAAAGCGAATGAACGTGTTACCCACGTCGACCGTTAATATATATGCGCACCCATTAACCATCGTCGGCGCTCCTTTCGTCTGCCCAGCAGTATATCCCGATGATTATTCTGGGACGGGGATTTAAAAATCATTGCGTTCCTAATGATTTTTAAATCCCCGTCCCAGAATAATCATCCTTCGGCGTCGCTCGGGGCAGCTAAAAAAGCCCCGTCCCAAATGAGCTGCCGTGCCGCTATACTGGTGCGCGGTCGTGCGCGAGCTCACGCAGCGGCCCTTGGTAACCCGACTTCCCGCGCCGTATCCGTAGCGGCGCTCCCGGGGGAAGCGGATATACGCAAAGGAGTTCTATATGAGCAATCCCTCGAACCGCGCTTCGATGCGCGGGCAACTCACGCTGCGCGGCGTCGTCATCGGCGTCCTTGGCTGCGTGATCATCACGGCAAGCTCGGCCTACACCGCCCTCAAGATGGGCGCACTCCCCTGGCCGATCGTCTTCGCTGCCGTCATCTCGCTGTTCTTCCTTAAGCTCATGGGCAACGCCAGCCTCAACGAGGCCAACGTCACCCACACCATCATGTCCGCGGGCGCCATGGTCGCCGGCGGCCTGGCGTTTACCATCCCGGGCGCTTGGATGCTGGGCTATGCCGACCAGATCAGCTGGCTCGACATGTTTATCGTGGCACTCGCCGGCACCATCCTGGGCCTGCTGGCCACCGCGCTCATCCACCGTCACTTTATCGTGGACGCCGCGCTTGAGTTCCCCACCGGCAACGCCGCAGCTCAGACCCTGCGCGCAACCGAGGCCGGCGGCAAAACCGGCAAGCAGCTCTTTGGCTCCATGGCCATCGCCGGCATCTATAGCGTGCTGCGCGACGCCCTGGGCATTGTGCCCAGTATGCTATGCACGCTCAACATCCCCGGCGTGACCTTTGGTATCTACAACTCGCCCATGCTGCTCTCCGTCGGCTTCCTCGTGGGCTTCGCCCCGGTCGCCTTCTGGTTTGCCGGCGCCCTGCTGGGCAACTTTGGCATCATCGTGGGCGGCACCGCTGCCGGTCTGTTCGACGTTGTGACTGCACAGGGCATCGTCAAGTCCCTGGGCATGGGCCTCATGATGGGCTTTGGCGTCGCCGTCGTCCTCAAGGACATCCTGCCGCAGGTCGCCGGTATCGTCCGCGGTCTTGCCGCCGACAGCTCCACCGACACCGACGAGCAGTCGCTCATCTCGGGCTCCCTTAAGCTCGACGCCGGCATCATCGGCCTGGGCGCTGCCGCCATCGCCGTGATCATCGCCATCGTGCTTGACCTTGGCCCCGTTCCGGCCGTCATCGTGACGCTGTTCACCTTTGTCACCACCATCATGAGCGCACAGAGCTGCGGCCAGACGGGCATCGACCCCATGGAAATCTTTGGCCTCATCGTTATGCTCATCGTGGCTGCCTTCGCTCAGATCGCTCAGGTCAAGCTGTTCTTTATCGCTGGCATCGTAGCCGTGGCGTGCGGCCTTGCGGGCGACGTCATGAACGACTTTAAGGCCGGCGCCGTGCTGGGCACCAACCCGCGTGCGCAGTGGATCGGCCAAGCCATTGGCGGCATCGTGGGCGCCCTGGTCGCCGCCGCCGTCATGGTCGCGCTCGTCACCGCCTATGGCCCGGACGCCTTTGGCCCCGACAAGAGCTTTGTCGCCGCGCAGGCAAGCGTCGTCGCCACCATGGTCTCGGGCATCCCGAGCGTGCCGTGGTTCGTTGGCGGCTTTATCGCCGGCATCGTCATGTACTGGCTCGGCATTCCGGCCATGATGATCGGCCTGGGCGTGTACCTGCCGTTCTACATGTCACTCACGGCATTCCTGGGCTCCTGCGTCAAGCTCGCCTACGACAAGTGGTCCGCCCACCGCGACGCCACCGCCGGTCTTTCTGACGAGGAGAGGGCTGCCAAGGACGCCGCCTTCCAGGAACAGGGTCTGGTCGTTGCCAGCGGCCTGCTCGGCGGCGAGTCCATCGTCGGCGTTATCCTGGCGTTTGTCTCCGTCGGTCTGAGCCTGCTGGGATAAGCTGAGCAGCTGCTCGCTCGCACTTTAGCGATAGCCCAGTCGCAATCATATTGCCTACGGCTTGCCCGGTCGGTAGCTTTTGCGGCTACCGGCCGGGCTTTTTGATGCCAATACGAAGAAAGGCCGGCGCGCTGCGTTTAACAGCGCGCCGGCCTTATCGTTTGGCTAACGAGACGGTCCCGTTATGAATTGAAGTTCGTTGCAGAAACTACGCTCGAAACGCTACATCTGCTTGCGACGACGATCGCTCAGCGTCACGCCAGCGGCCACGAGGGTGATACCGCCGATGACGAACACCTCGCCCGCAAGAGCGGAATTGTCGCCAGTCTGGGCGAGCTTGTCCGACGTAGCCTTCTGCTTGCCCGCGGGAGCCTTTGCAGCCGCCTGCGTGACCTGGGGCTTGGCCTGCGGCTTGGTCTGCGGCTCGGCCTTGGGGTGGTACTTGTCGTACTCGGCCTGTGCGGCAGCCAGCGCGTCCTTGGCATCGCCAAATTCGGCCAGCGCGGCGGCATAGACGCCATTGGCATCAGACAGCTTGGCGTCGGCATCGGCAGCCGCCTGCTTAAGAGCGGACTCGGCGTCGACGGCATCCTTATAGCGCGCGTAGGCAGCATCGAGCTTCCGCAGCTGGTTCCTGGGCGTCCAGCCCGCATTGAACACCGTGGTGCCGGCAGCGAGAGAGGCCTTATGATCAACGTTTTCGAGGTCTGCCTTGAGCTCCTCGGTGGCTGCGAGCTCGGCCTTGGCCTTGACGATCTCGAAATTCGCATCGACTACTGCCTCGTTTGCTGCGTCGAGCTGCTTTTTGGCCTCGCCAACGCCGGCGTCGGCGGCATCATAGGCTGCCTCGGCATCGTCAACAGCCTTCTGGGCCACGACGTAGCGCTTGAATGCCTCGTTCGCCGCGTCGAGCGCGGACTGCGCGGTCGCGACCTTGCCCCGGGCGTCGACCAGAGCCTGCTGCTTGTTGGAAGCTTCCTGCTGAACATTTGCGAGAGCCGTTGTGGCAGTGGTCTGTGCAGTCTGGACCCTCTCCACCTCAGTCTGAGCGGCGGCGTCGGCCTTCGTGGCGGCATCGAACGCACTCTTTTTGCTCTCAAGATCCGCCCTTGCGGCAGCGAGCTTGGCGGTGAGGTCCTCGACCGAAGCGGTAGCATCGTCATAGGCTTTTTTGGCCTTGTCGAACTTCGCCTGGGCGTCATCGCGAGCAGCCTGCGCCTCGGTCTTGCGGACAGCGGCCTCCTGCGCCTTCTTCTGGCATTCGGAGAGCTTTGCGTTGGCGGCGTCGAGCGCGGACTTGGCAGCGGCAGCCTCGCTCTTGGCGGCATCAAGGCTCGCCTTCGGCGTCGCGATGTCGATACGCTTCAAATTTGCATCGGCCGCGTCATAGGCGATCTTGGCCGCAGCGGTAGCAGACTTTGCCTTCTCGTACTCGCCCTTGGCGGTATTCACGCTCGTATCGGCCGCGGTGAGGGCATCCTGCGCAGCGGTTTGCCTGCTCGTGGCGGCTTGATACGATGTATCGGCAGCGGCGGAAGCCCGTTCTGCCTCGGCGAGCTTCTCCTGCAGCTGCTTGAGCTGCTCCTTCTGCTCCTGCGTGCCGCCTGCATTGTAGGCGGAATCGATGTAGTCGTTCAGGAGCTTCTTGAACTCGGAGACAGTGAAGTCAGCCTGGGTGTCATCCTCGCTGTAATCGAATGCGGTTACCTCGGAATCGGCGTTCTTTCCGCTACCCGTTGCAACACCGATTGCGACCGTAGCAGAATCGACGATGTTAAGATAGTGCCCGCACTCATGGTAGATGCTCTTGTAGTTCTGATAGATGTAATAGGACTCATATCGGTATTTGCCGAGTTCGTCGCCATACTGCTCTACATACTTGTCGAAGATCTTCTTCTCCCAAGTATAGAGCCTAGTGTAGGGCCAGCCGAGGGTATCCTCAGTCTCACCGCCGGTGTATGCTCCGCCGCCATCTGCGAGATTTTCTCCATTGTCCCGGTAGCAGTTCGAGTGCTTCAAATCATTATTCGATGAATAAGACACGTTCAGTGCAGCGGCAACAATCATGCGAAGGCTGACGCTGAGCGCCGACTGGCCGTTCGCCTTGCGGAGGTTGTTCTGGGTGTCGAGGTAGGTCAGGGCGTTGCGCATCTGCTCCAAGGAAAGCGGGTTGGTGTCGCGAGACATGTCCTGATCGACGTACTCGTCATACCATTCGGCCTTGTCATCAGCACCGGTCAGCATCGATACGGCATCCTTGGCGTTCTTTTTCTGCATGGCCGTGAACTGGCTGCCGCCGCTGATATAGCTCAAGAAGCCGAACATACCCTGGTTGATGACATTCTGGTCTACGGTCATGTTCGACTTGAGGTCGGCAATCTGCTGGTTAAGCTTCTCGACCTCGGCGTTCGCAGCGTCGCGGGCTTTTCCCGCAGCAGTGACGTCGGCGTTGGCGGCATCGTAGGCCTTCTGCTTCTGCTTGCGAACCTCGACGAGTCGGTCGTACTCGGCCTTCTTATCGCCCTCGGTCTGCTGAGCTTGCTCGTATGCATCCTTGGCGGTGGTGTACTTGCCCTTCGCGTCGCTGAACTTCGCGTTCGCCTCGTCGTATGCAGCCTGCGCGGATGACACGGCAGTATTAGCGGAGTTGACACGCTCCTGAGCAGTAGGAACGGCAGCCTGGGCATTTTTGAGATTCGACTGTGCAGTAGCGTCGGCGGCAGTCGCGGCGTCAAGGGCGCTCTTCGCGGTAGCAAGCTCGTTGGCAGCGGTAATCTTCGCGGCCTCGAGCGCACCCAGATCGACGCCCGTGCCAGAAGTAGCGGCATCGAGCTCAGCCTGCGCCTGATCCAGCTTCAGCTGGGCGTTGTCATGTGCGGTTTTTGCAGCAACGAGGGCAGCGGCGGTCTGCTTTTTCTTTGCCTGAGCGGACGTCAGAGCAGACTCGGCATCGCTCTTTGCCTTCTCGGCATTGGAGAGAGCCGTCTTGGCGGCATCGAGCTCACCCTCGGCAGTCTTCACATCGGCGTTCGCTGCATCGAGTTTTGCCTGCGCGTCATCGACGGCCTTCTTGGCGGCCTCGTACCCATCCATGGCCTCGAGCTTGGCCTTGGCGTCATCGAGGGCTTTCTTGGCTTCGTCGCGCTTTGTCTCGGCATCCTTGAGCGCCTGGGTCTTTTCATCGACGCTCTTGTTGGCCTGATCGAGCTGGCCGTTCAGGTCGCCCAGCTTCTTCTGCTGCTGCTCAGCCTTGTCAACAGCCACCTTAAGCTCGTCGATCTTCTCCTGAAGCGCGGCTGTCTCGGCCTCGTTCTGCTCGGCGGCGTTATCGGTCACGGCCTGCGAGGCCTGATTCTTTTGCTGCTGCGCCTGCTTTTGAGACTGGTCCGCCGCGTCGGCTTTCTTCTGGGCGGCATCGTAGGCGGCCTGAGCGTCCTTGAGCTGCTTTGCCGACTCCTCGGCCAACTGGGCAGCCGTCTTTACGACCGCCTGGTTACCGGTGGCAACGGTGTTCTCGATAGCGTTGTCGCCCTTCGTGGCGTCACCGTTATCTGCCGTCGGTGCGGCGATTGCCGCCAGCGGCGACATGAGCGGCTGAGCGATGAGGCCCGCCGTCAAAACGGTTGCGACGGCGCGGTTGGCAACGCCCTTGACGTTGACGGCCTTGGCCCGAGGCTCAAAGTGCTGTGGGATATAGTTTGCCATGGCTTTCTCCCTTTGACACGGATGTATCCATACGTATCAATCGGTAGCTGTCGATTTTTGAATTCTGTTGCGCAACATTGGCGACCAGCGTATTTTTTGAAATTCATGCTCCTGTGCTTCACAATTTCGTCACATTTGAAGGAGCTGGTGCATCATATTTTCGCGTGATGGAATTGAGCCTGTGATTTGCATTTGCTCCCGCGTCATCCGCCCTATCGGATTCCGCATCCAACAGACACCCCGCCCGCCACGGTGTAGAGTTAGGACAACGGGCGCGTTGCGCGGACCGCGCTGGAACGAGGTGGACATGGAACTCGACAAACAACAGATCAAGCGACTGCGCGAGCGTCATCATCGGCGTCACGGCATCCGCCCCGCTCATAGCGAAGCCATGGAAAACATCACCCGCTTCCTCAAGCGCGCATTCAACATTCGCGAGGGTCGCGCGCCCTACCACGTAATTCGCAAGCGTTTTGTAAACGGGGCGCGTCTGACTGGCTCCCACCTATGCATCCTGATTATTGCCATGCTCATCGCAAGCATCGGCCTCGATATCGATTCGGACATCGCCATCGTGGGCGCCATGCTCATCTGCCCGCTCATGGGCTCGGTGCTGGCCGTGGCATACGGCGTCGCCACGCTCGACCGCCACCTCACCGAGCAGGCGCTCGCCGGGCTGACGTCCGCCCACCCCGCCGGGGAGGAGACGCCCCGCATCACGCACAATGTCAACGACCTGCTCGACGATCTCATCCGGCAGGCCGACGCGCTCGTGGGAAAGCCGCCCGCGCTCATGACCAAGGACGACAAGGTGCGCGCCATCCGCT